>NZ_CABVGP010000002.1:1259366-1571083 GCF_902497555.1 Amycolatopsis camponoti | reverse complement strand
CGTCGATGTGGCAGTTGGCGAGCAGCGTGACCATGTCGTCGCCGGTCGCGCCCCGGCGGGCCTTGGCCAGCCGGCTGAAGTACAGCAGGATCTCGTTCTTGGCGACCCAGCTCTCCTCGGGCGGCTCGTCGGCGTAGTCCGAGCTCCACGCGTGCGCGGTCAGGTCGAGCAGGTACTTGCGGTCGTCTCCGGGGATCTCCAGCAGGTCGCAGATCGCCCCGAGCGGGACGTTGGACGACACGTCCCGAGCCGCGTCGCACTCCCCCTTTTCGAGGGCGCCGCGCAGCAGTCCGTCCACGGTCTCCTGCAGCGAATGCCCGATGAGGTCGAGCATCCGCTTGGAGAAGCCCCTCTTCAGCACGCCGCGGACCTTGTCGTGGCGCTCGCCGTCGGTCACCGCCAGCATCGACCCCGACGCCGAGTCCCCGCCGTGCAGCAACGTGGCCAGTGCGTTGCCGTTCTCGGTCCCGAAATGCGCTTTGTCCTGGTACACCTGGTTGACGTCGGCGTACCGGGTGATCACCCAGAACCCGCGTTGCGACCCGCGCGGCGGCTGCCAGTGGACCGGGTGGTGGGCGCGCAGGTGCCGCCACACCTCGCCCAATTCGTACTCGGCGTGCAACGTCGGCGAGGCCAGGTCGAGGTCTTCGAGCGCGCCGGGGTCGGCGATCGGTCGGGTCGTCATGCTTCGCTCCGGGCGGCGGCGGCCAGCGCTTCGATGGTCGGGTTGTCGATGACGCTGCGCGGCGAGAGCTCCAGGCCGGCCTCCTGCGCACGCAGGATCACGTCGATGGCGAGGATGCTGGTCCCGCCGAGTTCGAAGAAGTTGCTGCCGACGTCGATCGGCGCGCCCTCGAACAGCTCGAGGAAGATCGAGTAGATCGCCTTCTCCGCGGAGGTCTCGGGCGGCCGGCCGCCCGCGCGCGGCCGGACCTCCCGTTCGAGGAGCGCGGTCCGGTCGACCTTCCCGTTCGGCGACAGTGGCAGGTCCGCCAGCGCCGGGTAGGCGGCCGGGACCATGTGGTCGGGCAGGTACTTCCTCGCGTGCGCGCGCAGCTCGTCCGGCGAGGGCGTGCTCCCGTTCGCCGGGACCACGTGCACGACCAGCTGCCCGCCGCCGGCCTCGTCGGCCCGGACCACCGCGGCGGCCCGGGCGACCTTCGGGTGCCGGGTGAGCACCGCTTCGACCTCGCCGAGCTCGATGCGGAACCCGCGGAGCTTGACCTGGTCGTCGACGCGGCCGTGGAACACGATGGCGCCGTCCGCGCGGCACGAGCCGAGGTCGCCGGTGCGGTACAGGCGAGCGCCCGCCGTCGAGAACGGGTCGGCGACGAACCGCTCGGCGGTCAGCGTCGGCCGGCCGAGGTAGCCCCGCGCCAGCCCGGCGCCGCCGAGGTACAGCTCGCCGATCTCGCCGGCCGGCACCGGCCGCAGCTCGGCGTCGAGGACGTGCACCGAGACCCCGGCGATCGGGGTGCCGATGGTCACCGGCTCGGCCGGCGAGAGCGGCCCGGTCATGGTGGCGCACACCGTGCCCTCGGTCGGCCCGTAGGCGTTGAGCAGCCGCACGTGCGGCGCCCACCGCGCGACGAGGTCCGGCGGGCACGCCTCGCCGGCGACGACGAGCGTCCGCAGTTCGGGGAAGTCCTCGGGCGCCAGCGTCGCGACCGCGGTCGGCGGCAGGACCGCGTGCGTGACGCGCCCGTCCAGCAGCGCCGCCTTGAGCACCTCGCCGGCCAGCGTCGGTGCCGACGGGACGACCAGCGCGGCCCCGGCCGTGAACGCGGACAGGAGCTCGGTCAGGAACGCGTCGAAGCTCGGGGACGCGAACTGCAGGACCCGGCTGTCCTCGGTGACCCGCATCGCCGCGACCTTCGCGCTCGCCAGCCCGGCCAGCCCGGCGTGGGTCACCGCGACCCCCTTGGGCCGGCCCGTCGAGCCGGAGGTGTAGATGACGTAGGCCAGGTTCGCCGCCGACACCCCGCCGGTGCGCTCGCCGCCGGTCAGGTCCGTGCCGGGGCGCTTCTCCAGCCCCCCAGCCGGTCCTTCGTCGTCGAGGACCACCAGCGGCACGCCCGTTTCGGGCAATGCCGCAGCTCCGGCGCGCGTCGTGCACACCACCACCGGCGCGGCGTCGGCCAGCATGTGCGCGACCCGCTCGGCCGGGTACGCGAGGTCGGCGGGCAGGAAGGCCGCGCCGGCCTTCGCCACGGCCAGCACGCTCGTCACCATCGCCGCGGACCGCGGCATCGCCAGCGCCACCACGCGCTCGGGTCCGGCACCGTGGTCGGCCAGCAGCCGCGCCAGCCGGTTGGCCCGGGTGTTCACCTCGTCGTAGGAAAGGACTTCGCCGCCGGCGATCAGCGCGGTGCGGTGCCGGTGCCCCCGCACCGCGTGCTCCCACAATTCGTGCAAGGTGCGGTGCACGCCGTCGTTCGCCATTTGCCCGACTGCCGCTCGACGAAAGTCGTGGGCAGTGCTCGCCTCGTCTTTCGATACCGTCACGCGCCAAAGCTAAACACCAGGTGGAGAGCCCGGCCATGTGGTTCTGGCGGAAGTAGTGGCGCCGATCGGCAGTTTCGGCGGCAGTTGCCCCGATTTCCTGGCCAGCCGGGTGTGCCGTGCCCATCCTTGCCTGAGTGGGGCACGGATCCGATCCGCTGCGAGAACTCGCGGGAACTCCAAGAGGTGATCAGATGACGCAGGTTGCGGCGATAGCCTGGACGTTTCGCCGGGAATGCAGGAACGAAGTCGAGAACTTGCTCCTCCGCTATCCCCCGCCGGACTCGCTCCAAATAACCGACGACGACGGAAACGTGGTCGGCCGCATGCTGGCGACCGCCGTTTTCCTGCGCGACAACCTCGTCGTGCGCGTCATGGAGTTCGAAGGCCCGCTGCCCGAACTGCTGCGCCAGAAGTCCATGGAGTCGACGCACGCGGAGATCGACCGCGCGCTGCAGCAGTACCTCGAGAAGCCCGCCGACCTCAGCACCCCCGAGGGGTTCCGGACGTTCTTCGCGGACTCCGCGATGCGCTGCCTGTACTTCCGCAAGCCCGCCCAGGACCCGACGGGAGCGATCGCACGATGATCATCGACGTCCACGGGCACATCATCTCGGCGGAAGCGGCCGAGCGCGCCCCGATGCCCCGCAGCCTGGTCGACGTGGAAGGCATGATCGAGGCCAAGGCGGCCGCCGGCATCGAGCTGACCATCGTCGGCAGCCCGAGCGGCGCGCGGACCATGGCGCCCGCGGACCGGTTCGCCGGGTACCGGCAGCCGTTCGGCTACCAGCAGCCGTTCGACCAGCTGCGCGCGCTGCACGACTGGCTCGGCGAGACCGTGCAGACGTGGTGGCGGAACCTGCGCGCCTACGTCTACTGCGACGTGTTCGGCGACGAGAGGAGCGTCGCCGCCGCGGCGGAAACCCTGCGCGAACCCGGTTTCGTCGGGCTCATCGCGAACTTCAGCGCGGACGCCGAGTACCTCGACTCCCCGCGCGCCGACGACTTCTTCGCCATGGCCGAAGAGGCCGGCGTGCCGATCCTGCTGCACGCCGGCCCGATGCCCGCGAGCTGCCGGGACATCGCGAACTACGGCCTGCTGGAGATCTTCGGCCGGCCGTGCGATGCGACCCTCGGGCTCGCCGCCCTCGTGCTGTCCGGCCGGCTGGAACGCCACCCGTCGCTCAACTTCATCTCGGCGAACTCCGGCGGCGCCTTCAGCCTGTTCGCCGACCGCATCGACTGGGCGGTCCGGCCCCGGCACTGGGACGACCGCACGACCCAGAACCGCGGAGAAGACGACGCCGCGGGCGCGCCGGTGCCGGAGCTGCACCGGACCGCGTCGTCGCTGCGCCCCAGCGAGCTGGCGGGCCGCCTGTACGTCGACACCACCTTCGACCACCCCAGCCTGCACGAGGCGAACCTGCGCCTGCTCGGGGCCCGGCACATCGTCTTCGGCACCGACGCGCCGCCGATCCCGGTCAAGTTCGAGGACAAGATCCAGGCCGTGCGCGACCTCCCGATCGGCGAAGCCGAGGCCGAGGACATCCTCGCCGGGAACGCGCTGCGGCTGTTCGACCTCACGGACTTCCTCGAGGCCCGTGCGTCCGCCGAGGAGCGCCGTGTCCCCGCCGGCGGTTGACCAGGGACCGCGGTACGCGAAGGGCTTCTGCGGTGGCAACGACTTCGTGCTGCTGATCGATCCCGACGACGACGTCCGGCTGACCGGGAACGCCGTGCGCGGCCTGTGCGACCGGTACCGCGGCCTCGGCGGCGACGGCGTGCTCCGCCTGGTGCGCACCGAGTTCGCCGATCCGGCGCTGGCCGGCGACGCCGAGTGGTTCATGGACTGCCGCAACCCGGACGGCACGGTCGCGCCGATGTGCGGGCCGGGGCTCGGGCTGATCGCGCGCTACCTGCTCGACGCCGGCCTGATCGCGCCGGGCGAGGTGTGGATCGGGACCAGCGTCGGTGCGAAGCGGACCGTCATCGACGACCGCGGCACGACGTCGATCGAGCTGCTGCCGCCGGAGTTCCTCGGCTCGTCGTCGGTCCGGCTGGGCGGGCGCGAGTACCCGGGCAGCGTCATCTCGCTCGGCAACCTGCACCTCGTCTGCTTCGTGACGACGCCGGTCGAGGCGCTCGACCTGTCGGCCGAGCCGGTGCTGGCCGGCCCCGGGTTCGGCGACGCCGACCTCGACATCACCTGGGTCAACGTGCTGGCCGACGGTCGGCTGCGCACCCGCGTGTACGAACCGGGCACGGGCGAGATGCGTTCGTGCGGCACGGCCGTGTGCGCCGCCGCGGCCGCCCGCCAGCGGGCGGAAGGCGCCTGGGGAACGACGGTCGTCGACACCGACGCCGGGCCCCTGTCGGTCACCCTCCGCGGCCACGGCAAGACCGTGTTCACCGGCGCGGCCAGCGTCGCCGCGCTGGGGACCCTCGACGCCACCTGGATCACCTCTCTCGACAAGGAGCCGTCATGACCGGACCGGACACCACGATCGCGTGCCTGGGCCTCGGCGCGATGGGGTCGGGGCTCGCCCACCGGCTGCTCGACGCGGGCCGGCCGGTCTCGGTGTTCAACCGGACCGAGGCGAAGGCGAGCCCGCTGACCGAGCGCGGCGCGCGGTTCGCGGCGACGCCCGCGGCCGCCGTCGCCGACGCCGGCACGGTCCTGGTCAGCCTCAGCGGGCCGGAGGCCGTCGACGAGGTGCTGTTCGGCGACGACGGCGCCGTGCACGGCCTCAAGCCGGGCGCGGTGGTCGTCGACGCCTCCACCGTCTCACCGGAGTTCTCCCGCGAATGCACGGCACGGCTCGCCGAAGCCGGGGTGTCCCGGGTGGAAGCCTGCCTGATCGGCAACCCGTTCCAGGCGCGATCCGGCGAGGTGCGCGTGCTCGCCGCGGGCGACGAAGCCGACGTCGCCAAGGTGGCGGACCTGCTCGGTGCGATCGGCAAGCACACCTGGCACATCGGCGCCACCGGGTCGGGCGCGAGCGCGAAGCTGGCGTTCAACGCCCTGCTCGGCGTGCAACTGGCTGGCCTGGCCGAAGCGCTCGACATCGGTGCCGCGGACGGGGTCGACCGCGATCGGCTCCTCGAGGCGATCGCGGGCAGCGGCTTCAGCTCGCCGGTGCTGAGCTTCCGGGCCGCGCTCGTACGCGACGACCGGCTGGTGCCGGCGGCGTTCCGGACCGACCTGATGGCCAAGGACCTCCGGCTCGCCGGGCAGACCGCGCGTGAGCACGGCCTCGACGCCGACTTGGTGACACACGCCGCGCGCCGGTTCGCCGCGGTGACCGAGCGGGGAGACGGCGAGAAGGACGCGGCCGTCGTCCTCACCTGAGCAGGTGTGGGTGAAGTTCCGGCATTCCTGCAGGCACAAGCACGTGGTCGCGCGCAGCCACCCGAGGTTGGCTGGAGGCACCGGAGGGAAAGGGAGGTGGGGGCCGAATGCCGGACCGCCGTTTCGTCCAGAGTGGACAGTCACGCCGCCGCCTGCGCGCGCTCGGCCGGTACGCGCTGGCGGCGCTGGGCTCGGTGGGCGCCGCCTTCCACGTGTTCGTCGTCCTGCCGGTCCCGGACGGACAGGACGGGGCGCCGGCCGGTTCCCCGCCGGAACCCGCGCCGCTGACCGACGTCGAGCTGAGCGCGTGGGCCGGCATCACGCGGAATCTGACCTGACCGGGTGCACCGAGTGAGAAAGGTAGGAAAGTGTCGTTTGCCGCCATCAGTTACAACATCCGCCCGGACACCGAGGCCGAGATCGCCGAGATCTTCTCGGCCACGGGGTTCAAGCGAACCGGCTCGCCGGTCGTCTACGACGCGGACGGGAACGAGGTCGGCCTGATCCCCGCCACCGGGTTGTTCATCGGGGACGACAGCATGGTCCGGATCATCCAGTACCAGGGCGAGCTCGACGACGTCGCCCGGCACATGTCCCGGCAGACCACGGTGAAGTTCGCCGAGCAGCGGCTGAGCCCGTTCCTCGCCGAACCGCGGGACACCCAGACCGAGCAGGGTTTCCTCCGGTACTTCGAAAACAGCCTGATGGCCGACTGCGGCGGGTCGACGACGCCGGACCGGCTCGCGCGCATCACGGTGATGCGGTTCCGGCACCCGGGTCCCGCCCACGCGGACTTCGCGCTGGAGAGCCGAGTGCCGATCTGGGCGGAGCCCGGGCACCCGGACGGCCCCGCGCTGCTCGCCGAACGCTGGTACCGCAACGGCGAGTCCGTCGTGCGGCTGTGGCAGCACACCGGTGACCTGCGGGACGTCGCCCGCGCGGTGGCCCGGGACGCGACGGCCTTCGCGCACGAAACCCGGCTGCTGGCCGCGCTGTCCGGCGGGACGCTGCGGCCGACCGAAGAGTCCTACCCGGACGTCGTCGGCCGGCTCGCGATGCGCTGCCTGTCCCAGCTGGCGATGCACGACTCCCCCGCGGGCGAAATCCTGCCCGCGCGCGTCTGAAACCCCTGTCCGACAACGAGACCACCTTCGGAGGTGCGCGTGCAGAGAACACTGATCGTGGCCCGCATGGGTGCGGACGACAGCGCGGACGTCGCCCGGATCTTCGCCGATTCGGACGCGTCCGAGCTGCCGCACCTGATCGGCGTGAGCCGCCGGACCCTCTTCCGCTTCCACGGGCTCTACTTCCACCTCGTCGAAGCCGACGAGGACATCACCGGGGACCTGTACAAGGCCCGGTCCCACCCGCTCTACAAGGACATCAACGAGCGGCTCGGGGAGTTCATCAGCCCGTACGACCCCGGCTGGCGCGAACCGAAGGACGCCATGGCCGAGACCTTCTACAGCTGGAGTGCCACGTGACGCAGAAGATCGCGCTCGGCGACGTGCCCGCCAACCGGCGGCGGGGAGGTGACCTGCGGGTCCTGCTCAGCCCGAAGACGGTGCGGTCGACCACCGGGTTCATGGGCGGCGTCACGCTGCTGCCGGGCGAGTCCGTGACGGAGCACTACCACCCGTACTCCGAGGAGTACCTCTACGTCGTCCGCGGCACGCTCGTGCTGACGGTGGACGACGAGCCGGTCGAACTGGGCGCGGACGAAGCCTTCCTGGTGCCCAAGGACGTGCGCCACCGGCTGGAGAACCGCGGCACCGAAGCCGCGTTCGCGGTGTTCCACCTGTGCCCGCTCGCCCCGCGACCCGAACTCGGGCACGTGGACACCGAAGCGCCGGCCGACCCCACCGAAGCCGGCATGGACGTCGGCGGGCCGGTCGCGGCCGCGGAGCGCCGGTGACCACCGCCGTGGTGACCGGTCTCGGCGTCCTCGCGCCCAACGGGATGGGCGTCGAGGAGTGCTGGGCCGCCACCCTGGCCGGGAAGACCGGCATCCGGCCGATCTCCGGGTTCGACGCGTCCCGGTACTCGGTCACCGTGGCCGGGGAGCTGGCCGGCTTCCACGCCGTCGACCGCGTTCCGCGCGGGCTGATCGTGCAGACCGACAAGTGGACCCAGCACGGCCTGGTGTGCGCCGAGAACGCGCTCGCCGACGCGGCCGTCGACCCCGCGGCGCTCGGCGAGTACGAGATGGCGGTGGTCACCGCGAGCTCGTCCGGCGGCAACGAGTTCGGCCAGCGGGAGATCCAGCGCCTGTGGGAGAAGGGCCCCGAGTTCGTCGGGGCGTACCAGTCGATCGCGTGGTTCTACGCCGCCACCACCGGCCAGGTCTCGATCCGGCACGGGATGCGCGGACCGTGCGGGGTGGTCGCCACCGAACAGGCCGGCGGGCTCGACGCCATCGGCCAGGCCCGACGCCTGCTCCGGGCCGGCACGCCGGTGATCGTCACCGGCGGCACCGACGCCTCGCTGTGCCCGTACGGGCTGGTCGCGCAGACCGCCACCGGGCGGATGTCGACGCGCGCCGACCCCGACCGCGCGTACCTGCCGTTCGACGCCGACGCGTGCGGGCACGTCGTCGGTGAAGGCGGGGCCATCGCCGTCGTGGAGGACAACGCGGCCGCGGTCGACCGGGGCGCGCCGCACCGGTACGGCGAGATCGCCGGGTACGCCGCGACCTTCGACCCGCCACCGGGTTCGCCGCGGCCGCCCGGGCTCCGCCGAGCGGCGCTGGAAGCGCTGGAAGACGCGGGGGTGGCCCCCGGCGAGGTCGACGTCGTCTTCGCGGACGCCGCGGGGACCCCGGCGCTCGACCGCGACGAGGCCGCCGCGATCGCCGCGGTCTTCGGGCCGGAAGGCGTTCCGGTGACCGCGCCCAAGACGATGACCGGCCGGCTGCTCGCGGGCGGTGCGGCGCTCGACGTCGCGTTCGCGTTGCTGGCGATCCGGGACTCGGTGGTCCCGCCGACCGTCGGCGTCCGCCGGCCGGGCGCCGACTACCACCTCGACCTGGTGCTGGACGAGCCCCGGGAAGCGCGGGTGCGGATCGCGCTGGTGCTCGCCCGCGGTCACGGCGGCTTCAACTCCGCGATGGTCGTGCGCCAGTGCGGAATCGGTTGACCGAGAAGGGAGACAGGCAGTGTTCACTTTGGACAGTCTGAGACGGATCATGGACGCCACGGGCGGCGCCGACGACGGGGTCGACCTCGGCGGGGACATCGGCGCCACCGAGTTCACCGACCTCGGCTTCGACTCGCTGGCGATGCTGGAGATCCAGGCGCGCGTCAAGCAGGAGCTGGGGATCTCCTTCCCCGAGGACTCCGCGACCCTGCTCCTGCGGCCCGACGACCTGGTCGCCTACGTCAACAGCAACCTCGTGGAGGTGGTCTAGGCGTGGCCGGACACACCGACAACGAGATCGTGATCGACGCCCCGTTCGACCGGGTGTGGCGGATGACCAACGACGTCGCCGGCTGGCCGCGGCTGTTCAGCGAGTACGCCGAAGCCGTCATCCTGGAGCAGCGCGGCGACACCGTGCAGTTCCGGCTTTCGCTGCACCCGGACGAGAACGGCAAGACCTGGAGCTGGGTGTCCGAGCGGACCCCCGACCCGGCCACCCGGACCGTGCGCGCGCACCGCGTCGACACCGGTGTCTTCAAGTACATGTCCCTGTTCTGGGAGTACGAAGACCTCGGCGGCCGCGTCCGCATGCGCTGGGTGCAGGACTTCGAGATGAAGCCGGGCGCGCCGCTGGACGACGCGGGCATGACCGACCGGCTGAACACCAACTCCGCCGGCCAGCTGAAGCTGATCAAGGACAAGGTCGAAGCGGCCGGCGACTGACCCACCCACCCCGACTCACCCAGGGAGGAAGAGCATGACAAAGACCCTTGCCAGGAAACGCGTTCTCGTCACCGGCGGGACCCGCGGCATCGGCCGCGGCGTGGTGCTCGCCATGGCGGACGGCGGCGCCGACGTCGTCACCTGCTACCAGAGCGACACCGACGCGGCGAAGGCCCTCGAAGCCGAACTGTCCGAACGGGACGGCAACCACCACGTGGTGCGGGCCGACATCGCCCAGGAGACCGAGATCGACCGGCTGATCGAGGTGTGCGGCGAGCGCCTCGGCGGGCTCGACGTCCTCGTGCACAACGCGGGCGCGATCAGCCACATCCCGTTCGTCAAGCTCGAGGTGGCGGACTGGAACCGGGTGCTCGACACGAACCTGACCGCCGCGTACCTGCTGGCGCAGCGCGCGATGACGCACCTGCGGCCGGGCTCCACCATCATCAACATCGGCTCGAAGGTCGCCGAGATCGGCGTTCCGCTGCGCGCCCACTACACGGCCGCGAAGGCCGGGCTCACCGGTCTCACCAAGTCGCTGGCGAAGGAGCTGGGCGCGCAGGGCGTGCGCGTCAACCTGGTCGCCCCGGGGATCATCGCGACCGAGATGGCCGAACGGGCCACCGACCACGAACGCGCGGCCGTCGAAGAGCGCTTGGAGGGCTACCGCAAGCGGATCCCGCTGGGCCGGCTCGGCGACCCGGCCGACGTCGGCGCGGTCGTCGCCTTCCTGGCGAGCGACGCCGCCGGGTTCGTCAACGGCGCGGTCATCACCGTCGACGGGGGCATGTGATGGGGGCGCAGGAGAACTTCCGGGTGATCCTCCGGTTCGAGATCAAGGAGGGTGTCGAGGCGGAGTTCGAGAAGACCTGGCTCGACATCGCCGACGTGATCACCGGGCACCCCGCCAACCTCGGGCAGTGGCTGCTGCGCAGCACGCAGGTCGGCGCGCCGGTGTACTTCGTCCTCAGCGACTGGACGAGCGAGCCGGAGTTCCGCGAGTTCGAACGCAGCGCCGAGCACCTGGAGCACCGGGTGAAGCTGCACCCGTTCCGCACGGGCGGGTCGATGGAGACGACGACGGTGGTGCACGCGCTGCAGGCCGCCGGCGCGTCCCGATGAGCCGGGTGCGCGTGCTGCTCTACCTGCGGGGTGACGACAGCGAGCCGATCGAGCGGGCGTACCACCGGGTCAGCGGGACCCTGGCCGGGACGCCGGGCCTGCTCGGCAACGAGCTGCTGCGCTCGCCGCACGACCCGGCGGAGCTGGCGGTGCTCAGCGAGTGGGCCAGCCTCGAGGAGTTCGACGCCTGGGAGCGCGGCCCGGACCACCGCGCGTCGACCGCCCCGCTGCGGGACCACCAGGACGGCACCCGCGCCAAGCCGTTCGCGATCTACCAGGTCGTGTCCGAACACCGCGCCGACGAGTTCGGCGAGTCCTAGGACCACCGTTCTCGGAGAGGAAGCTCATGGCACCGCCAGCACAGGGCCGCCGGGTCGCCGTCACCGGCATCGGCGTCGTCGCCCCGGGCGGGATCCGGAAGAAGGAGTTCTGGGACCTGCTGTCGAAGGGGCGAACCGCCACCGACCGCATCACGTTGTTCGACCCCAGCGGTTTCCGGTCGCAGATCTCGGCGCAGGTCGACTTCTCGCCCGTGGCGAACGGGCTGAGCGAACGCGAGATCCGCCGGCTGGACCGGGCGGCGCAGTTCGTCGTCACGAGCACCCGGGAGGCGATCGCCGACAGCGGCCTCGACTTCGGGGCGATCCCGCCCGAGCGCGTCGGCGTCAGCGTCGGCAGTGCCGTCGGCGCGACGACCGCGCTGGAGCGGGAGTACGTCGTGCTCAGCGACCACGGCAAGCACTGGGAGGTCGACGAGGACTACGTCGTGCCGCACCTGTACAGCTTCATGGTGCCCAGCACACTGGCCACCGAGGTCGCCTGGGCGGCGAACGCCGAAGGGCCCGCGGCGGTCATCTCCACCGGCTGCACGTCCGGCATCGACGCCGTCGCCCACGGCGCGGCGCTGATCCGGGAGGGGTCGGCCGACGTGGTCCTGGCCGGCGCCACCGACGCGCCGATCTCGCCGATCACCGTCGCGTGCTTCGACGCGATCCGGGCGACGTCGGCGAACAACGCCGACCCCCGGCACGCGTCCCGCCCGTTCGACCGCGAGCGCGACGGGTTCGTCATCGGGGAGGGCGCGGCCGTCCTGCTCCTCGAAGAGCTGTCCGCCGCGCGGGCCCGCGGCGCGCACATCTACGCCGAGTTCGCCGGGTACGCGGCGCGCAGCAACGCCTTCCACATGACCGGGCTCCGGCCGGACGGCCGGGAGATGGGGGAGGCGATCGACCGGGCGCTCGAGCAGGCCCGCCTCGATCCGTCCGAAGTGGACTACATCAATGCGCACGGGTCGGGCACCAAGCAGAACGACCGCCACGAAACCGCGGCGTTCAAGCGGAGCCTGGGCGAACACGCCCGCGCGGTGCCGGTGAGCTCCATCAAGTCCATGGTCGGCCACTCCCTCGGCGCCATCGGCTCGATCGAGCTCGCCGCCTGCGCGCTGGCGCTGCAGCACCAGGTGGTCCCGCCGACCGCCAACCTGAGCACCCCGGACCCCGAGTGCGACCTCGACTACGTCCCGGTGCACGCCCGCGAACACCCCATGGACGTCGTGCTCAGCGTCGGCAGCGGCTTCGGCGGCTTCCAGTCCGCCGCGGTGCTGACCCGGCCGACGGCCTGACCCACCCCAGCCCATCCGATGAGAGGACACCTCGTGACCAGTGAAGTGATCGCCCCGCCGACCGCCGGGGCGGGCTTCCCGAACCTGGCCGTGCTGCCGCCCCGCGTGCGCGTGATCATGCTCGTCACCGCGCAGTGGCTTTCGCACTCGATCAACGTGCTGGCCGAGATCGGGGTCGCCGACCACCTGGTCGACGGCCCCCGCACGGTGGCCGAGATCGCCACGGCGACCGAGACCGACCCGGACGCGCTGTACCGCGTGCTGCGCGCGGCGGCCTCGCTCGGGGTGTTCGCCGAGCGGCCCGACGGCCGGTTCGAGCTGACCCCGGACGCCGACTGCCTACGCAGCGACACGCCCGGCAGCCTGCGCAACTTCGCGCGGCACGTCGGCCACGCCTGCCGCCTGCAGTCCTACGCCTCGATGGTGGACACGGTGCGCACCGGTGACCAGGCGTTCCGGAAGGTGCACGGCATGCAGTCGTTCGACTTCTACGCCGCGCACCCGCACCTGGCGGAGGTCTTCAACGGCGCGATGACGGCCTTCAGCGAAGCGGCCGCCGACGAGCTGAGCGGGCTCGGCGACTTCGGCCGGTTCGGCGTCATCGCCGACATCGGCGGCGGGCACGGGCACATGCTGTCCGCGGTGCTGCGCGCTCACTCCGGCGTCAAGGGCATCCTCTTCGACCGGCCCGAGGTGCTCGCCGGCGCGGACCCGGTGCTCGAGCGCAACGGCGTCCAGGACCGGGTCACGCGCACCCCCGGCGACTTCTTCGCCGACGTCCCGGTGGCGGACGCCTACGTCCTGAAGAGCGTCCTGCACGACTGGACCGACGACGAGTGCGTCACCATCCTCGGCAACATCCGGCGGCGCATCGGCGACAACGCGGACGCGCGCGTGATCCTGTTCGAGGCCACCGTGCCCGAGCTCAACACGTTCGACTTCAGCAAGCTGATGGACATCGAGATGCTCGTCAACCTCGGTGGCCGGGAGCGGACCGAGGCCGAGTGGCGGGCGCTGTTCCACCGCAGCGGGTTCGAGCTGGCCACCACGACCCGCGCCACGCCGCCCAACTGGGTCCTGGAGGCGAAGCCGCGATGAGCCGCTCCGTGTCGCCCGGGATCGTCTGGGCCACCAGCGCACCGGTCGCGGCGGGGGTCGGCCACCTCAACCTGGCGAAGCTGGCGGGCATGGGTTCACTGTGGACGGTCGACCACCTGGTGAGCCCGTTCCCCCGCTCGGTCTGGGACACCGGCTTCACGTTCCTGGCCAAGGGTTCACCCACCCCGGACGAGGCGTTCGACTTCGCCACGGCCCTCGGGCACCTGGCGGCCAAGGCGGGCAATGTCCGGCTCGCGGTCGGCGTGACCGATCCGCACCGCCGCCACCCGGTGAGCCTCGCGCAGACGTTCCTGACCTTGTCCCACTTCACGCGCAAGCCGCCGATCCTCGGCCTCGGCGCCGGCGAACGGGAGAACCTCGACCCCTACGGCGTCGCCTACGACCGGCCGGTGGCCCGGCTGGCCGAGGCCGTGCAGATCATCCGGAAGTGCTTCGACGCCACCGAGCCGTTCGACTTCGAGGGCGAGTTCTTCCGGCTGGACCAGGCGGTGCTTGACCTGCGGGCGCCGAAGGGGCGCCGGCCCGAGATCTGGCTGGCCGCGCACGGCCCGCGAATGCTCGAGCTGACCGGCCGGTACGCCGACGGCTGGTACCCGTGGGAGCCGGTCGACCCGGACGAGTACGGGCGGCGGCTGCGCGAGGTCCAGGGCGCGGCGAAGCGGGCCGGACGCGACCCCGAAGCGATCCAGGCGGCGCAGGTGCTGACCGTGGTGCTCGGCCGGGACGAGCGGCACGTGCGGCGGCTGCTGCGCGCCAAGTCCGTGCGGTACCTCGCACTGCTCGCCGACGCGGGCGCGTGGCGCGCGTTCGGGGCCGAGCACCCGCTCGGCCCGGACTTCCGCGGGGCGATGGACCTGTTGCCGCACCGCTACGGCCGGGCCCAGGTGGAGGCCGCGATCCGCGCGGCGCCCGACGAGCTCGTCGCGAGCCGGGTGGTCGCCGGTACGCCGAAGCAGGTCCGGGACCGGATCGGCGGGCTGGTGGACGCGGGGCTGCGGCACCCGGTGCTGGTCGCGGCGTCCGCATTGGTGGCGCCCGCCGACGCGGTCTACAGCATGGCGGGCCTGGTGTGGCTCAGCCGAAGCCTGCGCACCCGGCGAGCCGGCCGGGTGTCGCCCGTGACCCAGGAGGTTCCGGTATGAGTCTCGACGTCCTCGTGGTGGGCGCGACCGGCCAGCAGGGTGGCGCGGTCGCCCGGGAACTGCTCGGGCGCGGGCACGTCGTCCGCGCGCTGACCCGCAAGCCCGATTCGGCCGCCGCGGTCGAACTGGCCGGTCTCGGCGCCCAAGTGGTGCCCGGCGACCTCGCCGTCGCCGCGTCGATCGAAGAGGCCGCGCACGGCGCCGACGCGGCGTTCCTGCTCTCGGATTCCTTCGACGCGGGAACGGACTTCGAAGTCACCGCGGGGATCGGCGCGATCGACGGGGTGCGGCGCGCGGGGGTCGGGCACATCGTCTACACGTCGGCGGCGAGCGCCGACCGCGACACCGGCGTCCCGCACTTCGACAGCAAGGCGGCGATCGAGCGGTACCTGCGGGAGAACCGCGTGCCGCACACGATCGTCGCGCCGGCGTTCTTCATGGAGAACCGTTTCTTCGGACTGCGGCGGACCGACGACGGCTGGCTCCTGCCGACGCCGATGCCCGCCGCGCGGGCGCTGCAGCAGATCGCCGTGGCCGACATCGCGGGCTTCGTGCGCCACGCGGTGGAACACCGGGACGACGTGCTCGGCGAGCGGTTCGACATCGCCGGCGACGACCTGACCGGCGCGTCCGCCGCCGCGATCCTGGAACAGGTCATCGGCGAACCCGTTCGCTACGCGGCGATTTCGCCGGACGCGCCGTTCCTCGGCCCGGACCTCAGCGCGATGTTCCGGTACATCGACCGCGTCGGGTTCGCCGCCGACATCGCCGCCCTCCGCGCCGACTTCCCCGACGTCGGCTGGCACACGTTCGAGGAGTGGGCGAGGCCGCAGGACTGGCGGCACATCGGCGCCAAGCCGATCAAGGCCGTGCCGACGGCGTGATCGCCAGGACCACGGACCAGGCCGGGACGCCTCCGCCCCCGGCCTGGTCCGTGCTCGGCACCGGCAGAAAACAAGCAGTTGATACTTCTTTCTTGCCATGTTGTGAACTTCTCTCCTAGTATCGGGAACACGGTCAAACGATCACGGCCACCCCGGCCGTGTGGTTCCTGACCTGCACTTTCCCCTTGATGATTCGGAGTGTTCCTGCATGTCCAAAATCACCACGGTGCGGTTCTTCGCGGCAACTGCGGCGGCGTTCGCCGTCGTCATCGCGGGCAGCACGGCGGCCGACGCGGCACCGGAAGCACCGAACGTGACGGTGTCACCGGCCGAGGGCCTGGCCGACGGAGCGTCGGTGGCGGTGTCGGCCACCGGCTACACGGCGAACGAGACGGTGACGATCTGGGAGTGCGCCGGCGGCGCCACGGGCCCGGTGTGCGACACCGGCAGCCAGACGACGACCACCGACGCCACGGGAGCGGTGTCGACGTCGTTCGTGGTGCACAAGGTCCTGACGACGGCGTCGGGCCCGGTGGACTGCACGACGGTCGCCAACGGCTGCTTCGTGGGCGCAGCGAACGAGTCCTACAGCGAAGTCGCCTCGGCAGTGATCTCCTTCGGCTGAGCCGGCCAACCCCGTCTCGCGGCCGGTCGGCACCACCCCCAGCGGCCGACCGGCCGCTTCCCTTCGCCGGAACGGATCGAGCATGAGCCGGCTCCGCTTCGCCGTCCTGGGCTGCGCGAGCTGCCACTCCCAGCACACGGCGGTGAGCGAAGCAGTCGCCGCGGGAACCATCGGCACAGTCCGCTCACTGACGGCGGAGTTCACGATCCCCGCGCCCGCACCGGGCGACACGCGCTACGACCCGGAGGTCGCTGGAGGCGCGCTACTCGACATCGGCGTGCACCCGGTCCGCACGGCACTGGACTTCCTCGGCGAGGACAGCAGAGTCGCCGGAGCGACGCTGCGCCACGGGTAGTTTGCGGCAATGGTAGGACGCTTCGTGTCCCGCGTACGGGACGGCGTGCCGTCAGACTGGAAGGCCGAGCGATCGTCGCGCAGGCGGCTCTGGTGGACCGGATCCGCGAGCGGGCGGTACTGCTGCCGGATCCGGAACCGGAAGTCAGTCCGCGATCAGCAGCCTGCACCAAGACCCGGACTTTCCGAAGTCGATAACACTCGCGGACGCGAGGCCGGCATAGCGAGCCAGCCGACAGCGTCACCGGAACAGCGTCGGCAGCCGGGCAGTCCGCCGGTCGGACGGCTGCCGAAATCGACACCGAATCGCCCGACCGCGGACGCAAAAAAGCCCAGGTCTGCGACCTGGGCTTTGCTCCCCCGCTTGGACTCGAACCAAGAACCCTCCGGTTAACAGCCGAATGCTCTGCCAGTTGAGCTACAGGGGAATGTTGCTCACTTCCGGTGCCGGTCTCTCCGACCGACAAGAAGAACTTTAGCCCATGCCCGCACACCCTCCGCACCCACCCCCCACTTGGCGCAACCGCCCCCTGCGGGCCGTTTTCCTGGACAATGGACAGTCGGACGACCTACTGACGGAAGGCGTGGACGCGGATGAAGAAGTTCCTGCTGGGGGCAAGCCTGGGGTACGTGCTGGGCGCCAAGGCAGGCCGGGGGCGGTACGAGCAGCTCGTGCGCACCTACCGCCGGGTCGTCGACCACCCCATGGTCCAAGGTGCCGCCGGGGTTGCGCGGGCCAAGATCAGTGAGAAGGTGCGCCGCTAGACCTGGGCCACGACGAACACCCTGCGGAACTCGAACCACGTGGTTCCGTCGGCCCTGGTCGGGTACGCCGAAGCCAGGCGGGGGGCCAGTTCCGCGCGGAACTGCTCCCACTCCGCGTCGGACAGGGCCGCGCGGATCGGGCGCAGGGCCGTCCCGGCTATCCACTCCAGCACCGGGGACGGCCCCCGCAGCGGCTGCACGTACGTCGTCTCCCAGGCGTCGACGCCGCAGCCCTCGTCGGCCAGGAGGTTCGCGTACTCCAGGGGGCTCGAGACCGCGTCGTCTTCGCGGAGCACCACCTCGGCCAGCCGGGACGACCAGGCCGGGGACGCCGCCAGCTCCCGCGTCAGCGCGTGCGAGGGCGCGGTGAAGTTGCCCGGCACCTGGATCGCCAGGAACGCCCCCGAGGGCAGCGAAGAAGCCCAGCGGCGAAGCAACGCGGAGTGGTCCGGCACCCACTGCAGGACGGCGTTCGACACGACGACGTCGGTGTCCGGGGCCGGCTTCCAGTCGCGGACGTCGAGCAGGGAAGCGTCGAGGCCGCGGGCGCGGGCCGCGGTCACCATTTCGGGTGAACTATCGCTGCACTCCAGCACCGCCGACGGCCACCGCGAGCGCAAGGACACCGTCAGGTTTCCGGGGCCGCACCCCAGGTCGACCACCCGGCGCGGGGCGGCCGCGCCGATGCGCGAGACCAGGTCGTAGAACGGCCGGGCCCGCAGGTCGGCGTAGTCGAGGTACTTCTCGGGATCCCACACAGCCGCCTCCCAACAAACAGTACGCTTGTACTGAGTACGAGCGTACTGCTAGTCGATGGGGTTGACCAGCTTCGCGGCGGCCTGCTCGGCGATGGCCGCCACCAGCTCGGCGTCGGTGCCCGGGTCGGGCCGGACCTGCAGGACGCTGCCGTCGCGGCCGGGCACCTTGCGCTGCACGAACCACGCTCCGCCGGACCCGATCTCCTGCCGGTGCCGCGAGCGGATCGAACCCTCGACGCGCTGGTAGGTCTCGCGCGGCACCTTGCCCGGCGCCGGCAGCCGGAAGCGCACCGGCGGCAGGTCGGCCAGCAGGACCGCCGATCCCGCCGCGCCCACCTCGGACGACTCCGTCAGCGTGAACACGCCGTCCGCCCAGGCCGCCTTGCCCACGAGGTGCCAGCCGACGCGCCGCGCCGCGCCTTCGGCCGGGACCCACAGCCCGAGCTGCGTCACGACCAGGTGACCGCCGCCCTCGACCGGGGCGCTGTCGACGACGTCCTCGCCCGGCTCCAGAACACCGGCGAACCCGTCTGGCGTGCGGTCACCCAGCAGCCGGCGCAGGAAACCCATGCTCAGCCCCACGCGCCGGCGGCCGCCTGCTCGCCCAGCGACTTCTTGTACTGCTCCAGCGCGACGAGGTCGCCGAACAGCGCGCGGTAGTCGTCCGGCGCTTCGACCGGCGAGAGCCGCTGCAGCTTCCCCTTGATCTCCGCGATCTGCCGCCCGACGAGCCCCTCCTGCAGCCGGGCGAGGATCGACGAGATGTACCGCGAGTCGACTTCGTCCTTGGCCTGCAACGGTTCCACGGCCAGCTCGGACAGCACGCGCCGGACCGTCCCTTCCGGACAGTGCGGGGCGGCCGCGTCCAGCAGCGCCGGTCCGGTCAGGCCCGAACCCGCGCCGCCCGCCTTGAGCACGGCCTCGTGCACCGCGACGTACACCGGGTGCGTGAACGCCTCCAGCGGCAGCGCGTCGTACTCCGGCCCGGCGATCGCGGGCTGCTGCAGCGCGGCCTTCAAAGCCTCGCGCTGGACGGCGAACCGCGGGTCTTTCGGCGCCGGGCGGGCGACGTCCTGTGCCGGCGGTGCCTCCGCCGGGGCGCCGACGCGGGCCGGCTGCTTCAGGGGCGCGCCCCCGCGCTTGTCGGTGGCGCCCGCGCTGCCGCGGACCCGGTTGACCACCTGGGCGACGTCCTGCCAGCCGACCCACCAGGCCAGCTTCGACGCGTAGCCGTCGCGGGCCGCGCGGTCCTTGATCGCCGCCACCATCGGCACGGTCTTCTGCAGGGCCGAGACCTGGCCGTCGACCGAGTCGAGGTCGTAGTTCTTGAGCGTGCTCCGGATGACGAACTCGAACAGCGGGGTCCGCCGCGCGACCAGGTCCTTCACCGCGCTGTCGCCCTTGGCCAGGCGCAGCTCGCAGGGGTCCATGCCGTCCGGCGCGACCGCGATGTAGGTCTGGCCGGCGAACGTCTGGTCACCTTCGAACGCTTTCAGCGCGGCCTTCTGACCCGCTTCGTCGCCGTCGAAGGTGAAGATGACTTCGCCGCGGAAGGCGTCGTCGTCCATCATCAGCCGGCGAAGCACCTTCATGTGGTCTTCGCCGAACGCCGTGCCCGACGACGCGACCGCGGTCGGCACGCCCGCCGCGTGCATCGCCATCACGTCGGTGTAGCCCTCGACCACGACGACCTGGTGCCGCTTCGCGATCTCGCGCTTGGCCAGGTCCAGGCCGAACATGACCTGGGACTTCTTGTAGATCGGCGACTCGGCGGTGTTGAGGTACTTCGCCGAGATCCGGTCGTCGTCGAACAGGCGTCGCGCGCCGAAGCCGACGACCTCGTTGCCGACGTCGCGGATCGGCCAGACCAGGCGCCGGTGGAAGCGGTCCATCGGGCCGCGCTGGCCCTCCTTGGACAGCCCCGCGGTCAGCAGCTCCTTGACCTCGAAACCGCGCGTGAGCAGGTGCTTCGTCAGCTTGTCCCAGCCGCCCGGGGCGTAGCCGCAGCCGAACGTCTTCGCCGCGGCGGCGTCGAACCCGCGCTCGGACAGGAAGTCCCGCGCGGCGCGCGCCTCGTCGGTGACCAGCTGCTCGGCGTAGAACTCCTGGGCCGCGCGGTGCGCCTCGATCAGCCGGCTGCGGCTGCCGCGGTCACGCTGGATCGTCGCGCCGCCACCCTCGTAGGTGAGCCGGATGCCGACCCGGTCGGCCAGCCGCTCGACGGCCTCCACGAAGGTGATCAGGTCGATCTTCTGGATGAACTTGATCACGTCGCCGCCCTCGCCACAGCCGAAGCAGTGGAAAGTGCCGTGCGTCGGGCGGACGTTGAACGACGGGGTCTTCTCGTTGTGGAACGGGCAGAGGCCCTTCAGGCTGCCCCCGCCGGCGCGGCGAAGCGCCACGTACTCCCCGACGACCTCGTCGATCCGGTTCCGATCGCGCACTTCCGCGATGTCGCTCTCCCGAATCCGTCCTGCCACGCCACCCACTCTAGTCTCGCCGTTTGCGGCACACTCGGGGCATGGCCTCCACGCCCACCGCCCAGGACACCCTCGCCGCGGAGTTCGCCGCGCACCGCGGTCACCTGATCGGCGTCGCCTACCGGCTGACCGGCACGCGCGCCGACGCCGAGGACGCGGTCCAGGAGTCCTGGCTGCGCCTGGCCGGGCTGGACGACGCCGGCCGCGCGGCCATCCGCGAGCTGCGGGGCTGGCTCACCACGGTGGTCGGCCGGATCTGCCTCGACCGGCTCAAGTCGGCCGCCGCGCAGCGCGAGCGGTACGTCGGGCAGTGGCTGCCGGAGCCCGTCGTCACGCCGTTCGGGCAGCCGGTGAGCGAGGACCCCCTGGACGTCGCGGTTCGCGACGACGGCCTCCGGATGGCCGCGCTCGTCGTGCTCGACAAGCTGACGCCGGAGCAGCGCGTCGCGTTCGTGCTGCACGACGCCTTCTCGGTGCCGTTCTCGGAGATCGCCGACGCGCTCGGCGTCACGGTCGAGGCCGCGCGCCAGCACGCGTCCCGGGGCCGCAAGGCGCTGGCCGACGCCGACCCGGCACCGCGCGTGCCGCTCGACGACCAGGCGCGGATCCTCGAGAAGTTCGTCACCGCGCTGCAGCAGGGCGACATCCGGGCGATGACCGAGCTGCTCGCCCCCGACGTCGTGCTCGTCGGCGACTCGAACGGCAAGGGCCGCACCACCCGCCAGCTCATCCTGGGCCCGGACAAGATCGCCCGGTTCCTCCTCGGCCTCACGCGCAAGTACGCGCCCGGGATGGTCGAGCGCGGCGCGCCGGTACTGGTCAACGGCGACCTCGGGATGTACCTGGCGCCGATGCCGGGCCGCGAGGGCTTCCTCGCGCTCGACGAGCACGTGCAGTCGGTCAGCGTCCGCGACGGGAAGATCGTCGCCATCTACGACATCGTCAACCCGGACAAGCTCACCCGGATCACGCGTCCCGCCGCCGCGCCAGAATGATCCCGGCCGCCAGCAGGAGGACCGCGAAGGCGCCGAAGTAGGCCAAGGCCCAGCCCGGGCTCAGCGGCGTGTCCGACAGGACAGCCGCGTTCCCGCCGTCGCGGCCGGCGTTGGCCTCCCCGCGGCCGCTGAGGAACTTCGTGACGGCGTTCAGCGGCAGCCACCGGTGGATCGCCTGCCCCGCGCGCGGGATCAGCTGGACGACGTTCTCCGCCATCAGCGGGTAGGCGACGAGCAGCGCGACCGCACCGGCGGTGTGCCGCACGAGCAGGCCTACGCCGACCCCGCAGACAGCGCCCAGCGCGAACACCGGCCCTGTGCCGGCGACGATCCTCCAGTCCGCGACGCTGTCCAGCGCCAGGTCGGCGTCCGGGGCGAGGACCCGCGCGAGCAGCCAAGCCGTGAACGCGGCGGCTTCGCCGAGCAAGAACGCGTACCCGGCGGCGACCACGGCCTTCGCGACCAGCACCGGCGTCCGGCTCGGCACGCCCTGGAAGGTGCCGTGGATCGTGCCGGAGTGGTACTCGCTGGTCACGGCGAGCGCGGCCGCCACCAGGACGGCGACCAGCCCGAGCTGGTAGCCGAACTGCGTGCTCGCGACCGTCGGCGGCAATCGCGACTCGGACGCGGTCAGCGCGGTGATCGCGGCCGGGCCGGCCAGCGCGACGAGCGCGAAGACACCGCACACCCAGGGCGTGGCGATGCTGAAGAGCTTGATCCGTTCACTGGCGACGAGGTGCATGCCGGAACGGTCCCGCGGCGGGCCCCGGTTCCGCGTCCGACCGGGGTCCGATTCCCGAGGTCCTACGGGAGCGGGACGCGGCAGGCGTCGCCCGAGGTGAAGCCCTGGTCGACGATGCCGAGTGCGCTGTTCATCCGGGCGCGCGAGTTCTCGAGCGCGACCTGGTAGGTCAGCTCGACGACGCCCTCGCGGCCGAACTCGCGCTCGAGCTCGGCGACCTGCTCGTCGGTGACGGTGACCCGCTCGCCGGACATCGCGTCGGCGTAGGCGATCGCGAGGCGCTCCTGGTGGCTGAACGCGGGCGAGGTCGCGTAGTCGTCGATCTTCTTGAGGCGCTCGATGTCGAGGCCGTCGTGCTTCTGCAGCATCGTGCCGAAGTCGACGCACCACGAGCAGCCGATCCGGGTCGCGACGCGGTAGACGGCGAGTTCGCGCACGTTCGCCGGCACCTTCTTCGAGGCTCGCTCGACCATCAGCTCGTGCACGGCGTTGGCCCGCAGCAGGCCGGGGTGGTGCGCGGCG
This sequence comes from Amycolatopsis camponoti, assembly GCF_902497555.1. Classification (NCBI taxonomy): domain Bacteria; kingdom Bacillati; phylum Actinomycetota; class Actinomycetes; order Pseudonocardiales; family Pseudonocardiaceae; genus Amycolatopsis; species Amycolatopsis camponoti. The sequence goes on along the minus strand of NZ_CABVGP010000002.1, from coordinate 1,548,245 downwards.
ACGGCCATCGGCTCGGGCACCGCGCCGTAGCGCCGCCCGGCGATCCGGTAGACCAGCTTGAGGAACGGGCCGGCTTCGGACGTCTTCTTGGCTGGGATGCGGGGCATCGGTGTACTCCTTCGTTTCGCGGTCACGAGGAGGACGAGACGGCTTCCGAAGACGTGACAGCGGGGGCCGTGAACCAGGCCACGAGCATGATCGCGGCCGCGGACGCGAAGACGACGGTGAGGCCGGGGGCGCCGAGCCCGCCGGTCGTGGCCAGCGCGAGCCAGCCGAACACGGCGGCGCCGGCGAGCCCGCCGGCCTGCCGGGCGAAGGTCAGCGAGCCCAGCGTGACGCCCATCAGGTCGCGCTTCGCCCGCGTCTGGCCCAGGACGGTGTAAGCCGACGTGCAGACGGCGAAGGCCGCGCCGATCGCGAACAGCCCCGGTGCGAGCAGCCACGGCGGGCCGTCCAGGGCGGCCGCGACGGCGATCGCGGCGAGCCCGGCCGTGCCGAGCAGGCAGCCGGACCGGCCCCACGCCGTCATGTCCGGGCGCCGGCGGGCCAGCGCGGCGAAGGACGCGGACAGTGCGAGCTGCCCGGCGGTCATCGCGACGAGCAGCAGGCCGGTCCCGGCCGCGCCCGCGTCGAGCGCGGCGACCAGCGCGACGTAGGTGAAGGTGCCGTAGAGCGCGGCGCCGGCGAGGCCGTTGACCACCACCGCGCGCGCCAGGACGGCGTCCGCGAAGACCTTCGGCGAGATCAGCGGGCTCTGGGTGCGACGCTGCCGTCGCACGAACAGGAACCCGGCTCCCCCGGCGACTCCGGCCAGGATCGGCGTCCACAGTGGACTTCGGGCGAGGTCGTCGACCGTGCCGAGCGCGACGACCGCCGACCCCGCGGCCACGAGCAGTGCGCTGCTTCCGACGTCGAACTTTTCCTTGGTGCGACTCGGTTTCGCGGGCAGCCCGCGCAGGCCGAGCACCAGCGCGGGGACGCACAGCGGGAGGTTGACCAGGAAGATCCAGCGCCAGCCCGGGCCCGCGGCGAGCAGCCCGCCCAGCGGCGGCCCGCCCAGGGTGGCGGCCGCGAACACCGCCGTCTGCCAGCCTTGGCGGCGCAGCAGCTCGTCGCGCTCGAACAGCTCGCCGAGCGCGCTCATCGCCGTGACGACCAGGCCGCTCCCGCCGAGCCCCTGCAGGGCACGGGCGGCGATCAGCGAGCCGAGGTCGGGCGCGGCGGCGCACCACGCCGAGGCCGCGGCGAACACGAGAACCGAGGCGGCGAACGAGATCCGGCGGCCGTGAAGGTCGCCGAGCCGGCCGTGCAGCGGCGTCGCGACGGTGAGCGTGAGCAGGCCGGCGGCGGTCACCGCGACGAGGCCGGTGCGGGCGTGCAGCTCGGCGCCGATCGAGGGCAGCGCCGCCGTGACGATCAGGCCGTCGAGCTGAGCCATGGCCATGCCGAGCAGCAGGCCGGCGAAGGCGAGGTTCCGAGATGCGTGCATAAAGCACACGTTATAACGTGCCTTATGCACGCATCAACCTCGGACGGCGGTCCCGCGCTCTTCCGGCTGGTCCGGCACTGGGCGCGCCAGTGGGCCCCGGACGTCGTCGAGCGGTTCGCCGACGGCGCCCCGGCGGCGTGGACGGTGCCGAACCTCCTGGTCATCCAGGCCGTCGACGGCGCCGCGGCGGAGGAGGTGACGGTCGCCGACGTGGCCCACCAGCTGGGCATCGACCGCTCGGTGGCCAGCCGGATGGTCGCCGAAGCGGGCCGAGACGGCTTCGTGGTGCGCTCGACGTCGGCCCGCGACGCCCGCCGCGCGGTGCTGACGCTCACCGAGGCGGCGATGGAGTTCCTCGCGGCTTCGCAGGCCCACCAGCGTCAGGCGTTCGAGGCACTGGTGGGCCACTGGCCGCGCGAGGACCGCGAACGCTTCGCGGGATATCTGACGCGGCTCGCGGGCGAAGTCCTCGGCTAGTTCAGGATCTCGTTCAGCGCCTCCCATGCGTGCCACGCCCGCGTGACGCCGAACTGGGCGTTGAACCTCAGGGCCGCGCGCACGTCTTCCGGCGACGCGCCGCCGCGGAGCGCGCGCCCGACGTGGATGCGAAATGTCTCGGCCAGCGTCTGGTAGTGCACGTCGACACTGAGGCTGACCAGGCCGCGCTCGCGTTCGCTCAGCGTGCCGGGCCCGTGCCCGGCACGCATCCGCGACTGCAGGTCGAAGTAACCGGCGAAGTGCTCGTCCAGCTCGTTCAGCCGCGCCCGCACCTCCTCCGGCAGCGGGCTGGGCCCGTCCGGAACCGGGTCCGGGACCGTCCGCTCCGGGTCGATGCCCAGCTCGCGCTCCAGCTCGGCGATCCGCTCGATGCCCGCGGTCGCCGCGTGGTAGCCGCAGTCGTAGGAGACGAACCGCAGCAACTCCCGGATGTCCGATGTGGACACTCCGGCGGCGAGCCCCGCTCGCACGTGGGCGGCGAACGCCAGGCCCAGGCTCGCTTGGCAGACGTCTGCCGTGACACACAGGAACGTCTTTTCCCGGTCGGTCAGCTCCGGGATCGCCCGGACGTACTTCGCGGTGGCGCCGACCAGCTGGGCGAACGCCGGGTCCAGTGTGGCCAGCCGCTCGAGGCTCGTCGGTGGTGCGGTGGTGGTCAAGGTCGTGCTCCCTCAATGTGGTGAACATTCGTAGCGCTACAGCTGTAGTGCGAGTGACGCTACACCTGTAGCGCAATGGGTGTCCAGCTACACTGGGCGGACCATGACCGAGAACCGCCGCCGTCCCAACGCCCGCGGCCAGGGCGAACTGCTGCGCGAAGAGATCGTCACGGCCGCCGCGCGGATGCTCGACGAGCTGGCGGACGACGAAGCGCTGTCCCTGCGGGCCGTCGCGCGGGAGGTGTCGATCGCGGCGACGTCGGTCTACCTGCACTTCCCGGACCGCGACGCGCTCGTGCTGGCCGCGATGCGGCGGTGCCACGAGGAGCTGGTCGGCACCGGGGACGCCGCGGCCGCGGAAGCCCCGGACCCGGCGGCCGCGTTGCGCGCCCGGATCCTGACGCAGGCGGCGTGGGCGCGCGAGCACCCCGGGCTCTACAAGGTGCTGCACGAGAGCAAGGTCCACCGGCGGCTCGGCATGCCGTTCAAGGAGGTCATGGTCGCGCGCACCGTCGACGCGGTCCGGGCGTGCATGGACGCGGGCCTGGCCCCGGACGGCGACGCGGCGATCGTCGCGATCGACCTGCGGACCGCCGTCAACGGCATGCTGGCGCAGCGGATCAACGAGCCCGACCTGCCGTGGCCGCCCGCCGTCGAGCAGGTCGACCGGTTCCTCGTGAAGCTGGTCGGCCTGCGGCTCTGACTTGTGATCACGCCCGGAACCGGCTTGGGTGGGCGGGTATGAGCCTCCAGACGGTGGTCCCGCGGATGGTGGTGCGCGACCTCGTCGCCGCCGTCGCGTTCCTGCGTTCGGTGTTCGGCGCCACCGGTGAGATCGACGGCGGGCGCCCCGCCGAGATCCGCATCGGCGACTCGCTGGTCATGGTGTCCGCCGAAGGCGAGCGCGAGCTGTTCCCGGCGTTCCTCTACGTGTACGTCGCGGACGCGGACGCGACCTACCGCCGGGCCCTGGACTGCGGCGCGACGAGCCTCGAGGGGCCGGCGAACACGCCCTACGGCGACCGGCGCGCGATGGTCCGCGACCCGTTCGGCAACGTCTTCCAGATCGCCCACCGCCGTGGCTGACCGCGTCCCGCGGCTGCGTCAGGTCGTCCTCGACGCGACCGACGCCCGCGAGCTGGCGGACTTCTACCGGCGGCTGCTGGGTTTTTCGTTCCGCCCGGGCGATCCGGACGACTGGGCGGTCCTGCTCGACTCGTCGGGCGTCCCGCGGCTGGCGTTCCAGCGGGTCCCCTCGCTGCCGCCGCCGACGTGGCCCGCCGGTCCGCGGCCGCAGATGCTGCACCTGGACCTGACCGTGGAGACGGTCGCCGAGCTGGACGAGCAGCACGAACGCGCGTTGGCCCTGGGCGCGCGGTTGCTGGAGGACCGCTCGGGCGACCCGGAAGAGCCGCTGCGCGTCTACGCCGACCCCGCGGGCCACCCGTTCTGCCTCTTCGTCGGGCCGGCGAACTGAGGCTACTCGCCCGTGCTGCCGTCGATCGCCTCGCGGATGAGGTCGGCGTGGCCGTTGTGGCGGCAGTACTCCTCGATCATGTGGACCAGGATCCAGCGCAGGCTCGGCGAAGTACCGTCCCGCCGCGTGTGCTTCGACGGCTGCGAGAGGTCGCCGTTCGCGAGCGCCTCCGCGTACAGCTCACGGGACCTCGCGACCGCTCCCTCCCAGAGTCCGCGGAGCTGCCCGGGCGAGTCCCGCGCCGCGGAATCCCAGTCCCAGTCCGGGTTTTCGCGCCAGTCGACGGCGTTCCACGGCTCGGCCGGCTCGCGGTCGAACAGCACGCACGAAAACCAGTAGTCCTCGACGTACGCCAGGTGCTTGAGCAGCCCGCCCAGGGTCAGTGTGGCCGGCGGGTGCGTCGCGCGCAGGCCCGCTTCGTCCAGCCCCGCGCATTTCCAGGCCAGGGTTTCGCGGTGGAAGTCGAGGAAGCCGAGCAGGATCGCGGCTTCGTCGCCGTCGACGGGCGGCTCGGTCCGCCCCTGGTCGTCCACTGAGGTCACGGGCGCCGACTCTACCGAAATTGTCGGACCCCTCCACTAGGTTTCCGGCATGGCTGAATTCGTACTGGTGGCAGGCGCTTGGCTCGGTTCGTGGGCGTGGGACGACGTCGTCCCGGGGTTGCGCGAAGCGGGCCACGGCGCGCACGCGGTGACGTTGTCCGGGGTCGCCGAAAAACGCGACGTACCCGCCGGACAGCAACGGCACGTGCAAGACATCGTCGACGTCGTTTCGCGGGGCGACTTGCGGGACGTCGTGGTGGTCGGGCACAGCTACTCCGGCATCCCGGCCGGGCAGGCGGCCGAGCGGATCGGCGACCGGCTCGAGCGCGTGGTGTTCGTGGACTCGAACGTGCCGGCCGACGGCGAGTCGTTCACCTCGGCCTGGTCCGAGGCGCAGGCCGCGGCCCTGACCGAACGCGGCTTCTGGCCACCGCTGGCCGCGGAAGACTATGCGGGGCAAGGACTTTCGGACGCCGAGGTCGCCCGGATCGTCGAGGGCTCGACCCCGCACCCGGCCGCGTCGCTGACCGAACCGGCCGAGCTGGCCCGTCCGCTGGGCGAGCTCCCGGCGACCTACGTCAAGTGCCTGCTCGACGGGGAAACGCCGTCGCCGGATGTCGTGGAGCTGCTCGAGAGCGACCGCTGGGAGCTGGTGGAGATGAGCACCGGCCACTGGCCGATGTTCTCGCAACCGAAGGAGCTGATCGCGATCCTCCTGGACGCCGCGAAGGCCTGACCGTCGCCGGGTGCGCCCGGGCGCCGGTCACGGCGTCAGCGGGCGCACGTCCCAGATCCACACCCCGCCGACGAACTCGGCCGGCTTGCGCAGCAGAAGCTCCACAGTGGACTTCAGCGCTTCCTGGTTCTGGCGCGGCCCGACCACGAGCACGTCCGCGTTCCAGGCGCGCAGGTCGGCCAGGGCCTGGGTGCGGTCGGCTTCCGTGACGTCCGCGGCCTGCCCCGTCTTCTCGACCTCCGCGAACAGGTCCGACGTCGGCAAGGGCACCGCGCCGTAGCGGCCGCGGCGGTCGTCCGGGGAGGTCGGGCCGACGAAGTAGCCCTCGGGCATCGGGTAGCCGAGGCCCGCGTCGACCTGCCAGTGCAGCGGTTCGGCCTCACCGGTGCTCGGCAACGGAACCGGCACGAGCGAGCCGCCCGGGGCGATGTACTGGCGCCAGATCCCGTCGGCGAAGAAAGGAGGGGAGAGCGGGCGCTCGTGGGTCACCAGCTCCGTCGGCGCGATCGGCAGCAGCACCGCCACCACCGCGCCGATCCAGATCATGCGCAGCGGGAAGGGGGGTTTGCCGTCGAGGGGCTCCGGTTGCTCGGCCGCCGCCGTCCAGACGCGGTGCGTCGCGATCGCCAGGAGCGCGCCGACCACGGGGATGCAGCCCATCGCGAGCCGGGATTCGAGCAGCGAGTCCAGCAGCGGCAGCTGGCCCAGCCACTTCCACGGGCCGGGGATGCCGGTGTCGTCGTGCGCCACCGTGATTTCGATACCCAGCGAAAGGAGGGCCATCACGTACATCGTGATCGCGAGCGCGCGCGAAACGACGTCACGCCACAGCCAGATCGTGAGCACGACCATGAGCACGATCAGCGGCCAGCCGAAGAAGGCGTTCTCCTCGGTGCGGTTCATCGACACGTCCGCCGCCGCCTCGGGCGCGCCGGCGATCGACTGCGTCGCGAAGCGCGTGAACGCGGCCGTGTCGTTGCCCGCCGAACCGTGCAGCAGCGAGTGGAAGCTCTGCGGGCCGAAGAACTGCCAGTACAACGGGAAACCGGCGATCAGCAGCGCGACGACCGCGCCGACGCCGATCCCCTTGCTCAGCGGCGCCAGCATGCCGCGGATCTCCGCGCGGTGCGGAATCAGGTACGCGACGGCGAAGACGATGAAGGTCAGCGCGAAGATCATCAGCGGCTCTTCGCCCAGCAGGATCTGCCACGCGACGAGCAGCCCGAGCACGATCCCGTTGCGCACCGGGCGTTCGCCGTGGGCGATCTGGATCGTCTTGAGCGCGATGAACGGCAGCACGAACAGCACGACGAAGTTCGGGTGCGCGTTGCCGTGCGAGATCATCGGCGGGGCGAAACCGCAGAACGCGCCGCCGATCGCGGCCGCGGTGCGGTTCGGCACCAGGTGCCGGGAGAACACCCAGTACCAACCGGTCGCGGTGCCGGCGAGCCCGGCGGTGAGCACGATCGCCCACGTCAGCGTCGCGCCGAAGGTCAGCGTGATCGGGGCCAGGGGCACGTTCAGGCCGAACATCGCCGCGTTGGCCGCCATGTTGACGCCGTACGGGTAGTTCTGGAGGTCCGTCGTGAACGGGTTCTGGAAGTGCAGGACGGCCTTCGCGACGACCGTCGAGTACCACTCCCACTGGCTCTGGTCGGCGGCGCCGTTCCAGAGGTAGCCGCGCTTGAGGTCGAACCAGAGCCCGTTGTAGAGCAGGATCGTGAACAGCAGGAACCCGCCGGTGATGGCGGAGTCCTGCCACGCCCAGCGCTTCGGGCCTTCGGGTGGTTCGGGGGTGGGCGGAACGAGATCGGGGACGGCTTCGGACTTCAAGCTCACGGTTCGACCACCCTGGCGAGGAAGTGGAGGGCCCCGGTGCCGGCGTGCCGGACCAGCAGCAGGAACGGCCGGTCGACCGTGACGGTGACCGGGTCGTCGATGATCATCGAGGTGAGGCGCATGGTCAGCGCGGTCGCCGCGGCCCCCTCGAAGCCCTGTTCGTCCACCCGCAGCACGGCCTGGTGCAGCACTTCGGACACGGTCAGCCGCGGGTCCGGGGAGAGCCCGCTCAGGTCGGCGCCGTCGGTGAACATCGTGCGGACGCCGAGGCCGCGCAGCACGCCGGTGAGCGAGCTGGGGATGTCCAGCGAAATCTTCGGCAGCGCGAGCTCGACGGGCTTGAACTTCACCTCGCCGAGCAGGCTCGTCAGCGCTACCTGGTCGAGAGCCGCTTCGGCGTCGGCGAGAGCACCATCGGGCAGCAGCACCACGGCCTGCAGGCCGCCCGCCGCGACCAGCTGCACGGCCTGCCAGCCGGCGGCGCGGGCGTAGCCGACGCGCTCGCTGAGCCACATGGTCGGGACGTCCCGGGTACCGGAGGGCGCGTGGAACGGCGCGTCGGAGGTGTTCGCCTCGCGGAACGGCAGCTTCCACGCGGCTTTCAGGTAGAGGGCGTTGACCAGCACGGCCGCGACGTCCCGGTCGATCGAGCCGGGAGGAAGCAGCTGGGGGATGAGGCCTCGCGTAGTGCGCCCGACGTCGTCGTTGATCAGGGCGCGCGCGGCTTCGGGCTCCTTCTCGAAGGGAGCGCTCGCGACGGCGGCGCCGGGCCAGCCGGCCAGCTCGGCCTTGAAGGAGTCTTCGAGCGGGAGCCGATCATCGGCCCACAGAGTGTTGGAGACGGCGACCTCGGCCTGCTCGCCCCGGCCCTCTTCGACGAGCTCCGCGGCCTCTCTCAGCAGGGTCGCCTGCTCACCGGGATCCCCGAGCAGCGCGACGAGCTCCTCGCGGGTCTCCCCCCGCGCGGCCAAGGCGGCCAGGGTCAGCGCGCTGGCCACCGAATACGGCGAGAAACAGGAGTTCCCGCCCTCGGCACCGAGGGCCGCGTGGACGGCGAGGGCGAACCGGAGGTGGCTGTCCGTGGCCATGCGGGCGAGAGTACCGGAACGGTTGAGGCCGCCGGGCGGCCACGCGGAACTCCGCCCAAGGGTGACAAATCCCCCACACGAACCCACACAGCGGCATGCCAGAACCACCGGCCGACCAGGTCCGCACCGTCGACTCGCGTGACCGAAGGGGCATCACCCGTGATTGGGCGGGCATCACGTGTGATTGGGCGGGCATCACGTGTGATGCCACTCCAGACACGGGTGATGCCCCTCTGATCACGCGTGATGCCCCGGCAGACACGGGTGATGCCCGTGCGGGACCGTCAGCGGTGGTGGCGGGTTACGTGCCAGGAGTACCACGTGTGGGCCTGCGCGTCCGTGAGGGAGGCGACCTGGTCGACCACCACCCGGAGCAGCCCCGCGTCGTCGCGGGCCGCGTTCCAGGCCGGGACGAACAGCGGGTCCAGGGACTCCGGTGCCCGGCGGGCCAGCGCGTGGACCAGCTCCACCAGCAGCTCGCGCTGACCCTCCTGCATCGCCAGCCGGCGGCGGTCGCTCATCACGTACCGCAGCGCCAGCGCCTTCAGCAGGGCCACCTCCGCCGCGACCTGCTCCGGGACGCACAACCGCGCCCGGTAGCGGCCCAGCGGACCCTCCCCGAACTCCGCTCGGGTGCCCGTGACCGCCGCCGTCGTGAAGCGGCCGACCAGCTCGCTCGTCAACCGCTTCAACGCCACCTGGGCGCCCGGGGAACCGTCCGGCTCCGCCGACGTCAGCGCCGCCACCACCGGCAGCGCCAGCAGCTCCGCCGCCGCATCCTCCAAAGTGGACACCGACTGCGCCGAGAAGTGCTTGGCCGCGGCCTCGGCGACGGCCGCGCGCTCGTCCGGGTGGGCGAGCACGCCCAGCTTGATCCGGCCGGCCAGCACGCCGTCCTCGACGTCGTGCACCGAGTACGCGACGTCGTCCGCCCAGTCCATGATCTGCGCTTCCAGGCACGTCCGCTCGGCCGGCGCCCCTTCGCGAACCCACGAGAACACCGGGACGTCGTCGGCGTACACGCCGTACTTCACCTGCCCCGGCTTGCGCGGCCACGGGTACTTCGTGGTCGCGTCCAGGCACGCGCGGGTCAGGTTGAGCCCGACCGGGTCGCCGTCGTCGGACAGCAGCTTCGGCTCGAGGCGGGTGAGGATGCGCAACGTCTGCGCGTTGCCCTCGAACCCGCCGCACGCGGCCGCGACCTCGTCGAGCGCGCGCTCGCCGTTGTGCCCGAACGGCGGGTGCCCGATGTCGTGCGCCAGCCCCGCGGTGTCGGCCAGGTCCGGGTCCGCCCCCAGCTCGTCGGCGATGCCCCGCCCGATCTGCGCGACCTCCAGGGAGTGCGTCAGCCGCGTGCGCGGGACGCCGGTGACCTCGGCGCCCTCCCCCGGCCCGACCACCTGGGTCTTGCCGGCGAGCCGCCGCAGCGCCGCCGAGTGCAGCACGCGGGCCCGGTCGCGCGAGAACGCGCTGCGCCCGTCCGCCCGCGTACCGGGCAGCGCCGCGCCCTTCGCCGGCTCCGGCAGCAGGCGGGCGGTGTCGTGCTCGGTGTACTCCACCCGGCCAGCCTAAACGGGAGGACCGACAAACTCAGCCGAGGAACGTGGCGAAGAGATCGTCGGCCGGGGTCTTCGTCAGGCGGTAGTACAGCAGCGCGCCGGTCTCGCGGACGATGTAGCGCACCTGGGTGACGCGCTCCTGCACGATCGGCCCGCTGTGCGTCGGCGCGGTCCAGGCGTCCAATCCCAGGTCGCCGGCCATGGTCCGGGCGCGGAACGAGTGCCACGGGTCGCTGACGAGCACCGCCGTGTGCCAGCCGCGCCCCTGGACCTCGTCGGCGACCGCGCGGAGGCTGCGCAGCGTGTCGCTGCCCTCCCCGACCGCCAGCGTCGCGGACGGAGGCACGCCGTGCCGGGTCAGCCAGAGCTGGCCGGCCCGGGCCTCGGTGAAGTTGTCCTCGGCCTTCTTGCCGCCCGCGGTGACGATCGTCTTCGCGACGCCCGCGTCGTAGAGCTGCTTCGCCTTTTCCAGCCGCGCCGCGTAGATGTCCGACGGCTTGCCGTTGTACTGCGCCGCGCCCAGCACCACGATGACGTCGGCGGCCGTGCGGTCGTTCTCGCGCGCGACCTGCCAGACGCGGAACGCCGTGCCGCCGACGAGCGCGAGCAGCATGAGGACCGTGCCGAAGGCGATCCGGCGCGCCCAGCTCGCCAGCGTCGGTTTGGTGCGTTCAGCGGTACCCACCCGGACCATCTTGTCAGAAGGCCGCCGGCCGCTCAGAGCCAGCCGCGCTCCTCGGAAACCCGCACCGCCTCGGCCCGCGTCCGGGCGCCGGTCTTGCCGATCGCCGCGGACAGGTGGTTGCGGACGGTCCCTTCCGACAGGTGGAGCGCGCGAGCGACGTCGGCCACCGTGCTGCCGTCCTTGGCCTCCCGCAGCACATCCCGCTCCCTTCCGGTGAGCGGGCTGGCGCCGGTGGCCAGCGATTCGGCGGCCAGCGCCGGGTCGACCACCCGGAGTCCACTGTGGACTCGACGGACGGCCTCGACGAGCTGTTCGGGCGGGGCGTCCTTGACCACGAACCCGGCCGCGCCCGCCGCCATCGCGCGGGCAAGGTAGCCGGGACGGCCGAACGTCGTGCAGATGATCACCCGGCACGACGGCAGCGCGGCCCGGAGGTCGGCCGCCGCCTCGAGCCCGTCCTTGCCCGGCATCTGCACGTCGAGGAGGGCGACGTCGGGCTCGGTCTCGCGCGCGGCGGCCACCACCTCGTCACCCGAGCCGACCTGCCCGACCACCTCGATGTCCGATTCGAGGCCGAGCACGGTCGCCAGCGCGCCGCGCACCATGGCCTGGTCGTCGGCCAGCAACACCCGGATCAAGCGAGTCCTCCCGCGGGTTCGGCGCGCACGACCGGAGCGGCCGCGCGGGATTCGGGCAGCGGAACCTCCGCCCGCACCGTCAATCCTCCCCCGGACCGCGCCGACGCGCGTACCGTGCCCCCCACCGCGGCGAGCCGCTCGGTGAGCCCGCGCAGGCCGTTGCCCGGCACGACCTCGGTCGCGGTGCCGTCGTCCTCGACCTCCAGCCAGGTGTCCCCCAGCTTCACCCTGACCAGCTTGGCACCGGAGTGCCGCAGCACGTTCGTCACGGCCTCGCGCAGCACGTAGCCGAAGACGCTCTGGAGCTCGGGCCGCACGTTGTCGACCGCGTGCGGCAGGTCGGCGTCGATCTCCGCGGCCCGCAACGCGGCCCGGGCGCCGACGATCTCGGCCGACAGCGACACCTCGCGGTACTCCGACACGGTGGCGCGGACGTCGGACAGCGCACTGCGGGTGAGGCCCTCGACCTCGCGGATCTCCTCGACCGCGCGCGGGATGTCCCCCGAGCTTTCCAGCACCCGCCGGGCCAGCCCCGCCTTGACGGTGATCGTGGTGAGGCTGTGCCCGAGCAGGTCGTGCAGGTCACGGGCGACGCGCTCGCGTTCGTTCGCCACCGCGAGCGTGGCGATCTCCTCGTTGGCCAGCTGCAGCCGCCGGACCGCCCGGACCAGGCTGGACATGAAGAACATCGCCATCGTCACCGACCCGACGGTGACCAGGTCGCCCCAGTTGTCGCCGAACCGGCCGTTCACCAGCAGGATCACCGCCGCGACCAGCAGCGCCGCGCCGTCGAGGAGCACCACCCACGCCAGCGGCAGCAGGAACACCAGCGCGGCGGTGCCGTAGAGCAGGACGAACGGGTTGGTGTGCGTCGCGGCGACCACCGTCAGGCCCAGGGCGAGCATCCACACGCTGTAGGCGAACCGGAACGGGCGGCCGCGGTCGAACGCCACCGGGAAGAGCGCGTAGGACACCGCGACGCCGTAGACGAGCACCCACAGCGCCACCACGCCGGGCGTCACCCGGTCCACGGCCAGCAGCGACTTCGTCACCGGGATCAGGTAGGGCAGGGTGAACACGATCGACAGGAACGGCCACCGGAACTTGTCCGGCCCGCTCTTGCCGCGGTTGGGCGGCGGGTCCTCCCACCACGTCTCGCGGCTGCCCAGCCCGTACTTCTGCGCCTCGTCCTTGGCCATCGCCGTTCCCATTCCCCTGTCCCCGGCCCTCAGACCCGGGCGCTGTCCTTACAGTAACGCCTGATCACAAGGGCCCCGAGCACGACGGTCCACGCCGCGAGCACGCCCACGGCGGTCGGCAGCGACACGACCATGTCCGTGGTCACCGCGGGCCGCGCCAGCTGCAGCACCCAGTACGTCGGCATGATCTGGGCGACGTCGTGCATCCAGCCCGGCATCGTCTCGATCGGGATCCACAGCCCGCCCAGGAAGCCCATGCCGAGGGTGACCAGCATGTTGATCGGCTGCATCGACTCCGGCGTGCCGAACTGGCCGAGCAGCAGCCCGAGCAGCACCAGCGGGATCGTGCCGAGCCAGACGCCGGCGAAGATCCGGACCCAGCCCGCGGCGTCGAGGTGCACCCCTTCGCCCACCACGGCGAGCGCCGGCACGAGGATCAGCGCGGGCAGCCCGACGAGCAGGCCGGAGACGCCCTTGCCGGCCAGGTAGCCGCTGCCGGTCAGCGGGGTCAGGCGCAGCTGACGCTGCCAGCCCGCGGCCCGCTCCAGCGCGAGCCGGGCGCCGCTGTTCGTCGCGGCGGCGAACGCGCCGAACGTCATCATGTTGATCATGATCACGGCCACGATCTGCGCGTGCTCCGGATCGGACGACTTGGTGAAGACGTTGGCCTGCAACAGGAACATCAGCACCGGGAAGGCGACGACGAAGATCAGGAACCGCGGCGCCCGGAAGTTCCGGCGGATCTCGGTGAGCAGGTAGGTGGCGTTCATCGCACGGACTCCGGGGTCTCGTCGGCGGTCAGGGAGAGGAAGGCGCCTTCGAGGCCGACGGCGCTGATCTCGACGTCGTGCACGGCGGGCACCGCGGCTTTGAGCGCCCACAGCGTCGCGTCCGAGTCGGCGGTGGAGATCGCGACGCGGTCGCCGCGCAGCTCGAACTCCTTGACGCCGGGCAGCGCCGCGACGACGGCTTCGGTGACGCCCGGGACGGCGGCCCGCAGCGTGCGGCCGCCGGCCAGCGCGCGGACCTCGGCGACCGACCCGTCCGCGACGACGCGGCCACGGCGCATCAGCACGACCCGGTCGGCGAACTCTTCGGCCTCTTCGAGGTAGTGCGTGGCGAACAGGACCGTGCGGCCGGACTCGGTGAAGGCGTACATCGACTGCCAGAACTCGCGCCGGGTGCCGACGTCCATCGCGGCGGTCGGCTCGTCGAGGATGAGCAGGTCGGGGTTGCTGACCAGGGCGACGGCGAACCGCACGCGCTGCTTCTGCCCGCCGGACAGCTTGTTGGCGCGGCGGCCGGCCAGCTCTTCGACGCCGGCGGCGCGCAGCGCTTCGGCGACCGGCATCGGCCGGCGGTGCAGGGCCGCGACCATGCCGACGGTCTCGGCGACGGTCAGGTCGTCCATCAGGGCGCCGCCCTGCAGCATCGCGCCGATCAGGCCGGCGCGGACGGCGTCGATCGGCTTGCGGCCGAAGACGCGCACTTCGCCGCTGTCCGGCGTGCTGAGGCCGAGGATCATGTCGACGGTGGTGGACTTGCCGGCGCCGTTGGGGCCGAGCAGGGCGACCACCTCGCCCGGGGCGATCGTGAGGTCGACGCCGTCGACCGCGTGGACGTCCCCGTAGTGCTTCCGCAGGCCGGTGAGGTGGATCGCGGCCCCCGCCGCCACCGCCTGGATGTCTGTTTCTCGCATGTCCCCAGGCTGCCGCCCGGGCGGCCCGGGTTCCCAGACCGTGCGTCACGACCTGGGGGTGACAGGTGTCAGGGGTGGAACGCGCCGAAGCCGCCCCGCGGGGTGCGGGGCGGCTTCGGCGGGAAAGCGGTTCAGCAGCCGATGAGGCGGCCGGCCAGGTAGGACTCCAGCTTGTCGATCGCGACGCGTTCCTGCGCCATGGTGTCGCGGTCGCGGACCGTGACGGCGTTGTCGTCGAGGCTGTCGAAGTCGACGGTCACGCAGTACGGCGTGCCGATCTCCTCCTGGCGGCGGTAGCGCTTGCCGATCGACCCGGCGTCGTCGAAGTCGATGTTCCAGTGCTTGCGCAGCAGGTCGGCGACGGCCTTCGCCTTCGGGGTCAGGTCGGCGTTGCGCGACAGCGGCAGCACCGCGGCCTTGAACGGCGCCAGCCGCGGGTCGAGCTTCAGCACCACACGGGTGTCGGTGCCGCCCTTGGCGTTCGGGACCTGCTCCTCGTGGTAGGCGTCGACCAGGAACGCCATCATCGACCGGCCGACACCCGCCGCCGGCTCGATGACGAACGGGCGGTACCGCTCCTTCGACACCGGGTCGAAGTACGACAGGTCCTGACCCGAGTGGTTCGAGTGCGTGGTCAGGTCGAAGTCGGTGCGGTTGGCGATGCCCTCGAGCTCACCCCACTCCTGCCCGGCGTTGAACGCGAACCGGTACTCGATGTCGACGGTGCGCTTCGCGTAGTGCGAGAGCTTTTCCTTCGGGTGCTCGAAGTGACGCAGGTTGTCGGCCTTGATGCCGAGGTCCGTGTACCACTTCGTGCGCTCGTCGATCCAGTACTGGTGCCACGTCTCGTCTTCGCCCGGCTCGACGAAGAACTCCATCTCCATCTGCTCGAACTCGCGCGTCCGGAAGATGAAGTTGCCCGGCGTGATCTCGTTGCGGAACGACTTGCCGATCTGGCCGATGCCGAACGGCGGCTTCTTCCGCGTCGTCTGCTGGACGTTGGTGAAGTTCACGAAGATGCCCTGCGCGGTCTCCGGACGGAGGTAGTGCAGGCCCTCTTCGGACTCCACCGGGCCGAGGTAGGTCTTCAGCATCATGTTGAAGTCCCGCGGCGCGGTGTACTGGCCGCGCGTGCCGCAGTTCGGGCAGGGCACGTCGGACAGGTCGTCCTCGGTGGTCTCCTTGCCGGTGCGGCCCGCGTACTCCTCGGCGAGCTGGTCGGCGCGGAACCGCTTGTGGCACGAGAGGCACTCGATCAGCGGGTCGGTGAACACGTTGACGTGCCCCGAAGCCACCCACACCTGGCGCGGCAGGATCACCGAGGAGTCGAGGCCGACGACGTCGTCGCGGCCCTGGACCACGGTCTTCCACCACTGGCGCTTGATGTTGTCCTTGAGCTCGACCCCGAGCGGCCCGTAGTCCCACGCCGAGCGGGTACCGCCGTAGATCTCTCCGCTGGGGAAGACGAAACCACGGCGCTTGCACAGGCTGACTACGGTATCGATGGTGTTCGTGGGCACTCCACGCTCCGGAAAGCTTGCGGGACGGTTGTCTGACTGGAACGTCCAGGGTATCCGCCGGTGCCCACCGCTTTTCGCGCAGGTGAACCTACGGCCGCGACACCAGCGACGCCGTCACGACGCGGTTGTCCTCGTAGCCCTCGCTGCCGCCGACGTACTCGCCCCCGCAGGTGACCAGGAGCAGCTTGTGCGGGCCGTCCGGGTCGAACAGCTGCTCCGACCGGCCGGCCAGCTCGGACTTGTGGATGGTCTCGGTCGCGTCGACCCGGTAGACCCAGGCACCGCCGGCGGCGTCGGTCAGCTTGACCTCCTGACCCTGCTTGACCTGCCAGAGCTCGTTGAACGGGCCTTTCTTTCCCTTCCAGTTCACGTGCCCGGACAGCAGCGCGACACCGTGGTCGGCGCCGAGCTTCGCGCCCCACCAGGCGGCTTCGTCGAGGCCCTCGGGGATCTTGAGGGCGCCCGCGTCGTCGAGGTCCTCCTGGACGAGCTTCGCGGCACCGCCACCGGGCAGGGACAGCTGCGCGGGCGCCCGGCCGGTGTCCGGCTCCGCCTGCCGGCCGGCGGGCTGTTCCGCGGCCGCCACGGGCGTGGTCGTGCCGTTCGCGCCGGCGGGTTCATCCTTTCCGGTGAAGATGAGCAGCGTGGCGACGAGCGCCGCGACCAGGAAGGCGCCGGCGACGCCGACGATCCACCAGCGGCCGGGGCCCTTCTTCGGTTCCGCCGGGTTCTGCTCCTGCATGCGCCTGTGCTCCTTCGCTGTCCGTGCCGTTGCGAAGACACACATGCGGCGGCCGGCGAAGGAGGTTGCACCGGATCCGGTCAGCCGGTGGGGCGCGTCACCAGCGTGGCCGTGACCAGGCGGTTCTCGTCGTAGCCCTCGGTGCCGCCGACGTAGTCGCCGCCGCAGGTCACCAGGACCAGGCGGTGCGGGCCGTCCTGGCCGAACCACTTCGCGGCCTGCTCCGGCAGCGTCTCCTTCGGGAGCGTCACGACGTCGTCGACGCGGTAGACCCAGCGGCCACCCCGCGCGTCGACCACGCTCACCTGGTCGCCGTCACGCATGCGCCAGAGCTCGTCGAACGGACCCCGCTGCCCTTCCCAGTTCACGTGGCCGGACAGCAGCGCCGCGCCCTGGGCCGCGCCCAGCTTGGCGCCCCACCAGGCGGCGTCGCCCAGGCCGCGCGGGATCGGGAGGACGCCGCGGTCGGTGAGCTCCGTCCGGACCAGGCGGGCGGTGGCGCCGCCGGGCAGCCGGACCGTGCCCGGGCGCTGCTGCGCGGCGGACTCGCTGTCCGCGGGCAGCACGGCCGGGGCCGCGTTCTCCCCCGGCAGCGAACCGGGCGGGGGCGCGGCGAGCGCCGCCGGCTCGGGCGGCAACCAGGTCAGCAGGATGACACCGGCCGCGAAAGCGGCCACGGCCAGCGCCGCCGAGACGGCGGCCAGCCCGGTGCGCAGCACCTAGTCCGTCCCGGACTTGCGGCGCCGGCCGAGCAGCAGCGCGACGGCCCCGAAGAACACCCCGCCGAAGAGCAGGCCGATGCCGAGCGGGACGCGCGAGCCGTCACTGCCCGTGTCGGGCGCGGCCGCGCCGAGGTACCCGGCCGGGACCTGCGTCGGCACCGCGGCCTGCGTCGCGCTCGTGCCGCCGCCGGTGCCGCCCGAGGCCTTCGCGACGAACCCCTTCGGCACCGAGCAGCTGACCCCGCCGAGCACGATGTTCGTCTGCACGTCCTGCAGCGCGGCGCCCGCCGCGTCCTTGACGTGGGTGGTGATCTCGACGCGCCAGCCGGCGACGGCGGTGTAGTCGCCGCCTCGCCAGCCGTCCTGGCGGATCAGCTGGTCGAACGCGCCGACGCGGGTCAGCTTGAGGTCGGAGACCGTCGTGTCCTTGCTCGCGTTCGTGATGTCGCCGGGCGGGCCGAGCCGCAGGTTCTGCAGCTCGAGGCCGGCGTTGCCGCCGGGCATCGGGACGATGCCGAGGCCGCCGCCCTGGCGCACCCAGAGCCGGGTCACCGACGTGGTGCCGGTGAGCTTCGCCGGCCCGGTGCAGTCCACCGCCGTCTTCGCGCCTTCGAGCACGAGCACGGTGTTGTCGGCCGCCTTCGCGCCGCCCTGCCAGTTGTCGCGCAGCGCGTAGCTGGTCTCGGCGACGGCGGTGGGCACGGTGGTCGCCTGCAGCGCGGCGACGACGTTGTGGTCCCGGCTCGCGACGCCCGCCGGGTACGGGTTGCCGCCGCTGTAGCGGCCGAGGTCGATCTGGTAGTGCCCGCCGAAGGTCGCGCGCTCGCCGTCGTCCTTGGGGACCGTGACGCGGTCCGTGCCGAGCTTCGACTGGCCGGGCAGCAGCGGGGAGCGCTGGGTCTCGGTGATCAGGGCGCCGCCGTGCTGGCCTTCGCCGCCGATCCGGATCGACGCGATGTTCGCGAACGAGACCGGCCCGGTCTTCTCGTCGACGGCCTGGCTCTGCGCCCCGGCCGCCCCGGCGCCGACCAGCGGGAAGAGAACGGCCGTCAGTGCGGCTGCTTTCGTCACGAAACGGGTCATGTCTCCCCACTGCTCTGCTCGGGCGGGTCGCCAGCGTACGAGATAGCGACGAAACGCTCCGCGACAACCTTGCACCGTCGGCCACTACTTGCGAAGCCGAAGAGGCAATTCCCCACGAACTCACCCGAATGGGGGAGTACGACCGGCCGTAGTCCGCAGTGCGCGGTGACGGAGCGGGTGCTACCCGGGGGAACACTAGGATGGGTGGTGCCGTTATCGGCAATGACTACGGAATTCATGGTCGGCGGCGGCGATGACGAGCAGCGTGGAGGCGGGAATGGCGACAGTCACCGGAGGTGGCGCCCAGCCGGGCCTCGCGGAGTGCGCTCCGGTACCGGCCGGGACCCCGGCCCACCCGCCCGCGTCGGTCCTGAACGACGCGGGCGACCTGTTGCGCGCGCTGGCGGCCCCGGTCCGGATCGCGATCGTGCTGCAGCTGCGCGCGGCCGACCGGTGCGTGCACGAGCTGGTGGACGCCCTCGACGTCGCCCAGCCGCTGATCAGCCAGCACCTGCGGGTGCTGAAGACCGCGGGGGTGGTCCAGGGCGAGCGTCGCGGCCGCGAGGTCGTGTACCGGCTCGCCGACGACCACCTGGCGCACATCGTCGTCGACGCCGTCGCCCACGTGCAGGAAGGAAAGTGATGAACGCCGTCGTACCGCGCAGCCAGGCCCCGGTGCCCGGGCGCCGATCGACCCGCCAGCGTGCGGCGGTCGTCGAGCTGCTGAGCACCGTCGACGACTTCCGGTCGGCCCAGGAACTGCACGACGAGCTGCGCAAACGCGGCGACGGAATCGGCCTGACGACGGTTTACCGCACGCTGCAGTCGCTGTCGGAGGCCGGCGAGATCGACGTGCTGAGGACGGACTCGGGCGAGGCGATCTACCGCCGCTGCTCGGCGCACCACCACCATCACCTGGTGTGCCGCCTGTGCGGCCGGACGGTCGAGGTCGAGGGGCCGGCGGTGGAGCGCTGGGCGGAGAAGATCGCCGCCGAGCACGGCTTTTCGGAGATCTCGCACACGGTGGAGATCACGGGGACCTGCGGGGAGCACTGACGCGGGCTTCAGGGTCGCGCTGATCCGGCACCGGCGATCGCAGGAAGTCCCAGGCCGACGCGGACATCGGGCCGCCTCGGTCCCAGGTCTCGACGCGGCCTCGCCCACCCCGCCCACACCGGGCCAGCGGCTCCCCGGCTCAGTACTCGTAAGGGTCCTTGGGCGTCGGGACCGTCGTGATCGAAGCCAACGTGAAGTCCGGCGTGTAGCTGTTGTCCTTCGTCGCCGTGCGGGGGACGGCCGAGCCCGTCACCCGGATCCACGCGTCGCTCGGGAGGTGGTCGGCTTCGCCTCCTCGGAGGTGGACCGTCACCGGGAACGCGTCCGCCGCGCAGCAGCTGATCACCAGGCGGGCCAGCAGCGTGCGGCCGCCCGTGTGGACCACGAACCCCGTCAGCGAGACCGTGCGGTTGTCGAGGGTGCCCGCCGCGTCCCAGCCTGCTCGGCTGACGAACTCGTTCACCGTCAGCGGTACCACGTTCCCCGCGGGCAGTGGCGGAAACGCCGCAGCGTTGGCGGCGGCCGCGCTCGCCGGGGCACGGGCCTCCGTGCGGATCACCGAGTCGGCGCCCAGTGCGGGCGGGGCGACCAGGAAGACCGCCAGCACCGGCACCAGCAGCAGCCACGCCGGGCGCGCCGAATGAGAGTGGCCGTGGTCCTGCTCGGCAGCCGCTTTCGCCCGTGCCGCCAGGAGGTCGCGCACGATCGCGACCGCGCCCAGCAGCACCATCACCGCTCCGCCGGCGATGATCCACGGTTGCTGCGCCGGCTTGACGTACCGCAGGTAGTCGCCGTTGACCGCGATCTTGACCAGCGCGCCGCCGAGCAGGATCAGCAGGATGTTCTGCGTTTCGCGCCTCATGCCACCCCCACCACCAGGCCGGCCACCACGGCGCACGCCATCGCCACCACGAACGTCGCCGGGGCGAACCGCGCCGCGAACGACCGGCCGAACGTGCCCGCCTGCAACGCGAACAGCTTCACGTCCACCGCCGGCCCCACCACCAGGAACACCAGCTTCGGCAGCATCGGCAACGCCGTCAGCGACGCCGCCACGAACGCGTCCGCCTCGCTGCACAGCGCCAGCACCACCGCCAGCACCGCCATCACCACGACGCCCAGCACCAGCTGGTCGCCCAGCACCCCGAACCAGTGAGCCGGCACCAGCACGTTCAGCGCCGACGAGATCAGCGCCCCCAGCACCAGGAAACCGCCCGCCTCCACCAGGTCCGTGCGGGCCGTCTCCGCGAACACCCGCCACCGCTGCCCGGCCGCCACCTCGGGCAGGCGCCGCAACGCCCGCGAAGTGATCCACTCCAGCTTGCCCCAGCGGGCCCACAGCCAGCCCATCACCATCGCCGTCGCCAGCGAACCCGCGAAGCGCGCCAGCACCATCTCCGGCCGGCCCGGGAACGCCACCGCCGTCGCCACCAGCACCACCGGGTTCACCGCCGGCGCCGCCAAGAGGAACGTCAGCGCCGCCGCCGGGGCCACGCCCTGCCCCATCAGCCGGCGCGCCACCGGCACCGAAGCGCATTCACAACCCGGCAGCGCGACCCCGGCCAGGCCCGCCACACCGACCGCCGCGCCGGCCCGCTTCGGCAGCACCTTCTCCAGCACCCGGGCCGGCACGAACGCCGCGATGGCGCCACTGATCAGCACGCCCAGCACGAGGAACGGCAACGCCTGCACGCAGACGGCGACGAACACGGTCGAGCCCGTGCGCAGCGCGGGCACGTCGAACACCTGCTGCAGCCGGCCCTGGGCGAGGATCGCGACCAGCAGGATCGCGCACAGCACCTCGACGGAGCTGATGCGGAACCGGCGGGTGCGCCGAGCCGAATCGGAAACGATGTTCACGAAGGCGATGATGCCAGCCGGGTCCGACAGCGAGAGCACCGCACATCCGCGAACGGTCGAAAAGTGCCGGTTTCCGGCCGGAATTCGCCGTTCGCGGCGAAAACGACACCCCGAGCGGGTTACTCGCCGGGCGCGATTCCCGGCAAATCGGTCCGCAGCTGCGACGCCGTCGACACCACCAGCATCAGCAACGTCCCGAGCGCCGCGGCGTCCAGGCCCGCCGCCGGGAACGCGTACCGCAGGGTCACGTCCACGCCGTTGTCCGAGTGCCCGACGCCCAGCGTCCCGAACAGTCCCTGCCCCGCCCGCTCGGCGACGGCGATCGACAGCTCCGGCCCGTCCGTGAGGTCCCAGCCGACCACGCAGGTCAGCGAGAGAACCGTGAGGCCTTCGCCGAGCCGGGTCGCCTGGATCACGCACGGAACGTCGCCGTGGGAGAACGTCAGCGCGCCGTCGTCGTCGACGTGCACCTCGAGGTAGCGCTCGAGCGATTCCTTCGCCTGCGTAAGCAGTTCCGCGGTCTCGGCCGCTTCGGTCGCGCTCATGACGACGCCTGGTCGACAGCGCCGCCGAAGCGGCGATCCCGCTTCGCGAACTCCAGGCACGCGCGCCACAAGTGCGTCCGGTCGAAGTCCGGGAACAACGTGTCCTGGTAGACCATTTCCGCGTAAGCCGACTGCCACAGCAGGAAGTTCGACGTCCGTTGCTCCCCCGACGGCCGCAGGAACAGGTCCACGTCCGGCATGTCCGGCTGGTACAGGTACTTGCCGATGGTCTTCTCGTTGACCTTGTCGGGGTTCAGCTTGCCGTCGGCGACGTCACGCGCGATCCGCTGCATCGCGTCGCCCAGCTCGGCCCGGCCGCCGTAGTTGACGCACATCGTCATGTTCAGCGCCGTGTTGTGCTTGGTCTTCTCTTCGGCCGCCTGCAGCTCCTTGATCACCGACGCCCACAGCTTCGGCCGCCGCCCGGCCCACCGGATGCGCACCCCGATCGAACCGAGGTAGTCGACCTGACGGCGGATCGTGTCGCGGTTGAAGCCCATCAGGAACCGCACCTCTTCAGGACTGCGCTTCCAGTTCTCCGTCGAGAACGCGTACACCGAGAGCCACTTGACGCCGATCTCGACGGCACCGGCGGCGACGTCGATCATCACCGCCTCACCGCGCTTGTGACCTTCGATCCGCGGCAGGCCGCGCTGGTTGGCCCACCGGCCGTTGCCGTCCATGACCAGCGCGACGTGCTTCGGCACCAGCTCACGCGGGATCTCCGGTGGCTTCGCGCCGGACGGGTGCGGATCCGGGGGCCGCAGCTCGTACCGCGACGCCTTGTTCTCGCGTCCCCTGCGCAGCACTGCGAGCCTCCCTGGATGGGTTAAACCGATCAGGGCCGACCCTACTGCCCTCGCACCCCTTGTCCTTCGGGGGTCCGGGTGGCGGAGCCCCCGGCCCGGGGCGAAGCCCCGGATGTCAGCACGGTCTCCCGGGCACGTCGCTCGACCAGGGGAAGGGACCGGAGCTGACGCTCCAGATGCCACTGCAGATGGGCCGCGACCAGGCCGCTCGCGTCGCGGCGGGTGCCCTGCAGCGTCGACTCGGCCAGCGGCCATTCGCCGTGCAGGAGGGCGGTGAGCAGGTCGAGGACCTCGGGCGCGGGGTGCACGCAGCCGGGCACGCGGCAGTCCTGGCACATCGAGCCGCCGGCGGCGACGCTGAACGCGACGTGCGGGCCCGGCAGGCCGCAGCGGGCGCATTCGGTGAGCGCGGGCGCCCAGCCGGCGTAGGACATCGCGCGGAGGAAGAACGCGTCGAGCACGAGGGACGCGTCCCGCTCCCCGGCGGCGAGGGACCGCAGGGCGCCGCAGACGAGGAGGTAGAGCTTGAGCACCGGCTCGCCCTCTTCGGCCGAGAGCCGGTCCGCGGTTTCGGCGATCGCGCTGGCCGCGGTGTAGCGCTGGTAGTCGGCGACCAGCGGCAGGTGGAACGCGTCGACGGTCTCGACCTGGGTGATCACGTCGAGGGTGCGCCCGGTGTAGAACTGCACGTCGACGTGACCGAACGGCTCCAGCCGGGCCCCGAACCGCGAAGACGTCCGCCGCACGCCCTTCGCGACGGCGCGGACCTTGCCGTGCCGTCGCGTGAGCAGGGTGACGATCCGGTCGGCCTCACCCAGCTTGTGCGTGCGCAACACCACCCCGGTGTCGCGGTAGAGGTTCACCACCCCGACATCGTCCCACTCTCGGGTGATGCCGGGGTGGAGCGCCCCGCCGAACCGCCGGGATCAGCAGTAGTAGCCGTAGCAGGTGCTGACGGCCACGGCCGAGGCGATGATCGCGATGATCGCCACGACGCAGCCGATGCTGCCCAGGATGGTGGAGATCAGGCAGAGCGTCTTGGTGGTGCGCGACGCCTGCTCCGCCATCATGTAGTTGCCCTGCATCTTGTACGTGCCGACCTCGTTCGACTTCATGATCGCGAAGATGCCGAGGATCAGGCCGCCCAGGAAGAGCGAGGCGATCGCCCAGCCCTTGTAGTCCTTGATGGCGTTGATGTCGCCGCCACCGCCGGGCATGCCGTAGCCGGGGGTGCCGAAGCCGCCGGACGGGGGCTGGCCGTACGGCGCGGGCTGGCCGTAGGCGGGCATCCCGCCCGACGGCGGGCCGTAACCGGGCTGCTGCTGCGGGAAACCGCCGGACTGCGGCTGCTGACCGTAAGGCGGCTGCTGCTGGCCGTAGGGATTGGTCATGAACGTCTACCCCAATTACTCGTGAACGTCCGCCGGGTCACCCCGGCGGTCCTGCGGAAAAAACGTGCCTCAGTGGTGCGGCGGCTGGTCGTTCGGCGGCTGGCCGTACTGACCGGGTTGGATCTTCCGGGTTTCTCCGGAGTCGCCCTGGCCTTCCGGACGCAGCATCTGCGTCCGCTCGGCCTCTTCGTCGAACGCGGACCCACTGCCGGCGGAGTCCGGGCGGAGCATCTGCGTGCGCTCGACCTCGTCGAAGGCGGAACCGCCCGGCGGCGGGGCGAGCGGCCGGCCCGGCTGCTGCCCGAAGCCGCCCGGCTGCGGCGGCTGGCCGAACCCACCGGACGACGGGTCCTGCGGGAACCCACCGGACGACGGCTGCTGCGGGAAGCCACCCGGCGCGGGCTGGCCGAAACCGCCGGACTGGGGCTGCTGCGGGAAACCAGCGGACGGCGGCTGGCCGAACTGGCCCGGCTGGCCGGGCTGCTGGCCCGCCGGCGGGTAGCCGCCGGCGAAGGGCTGCTGCGCGCCGGGCTGCTGCCCGAACGGCGTCTGGCCGGGTGCCGCGTCGGCCTGCACCACGACCGTGCCGACGATCTTGTCCGCGAACGTCTGGCTCTTGTCGTCCCAGAGCGGCCACAGGAACCCGATGTAGCAGGCCGCGCCGTCGACGACGTGGCAGAGGTCGCGCAGGAACGCCGACCCGGCGCCGATCGGCTGCCCGGTCTGCTCGCCGATCAGCTTGATGCCGGCGATCCGCTTGCCCAGCGACTGACCGGTGTTGCCCTGCTGGATCCACCGGTTGTAGACGGCCCAGCCGATGCCGGCGAGCGCACCGATGCCGTACAAGGTCCCGCCGAGCCCGTAGGCGCCGGAGACGAAGAGGATGACCGCGATGAGGTAAATGACGAGCACCGGCGCCTGGTCGATCAGCAGTGCGACCGCGCGCTGGCCCCAGTTCGCGTAGTTCTGGGGTGCGCCGAAGGGAGTTCCCGGCTGGCCGAACGGTGCCGGCTGCCCGTACGGGGCGGGCTGCCCGTACGGCGGCGGCGCCTGACCGGGCTGCGGTTGTCCGAACGGTTGCTGGCCACCGGGCTGCTGCCCGAACGGCTGCTGACCGTAGGGATCGGTCATCTGTGTCTCCCCCTCGCTGGTCACTCCACCGCACGCTCCGTGCGGAACCGCGCCGAATGTACGGCATTGGTCCGCGGGAGCGTACTCGGTTCACCTGCGGCAGCGCTGCCCAGGCGTCCACTGTCCGGGTGAACCCGGCGAGCGTCCGACGCGCTGCGTGGCGAAGTGGTTCCCGTCCGTCGAAATCAGACGCGCAGGCCGGTGAACGGGGCGAACGGGAGGTTGCGAATGACGAACCAGACGGCGAACACGACGCCGACGGTCAGCGGGGTCCAGCGCCAGTGCAGCCAGCTGTTCACCCAACGGCCGCGCAGCCGCCCGGCCGTCCAGGCGGCCGTGCTCCAGACGAAGAGAAGGATGAACACGAGGGACACGGCGTTGTAGTGCAAGGCCGCGGGAAGGTCGCCGTGCATCAGGCTGTAGGCCATCCGCATGCCGCCGCAGCCCGGGCAGTCGATGCCGAACAACGCCTTGGTCGGGCAGACGGGGAGCCAGCCGCCGGGAGTCGTGGGGTCGCCGATCAGGACGGCCGCGCAGCACACGCCGAGCCCGCCCACGACGGCCATCGGGGCGCCGAGCGCCCGCAGCGTGGCCTTCGCCCCGCGGGCCGGGTATCCCGTGTAGACGGTCGTCATGGCACCAGCGACCAGAAGGAGGCGCCGACGACGGCGAACATGACCAGGATGAACACGAGGTAGAGCGCGAGCAGGATGCCGCACGAGATCGCCGACCACATCGCCCACTTGCGGGCTTCGTCGGCGGCCCGGTGCGCTTCGGCGTGGAACCCCTGGAACCACAGGGAGTTGACCTGGCTCGCCTTCACGATGGAGACGATACCCAACGGCATGCAGCACATCACCGTCGACAGGATCGCCCAGACCATGTTGTTCTCCGGCGGCGGCCCGTAGTTCGGCAGCCAGCCGGGCGGCGGCGGGTACTGCGGGTAGGGCTGGGTCACCGGGATCGCCTCCTGCTGCCGTCGTCGTCAGTTCGACGCGGCGTCGTCGGTGAGCGTTCCGAAGAGCAGCACGATCGTCACGATCGCGGCGACCCACAGGACGGCACCGGCGACGGCGGCGACCACGGCCCACCGCCGGGCGTCGCGAGCCGACGCGAGCGCCGCGTCCTGGTCACCTTGGGCCCAGAGCTTTTCGACCTTGGCGGCCTGGTAGATCGAGAGGACGCCGAACGGGAGGCAGCACAGGACGGCGCTGACGATGCCCCAGACCAGGTTGGTCGCGGGCGGGGGTCCGGGGTTGTAGTCCGCGGGCGGCCGCGGCGGCTCGGCCACGTCAGAACCCGAGCCGGCGCAGCTGACGGGGGTCGCGCTGCCACTCCTTGGCCACCTTGATGTGCAGGTCGAGGTAGACCTTGGAGCCGAGCAGCGCCTCGATGTTCTTGCGCGCGGTGGCGCCGACCTCGCGCAGCCGCTCGCCCTTGTGCCCGAGGATGATGCCCTTCTGGCTGGGCCGCTCCACGAACAGGAAGGCGTGCACGTCGATGAGGTCGTCGCGGCCTTCGCGCGGCAGCATCTCTTCGACGGTGACGGCGATCGAGTGCGGCAGCTCGTCGCGGACGCCTTCCAGCGCCGCCTCGCGGATCAGCTCGGCCACCAGCGTCTGCTCGGGTTCGTCCGTGAGCTCGCCGCCCGGGTAGAGCTGCGGGCCTTCGGGGAGCTTGCCGACGAGCAGGTCGGCGAGCGCGCCGACCTGGAAGCCGTCCACGGCGGACACCGGGATCAATTCGGCGAACTCCATCACCTCCTGCAGCGCGAGCAGCTGCTCGGCGACCTGCTGGGGCTGGACGAGGTCGGTCTTCGTGACGATGCCGATGACGGGGGTGCGCTTGGCGATCTTCTGCAGCTCGCCGGCGATGAACTTGTCGCCGGGGCCGATCTTCTCGTTCGCCGGCACGCAGAACCCGACGACGTCCACTTCGGACCACGTCGTGTGCACGATGTCGTTGAGCCGCTCGCCGAGCAGGGTGCGGGGGCGGTGCAGGCCGGGGGTGTCGATGAGGACGAGCTGGGCGTCCTCACGGGACACGATGCCGCGGATCGCGTGGCGCGTGGTCTGCGGCTTGCTGGAGGTGATCGCGACCTTGGTGCCGACGAGGGCGTTGGTCAGCGTCGACTTGCCCGCGTTGGGACGGCCGACGAAGCAGGCGAAGCCGGAACGGTGCTCGGTCATCGCTCCAGCACCTCGAGAACCGAGCCGTCCGGGGCGGCGAGGATGATCGGCGCGTACTTCGCGATGTCGCGCACGGCCTGCACGGACGCGCCCTTGAGCAGTCCTTCTTCGCTGACGACGGCGGCCGCTTCGATGCCTTCGGCACCGCTGGACAGCGCCGCGGCGACCGCGGCCTGGAGCGCGGTGAGCTTGAACGACGGCTGGTCGACCGTGCCCGCCGCGTAGGTGCGGCCGTCGGTGTCGCGGACCGCGGCGCCTTCGGGAGCCTGGATGCGGGCGCGCGAGGACCGGGCGAGGGTGACCAGCTTCTGGTCCTCCGCCTCGAGGTCAGGCATGTTCGACGCTCCTGTCGCGTTCGTCGGGGTGGGGCAGGCGCGTACGGCGCCGGGTGGTGCGGTCGGCCGGGTCGGTCATCGCGTCGGCGTCGGCCGGGTGGACCACCACGGAGGTGATCCGCATGCGGCCGCGCCGGTCCTTGCCGCCTTCGGCGAACAGCCGGAGGCCGGCGACCTCGGCTTCGGCCCCCGGCAGCGGGACCCTACCCAGTCGTTCCGCGAGCAGCCCGCCCACGGTCTCCACGTCGTGGTCTTCGAGGTCGATGCCGAAGAGCTCGCCCAGGTCGTCGACGCTCATCCGGGACGACACGCGGACGGCGCCGTCGGCGAGCTCCTCGACCTCGGGGCGCTCGTCGGCGTCGGACTCGTCCGTGATCTCGCCGACGATCTCTTCCAGCACGTCCTCGATGGTGAGCAGGCCGGCGGTGCCGCCGTACTCGTCGACGGCGATCGCCATGTGGTGGTGCGAGCGCTGCATCTCCTTGAGGAGCTCGTCGAGGCGCTTCGAGTCGGGGACGAAGGAGGCTTCGTTCATCAGGGTGTCGACGACCGTGCTCGACCCGTCCGGGTCCATGTACGCCGACATCAGGTCCTTGATGTTGACGACGCCGACGATGTCGTCGACCGACTCGTCGATCACCGGGAGCCGGGTGAAGCCGGTGCGCAGCGCCAGGGCGAGGGCCTGGCGGACGGTCTTGGTGCGCTCGATCCAGACGATCTCGGTGCGCGGGACCATGACCTCGCGGGCGATGGTGTCGCCCAGCTCGAACACCGAGTGGATCATCTCGCGCTCGGAGTCCTCGACGACGCCGCGTTCCTGGGCGAGGTCGACGAGCTCGCGCAGCTCGACCTCGGAGGTGAACGGGCCTTCGCGAAAGCCCTGGCCGGGGGTGATGGCGTTACCGATGAGGATGAGCAGCCGGGACAGCGGGCCGAGGATCGAGCCGAGGACGCGGACGGGCCCGGCGACGTAGCGGCCGATGCGGTACGGGTGCTGGCGGCCGAGGGTGCGCGGGCCGACGCCGATGAGGACGTAGCTCACGACGATCATGACGACCGCCGTGACCAGCACGGCGACGCCCAGGGGCCGGAGCCGGGTGCCGACGAAGACGGTGACCAGCACGGTGGCCGTCAGCTCGCAGCCGAGGCGCAGCAGGAGCAGCAGGTTGATGTGCCGGCGCCGTTCGACGACGACCGCCGCGAGGTGGCGGGCGCCGGGCAGGCCCATCCGGGCGAGCCCTTCGGCCCGGGCTTGCGACACGGTGCTGATGGCGGCGTCGGCCGCCGCGAACACGCCCGCGAGGAGCACGAGCGCGATCGCGAACAGGAGCTGGACCATGGCCGGCGCTAGGGCGTTTCCCCGGCGGGTGGTTCGGCGGCCGGGGCGGTGGCCGCGTCGAGCCCGGCGATGCCGAGGACGCGGTCGTCGGTGTTGCGCTGGGCGTCACGCTTCTGCAGGGCGGCGACGGCGTCCTGGTACTCGCCGAGGATCCGCTTCTGGAGGGCGAACATCTCGCGCTCTTCGGCGGGTTCGGCGTGGTCGTAGCCGAGGAGGTGCAGGCAGCCGTGCACGGTGAGCAGGTGCAGCTCGTCGATCAGGGCATGCCCCGCCGTCTTGGCCTGGTCCTTGGCGAACGCCGGGCAGAGCACGATGTCCCCGAGCAGCGCCGGTGACGCGTCGGGCGCGTCGGGACGGCGGGAGGAGTCGAGCTCGTCCATCGGGAACGCCATGACGTCGGTGGGCCCTGGCAGGTCCATCCAGCGTTCGTGCAGGTCTTCCATGACGTCGAGGGTGACGAGCAGGATGGACAGCTCGGCGAGCGGGCTGACCTCCATCTTGTCGAGGGCGTAGCGGGCCGCCGAGACGATGGACGTCTCGTCGACGTCGACGCCGGACTCGTTGGCGATTTCGATGCTCAACGCCGGTTGCCCTTCCAGCCGTTGCCTTGCTGCTGGTCCTGGGCGTCCTGCACGGCCTGCCACTTCTCGTAGGCGTCGACGATGTCGCCGACGAGCTTGTGCCGGACGACGTCCTGGCTGGTCAGTTCGGAGAAGTGGAGCCCTTCGACGCCGCCGAGGATGTCGCGCACGACGCGGAGGCCGCTGCGCTGGCCGTTCGGCAGGTCGACCTGGGTGACGTCACCGGTGACGACGATCTTGGAGCCCTGGCCGAGCCGGGTGAGGAACATCTTCATCTGCTCGGGCGTGGTGTTCTGGGCCTCGTCGAGGATGATGAAGGCGTCGTTCAAGGTGCGGCCGCGCATGTAGGCGAGCGGCGCGATCTCGATGGTGCCGGCCTGCATGAGCCGCGGGATCGACTCGGGTTCGACCATGTCGTGCAGCGCGTCGTAGAGCGGCCGCAGGTAGGGGTCGATCTTCTCGTTGAGGGTGCCGGGCAGGTAGCCGAGGCGCTCGCCGGCTTCGACGGCGGGGCGGGTCAGCACGATGCGGGTGACCTGCTTGGCCTGCAGCGCCTGGACGGCCTTCGCCATGGCGAGGTAGGTCTTGCCGGTGCCGGCGGGGCCGATGCCGAAGACGACGGTGTGCTTGTCGATCGCGTCGACGTAGCGCTTCTGGTTGAGCGTCTTGGGCCGGATGGTCTTGCCGCGGCGGGAGACGATGTTGAGGCTGAGGACCTCGGCGGGCGACGCGTCCCCGGTGGAGAGCATGCCGATGGTGCGGCGGACCGTGTCGGGGCCGACCTGCTGCCCGCCGGTGGCGAGGGTGACGAGGTCGGCGAAGACGCGCTCGGCGAAGGCCACGTCGGCGGGGGTGCCGGTGAGGGTGACCTCGTTGCCGCGGACGTGCACGTCGGCGGCGAGAAGCTCCTCGGCGACACGCAGGTTCTCGTCACGGGAGCCGAGCAGGCTGAGCGCGGCGGCGTCGGGAATGGGGAACCGGGACTGCGCTGCCTGGACGGCGGCATCCTCGGTCTTGGCGACGTCCCCGGGGACGTCGGGTCGGGCGGCACCACCCGGTACGGTTCCGGCCACGTGGCCTCAGGCCTGCTTTCTCGGTGAGGGAGAACGGACCCCACCGATGCTACTGGCACCCACCGACAGAACGCAGACGGGTTTGCCCTAGTCCTGCTCAGGAGCCCCGAAGAGCCCCAGAGGCTCCCCACCCAGAACATGGGCATGAACATGAAAAACAGTCTGCCCGGCATCACCATCGGTGTTGAACACAACCCGATACCCCGACTCGAGAACCCCCTCGAGCTCCGCAACCCGCCGAGCAGCGAGCGCAACAGCGGCCAGCAGCCCCGGATCCCCAGCAGCAAGCTCCCCCAGGTTCCGATACCGAACCTTGGGCACAACAAGCACATGAACCTTGGCTTGAGGCCGAATATCCCGGAAGGCAAAGGTCAGATCATCCTGATAGACAACATCAGCAGGGATCTCACCAGCAATGATCCGTTCAAAGAGAGTCTCATCCTCACTCATGAGGAGAGACCCTACCGACGAAGGAAGACGCGCCACCCAACCGGCACCGAGCGAGGGCGCGGGGGTCCGGGGCATGCCCCGGCGGGGGTCTGGGGGTCCGACCCCCAGAAGACACAACGAACGCGAAGCGGCCCAACGACCGAAGCGAAGCGAGGGAGGGGGCCGCGGAGCGGTAGACCCTGGGGGTCGATCTACCGCCACCGCGGCGGCCGCCGGACCGAGGGGGGAGGTGCCCGGCGGGGTCTGTGCTTTCCCAGTGGCGCGCCGAACCCGGAAACGGTGTGTGGCGCGTTAGTAAACGAGAGTAACGGGTCGGAGTGTGATCGCGCCATAACTGGGCGCAAAATCGGGGGTCTTTTTTCCGGTGATCTTTTCACCGCCACCGGCTGGTGAGGGCGCCCAGCGCACCGAGGGCGACGGCCGCGGCGGTGGACGTGCGCAGGA
The DNA here is from genome assembly GCF_902497555.1 of Amycolatopsis camponoti. NCBI lineage: Bacteria > Bacillati > Actinomycetota > Actinomycetes > Pseudonocardiales > Pseudonocardiaceae > Amycolatopsis > Amycolatopsis camponoti. The sequence goes on along the minus strand of NZ_CABVGP010000002.1, from coordinate 1,516,867 downwards.
CGGTCGTGCCGAGGCGGACGGCTCGTGCGCCGGCTTCGCGCAGGGTGCGGAGTTCGCCGTCGGTGATGCCGCCTTCGGGGCCGACGACGAGGAGGAGGTCGCCGGTGTCCGGCAGTGCGAGGTCGGTGAGGCGGTCGGAGACGTCGGACTCGAGGACGACGACCAGGGACATCGTGGCGGCCAGCCCGGCCAGTTCGCCGGTGGTGACGGGCTCGGTGACGTCGGGGACGTGGGCGCGGCGGGCTTGCTTGGCGGCGGCGCGGGCGGTGGCGCGCCAGCGGGCGAGGGCTTTGTCGCCGCGGCCGCCGTCGTCCCACTTGGCGACGCTGCGGGCGGCTCGCCAGGGGACGATCGCGTCGACGCCGGCTTCGGTGGCGAGCTCGACGGCGAGCTCGCCGCGGTCGCCCTTGGCGAGGGCTTGGGCGAGCACGACGCGCAGTGCGGGTGGTTCCTCGGTCCAGCTCTCCTCGACCGCGAGGGTGAGGACGGCGTCACGCCCGGGCTGGACGGCTTCGACGACGCAGCGGGCCATGGTGCCCGCGCCGTTCGAAAGGATCAGCCGCTCCCCCGTGCGGAGACGGCGGACCGTGGCCGCGTGCCGGGCTTCCTCGCCGTCGAGCACCGCGCGCCCGGAGGCGGGGACGGCGTCGGCGAGGAAGACCGGCAGGGTGGTGTCGGGCACGGTCAGCGGTGGTTCTTGGCGCGCAGCTTGGAGAAGAGGCCGCCGTGCTTGCTGCCGTTGGATGCCAGCGTCGGGACTTCCTCGCCGCGCTGCCGGGCGAGTTCGACGAGGAGCTCGCGCTGGGCTTCGTCGAGCTTCGTCGGGACCACGACGTCGATGTGGACGTGGAGGTCGCCGCGGCCGTCGACGCGGCCGGAGGACCGCAGCCGGGGCATGCCCTTGCCGGTGAGGACGAGCTCGGCGGTGGGCTGGGTGCCGGGTTCGACGTCGAGCTCGTAGTCGCCGTCGATCAGCGTGGAGATGGGCACCGTGGCGCCGAGGGCGGCGGTGGTCATCGGGATGCGGAAGTTGCAGTGCAGGTCGTGGCCCTGGCGGACGAAGACCTCGTGCGGGGTCTCGTCGATCTCGACGTAGAGGTCGCCGGCCGGGCCGCCGCCGGGGCCGACCTCGCCCTGGCCGGACAGGCGGATGCGCATGCCGTCGCCGACGCCCGGCGGGATCTTGGCGGTGACGTTGCGGCGGGCGCGGATGCGGCCGTCGCCGCCGCACTGGCGGCAGGGGTCGGGGATGACCTCGCCGAAGCCGCGGCAGACCGGGCACGGGCGGGCCGTGACGACCTGGCCGAGGAAGGACCGCTGGACGGACTGGACCTCGCCGGCGCCGCCGCAGGTGTCACACGTCTTGACGCCGGTGCCTTCGGTGGTGCCGGCGCCGCGGCAGAGGTCGCAGACGATCGCGGTGTCGACGGCGATCTCCTTGTCGACCCCGGTGGCGCAGTCCTCGAGGGACAGGCCGAGCCGGATCAGCGCGTCGGAGCCGGGCTGGACGCGGCTGCGGGGTCCGCGCCCGCGCCCGCCGCCGCCACCGGCCGCGCCGAAGAAGGCGTCCATGATGTCGCCGAGGCCGCCGAAGCCCGCGAACGGGTCGCCGCCGCCCCCGCCGCGCGCGCCGCCGTCCATCGGGTCGCCGCCGAGGTCGACGATCTTGCGCTTCTGCGGGTCGGACAGCACCTCGTAGGCCGTCGTCACCTCGCCGAACTTGTGCTGCGCGTCTTCCGACGGGTTGACGTCGGGGTGCAGCTCCCTGGCCAGCTTCCGGTACGCGCGCTTGATGTCCTGATCGCTCGCGTTCTTGGCCACCCCGAGGATGCCGTAGTAGTCCCTCGCCACCGTCTCTGCTTCTCCTTCTGCTCTGCCCGGCTCAGCGGCCGGCCAGGATCTGCCCCACGTAGTTGGCGACCGCGCGCACCGCGGCGATCGTGCCGGGGTAGTCCATCCGGGTCGGGCCGACCACCCCCATGCCGCCGAGCACCATGTCCTGGCCGTAACCGATCGAGACGACCGAGGTGCTGCGCATCTGCTCGTCTTCATTTTCCTCACCGATGCGCACCGTGATCGCACCGGGGTTGCGCGCGGCGGCCAGGAGCTTGAGCACGACCACCTGCTCCTCGAGGGCTTCGAGGACCTGGCGCAGCGAACCCGGGAAGTCGGCGACGTTGCGCGTGAGGTTCGCGGTGCCGCCGAGGACCAGGCGTTCTTCGGGGTGTTCGGCCAGCGACTCGACCAGGACCGTGGTGACGCGGATGAGCGCGTCCCGCAGCTCGCCGGGTGCCTTGTCGGGCAGCTCGGCGACGCGCGCGGCGGCCTCGTTGAGCCGCCGTCCGGACATGGCCGTGTTGAGCACGGACCGCAGCCGCGCCACGTCTTCTTCGGTGACGACGTCGCCGAGGTCGACGGTGCGCTGGTCGACGCGGCCGTTGTCGGCGATCAGCACCAGCATCAGCCGCGCCGGGGTGAGTGGCACCACTTCGAGGTGGCGCACCTTGGCGTTGGTCAGCATCGGGTACTGGACGACGGCGACCTGCCGGGTCAGCTGCGCGAGCAGCCGGACCGAGCGGCGGAGGACGTCGTCGAGGTCGGTGCCGCTGTCGAGGAAGGTCGTGATCGCCCGGCGCTCCGGAGCGCTCAGCGGCTTGATCTCGGACAGCCGGTCGACGAAGAGGCGGTAGCCCTTGTCGGTCGGCACGCGGCCGGCGCTGGTGTGGGGCTGGGTGATGTAGCCCTCTTCTTCGAGGGTGGCCATGTCGTTGCGCACGGTGGCGCTCGACACGCCCAGGTTGTGCCGCTCGACGATCGCCTTGGAGCCGACGGGCTCCTGGTTGGACACGTAGTCGGCCACGATCGCCCGCAGCACGTCGAAGCGGCGCTCGTCCGCGTTGGCCACCGTTCCTCACCTACCTCGCTCGCTGCTCACCATGAGTTTACGGAAGCCTGAGCGGGTCGTGCTCAACCCCGCCCGTCCCGGCCGGGTAAAGAACGGACAAATGAATTCCCATGCATTCTTGTCGCACCGGATTTCCGGCTTGAAGAGGGAACCGAAAAGCGGTTTGCTGCCTCTGATCCGCATGCCGCTCCCCGACTACGAGGTCGCCGTGAACCGAAATGAACCCGCTTCGGCCGGAATGCCCGATATCGCCCGGCGCGCGGCCGAGGCGAAAGCCCGGCTCGAGCGCGTCTCGGCGACCGCGTCGAGTGCCGACGGGTCCGTCACGGTCACCGTCAACACCAGCGGTGCGCTGCAGGAACTCACCTTCGGCCCGCGGGCCGACGAGCTGCCGCGGGCCCGGCTCGCCCAGGCCGTTCTCGCCGCCGCCAAACGCGCGCAGGTCGACGCCGCCCAGCAGCTGACCGCGATCATGGCGCCGGTGATCGGCACCGACAGCGACGCGATGCATTTCCTCCGGGAACAGATCCCGGCGCCCGAAGTACCGGAAGAAGAAGCGGCCGCTCCGCCGCACTGGGAATTCACCGAAGCCCGGCCGGAAACCCCGCCGCCGCCCGTGCGCCCGGCCCGGCCGCGCCCGGCCGACGACGACGACTTCGGCGGCCCGATCCTGCGCCGGGGGCTGTGATGGCGGGCAAGGCGATGAAGGTCGACTTCGACGTCCTCGGCGGCCACGAGGACGAGATCCGGCAGATCGCCGACCGGGTGCAGCAGGCGGTCGAGGCCGCCGGCACCGCCGGCGCGCTCGACTTCGACGCGTTCGGCCTGGTCGGGCAGGTGTTCGCGCTGCCGATCCAAGTGTGGGTGGAGACCGCGAACGGCTTCCTGAGCGACGCCGTCGAGGCCGGCCACGAGGTCGCGGACCGGGTGAAGACCGCGCACACGGCGTTCCGCGACCACGAAGACAAGACGAAGTGCCTGATCGAGGGCATCGGCAAGGAGCTCCCGGCATGACCGAGAACGCACTGGTCGCGACGGCCGAATCGCCGGGCGGCTTCTGGAGCGGCATGGGCGACGGCTCGAAGGGCGAGCTGGACAACGTCAACGCCCAGACCGGCGGCGCGGGCATCTTCAGCGACGCCGCGTCCACGCTCACCGACGCGCGCAACGGCGACTGGGGCAACCTCGCCATGGACGTCGGCACCGACGCCCTCGACCTGCTCGGCGCGGCGATGGACCCGCTCGGGACGCTCGCCAGTGCCGGGGTCGGCTGGCTGATCGAGCACATCAGCTTCCTCAAGGACGGCCTCGACAAGCTCGCCGGCAAGCCCGAGGCCGTCACCGCCAAGGCCGTGACCTGGACGAACATCGCCAAGTCGCTCACCGAGACGGCCGAGAGCTACGAGCAGCAGGCCAAGAAGGTCCAGCAGTCCTTCAGCGACTGCGGCTCCGCCGAGGCCTACCAGCGGACGGCCGAAAGCTACGTCAACGTGCTGCGCGGCGCCGCGTCGCACGCCGGGGACGCGTCGACCGCCATGAACGTCGGCGCGGCGCTGGTCGGCACCGAGCGCGGGCTGATCCGCGACATGATCTCGTCGTTCGTGGGCGAGCTGATCGTCAAGGCGCTGGCCGCGCTGGCCGCGTCCTGGTGCACCTTCGGCGGCACGATCGCGGCGTTCATCGCCGACACGGTCGTCGAGGGCGGCGTGCTCGCCGAGAAGATCAGCACGCGCATCACGAAGATCGTCGAGAAGCTGGAGAGCCTGGCGAAGGGCGCGGGCAAGTCGAAGGCGGCCCTCGAAGGCGCGGCGAACGCGCTGAAGAAGGTGGGCAAGGGCGTCGACAAGCTCGTGGACAAGTCGGTCGACACGGCCGCTGGCATCGAGCGGAAGGCCAACGAGCTGAAGCAGGCGGGCAAGGAGGCGAAGTCCGCCGAGGAGACGGCCGACGGCTGGAAGGACGCCGCGCGCGAGAAGGTCCCCGGCGGCGACAAGCTGGAAGGCCCGGGCAAGAAGTACTCCGAAGACGGCCGCAGCGTGCTCAAGCCGGGTGCGTGGCAGGAGTCCGGCGGTTATCCGGGGTGGAAGCCCGCGGACACCGTCGGCGTCGTGACCGAGGGCCGCCGCCAGGAGAACGAGCAGCAGGACCGCTACCACGAGACGCAAGAGGCCTACGAGAAGGAACACCCCGAAGGCGAGGCCGAGTGACCGAGCAGGCCGAGGTGGAGCTGGCCAACCGCAATGGCCGGCTCCACCCGTCGCAGCGCCGGAAGCTGCTCGACTTCAATTTCTGGGCTGCGGTGGTCCTGGTGCTCGCCGGTTTGTGGACCGCGGCGCTCGCGATCACCGACGGAGTCGCGGCGGCCCTCGTCCCGATCCTCGCGGCGACGGCCTGGTTCGCGTTCGTGTGCGGGCGACGGCTGTCCGAGGTCGGAAGCGGGCGGCTGGTCGTGATCACCGGCTGGACCCACGACTTCGGCAAGGTCCACGGGAAGCGGCCCGAGCGCGGCCAGTACCCGATCTACCTCTACACCATCATGGAACGGATCTGGTTCACCTACCTCGTGGTCCAGGACCGCAGCTTCCGCCTCGACGACCGCGCGCTCCGCGAGCGGATCCAGCCGGAGCGGACCAATGCCGTCTACCTGACTCCGCGCACGAAAACGCTGATCAACGTCCTGCCCGCTTAGACCGCCTTGGTCAGGGCGTCGAACTCGGCGTCGGTCAGTTCGATGTCGGCGGCGGCGACGTTGTCCTCGAGGTGCGCGACCGACGAGGTCCCCGGGATCGGCAGCACGACGGGCGACCGCTTGAGCAGCCACGCGAGCGCGAGCTGCGACGGCGACGCGTCGTGCTCCTTGGCGAGCGCGGTCAGCGGGCTGTCCGCCCCGGCCAGGGCGCCGGTGGCGAGCGGGAACCACGGGATGAAGGCGATGCCGTGCTCGGTGGCGTGGTCGAGGAGCGGTTCGGCGTCACGGTTGGCGAGGTTGAACAGGTTCTGCACCGACACGATCTCGGCGGTCTTCTGCGCTTCCTTCAGCTCGTCCACGCTGATCTCGGACAGGCCGATGTGCCGGATCTTGCCCTCGTCCTGAAGGCTCTTCAGCTCGCCGACCTGCTCGACGAGCGGCACCTTCGGGTCGATCCGGTGCAGCTGGAGCAGGTCGATCCGGTCGACGCCGAGGTGCCGCAGGCTCAGCTCGACCTGCTGCCGCAGGTACTCGGGCCGCCCGACCGGGATCCACTGGTTCGGCCCCTGCCGGGTAAAACCGGCCTTGGTGGCGATGACCACGTCGTCGGCGTAGGGGTGCAGGGCCTTCTTGATCAGCAGGTCCGCGACGAACGGGCCGTAGGCGTCGGCGGTGTCGATCAGGGTCACGCCCAGCTCGACGGCGCGCCGCAGCACGCGCACGGCCTCGTCCGGGTCCTTGGGGTCGCCCCAGACCCCCGGGCCGGTCAGTTGCATGGCGCCGTACCCGAGGCGGGTGACCGGGAGGTCGCCGCCGATGGTGAAGGTGCCGGAGTTCTTCGCGCTCATTCGTCTGCCTAACGTCGACGGTGGGTCCCCTTGGTGCCAACCCGGCGGACCCACCGGCGATTCCCGGCTCAGGAGTTGCGCGGGAAGCCCAGGTTCACCCCGGCGTGCGAGCGGTCCGGCCACCGCGACGTCACGACCTTCGTCCGGGTGAAGAAGTGGAACCCCTCCGGCCCGTAGGCGTGGCTGTCGCCGAACAGCGAGTCCTTCCAGCCGCCGAACGAGTAGTACCCCACCGGGACCGGGATCGGGACGTTCACGCCGACCATGCCGACCTCGACCTCGTTCTGGAACCGCCGCGCCGACGAGCCGTCGCCGGTGAAGATCGCGACGCCGTTGCCGTACGGGTTCGCGTTGATCAGGTCCAGCGCGTCGTCGTAGGACGCCGTGCGCGCCACCGACAGGACCGGGCCGAAGATCTCGTCCGCGTAGATCGACATCTCCGGGCGGACGTGGTCGAACAGCGTCGGGCCGAGCCAGAAGCCGTCCGCCGAACCGGGGACCTCGATCCCGCGGCCGTCCACCACCAGCGACGCGCCCTCGGTCACCCCGGCGTCCACATAGGACTCGACCCGCGCGTGGTGGGCCGCCGTCACCAGCGGGCCCATCTCGGATTCGGGGTCACGGCCGTCGCCGACGCGCAGCACGGACATCCGCTCGGTGATCTTGCGCACCAGCTCGTCGCCGATCGGGTCGACCGCGACGACCACCGACACCGCCATGCAGCGCTCCCCCGCCGAGCCGAACCCGGCCGACACCGCGGCGTCGGCGGCCAGGTCGAGGTCCGCGTCCGGCAGCACGACCATGTGGTTCTTCGCCCCGCCGAGGGCCTGGACGCGCTTGCCGTGCCGGGTGCCGGTTTCGTAGACGTAGCGCGCGATCGGCGTCGACCCGACGAACGAGATCGCCTTGACGTCGTCGTGTTCGAGGAGCCCGTCGACCGCCGCCTTGTCGCCGTGCAGGACGTTCAGCGCGCCCGCGGGCAGACCCGCTTCGGCGAACAGCTCGGCGATGAACACCGCGGCGGACGGGTCCTTCTCACTCGGCTTGAGCACGACGGTGTTGCCGCAGGCCAGCGCGTTCGGAACGAACCAGAGCGGCACCATCGCCGGGAAGTTGAACGGCGAGATCACGCCGACCACGCCGAGCGGCTGCGCGATCGAGTAGACGTCGACGCCGGTGGACGCGTTCTCGCTGAACCCGCCCTTGAGCAGCTGCGCCGCGCCGCACGCGTACTCGACGTTCTCGATCGCGCGGGCGACCTCGCCCGCCGCGTCGGATTCGACCTTGCCGTGCTCGCTCGTGACGATCTTCGCCAGCTCGTGCTTGCGCGCCGACAGCAGCTCGCGGAAGGCGAACATGACCCGCGTCCGGCCGGCCAGGGACGTCCCGCGCCAGCCGGGCAGCGCCGCCTTGGCCGCGGCGACGGCGGCTTCGACCTCGGCGTCACCGGCGAAGTCGACGCGCGCCCGCACCTGCCCGGTCGCGGGGTCGAACACCTCGCCCGAGCGCTCGGCGGTCCCGGTGAACGGCTTGCCGTCGATCCAGTGGCTGATGCGTTCGGTCACGGCGGGCACTCCTCGGCTCGGGGACGTCTCCTGCGAGTCTCCGGGCGCGCGCCACGCCACCGCCATCGACAACGTGTACGTCAGTTGGCTCCCGGCCGTACAGTCTGTCCCTGCCGATCAGACCGCGCGGACCGCGAGGAGCCATGTACCCGACCGTCGCCGAGGTGCTCGCGCTGCCGGTGCTGCGCCAGGGCCGTCCGCACGTCGTCGCCGGCGTGGCCGGGCTCGGCGCCCTGGTGCGCTGGGCGCACGTCGCCGAGGTCGCCGACATCGCGCACCTGCTGCGCGGCGGCGAGCTGGTGCTGACGACCGGCGTCGCGCTGCCCGACGACGGCCCGTCGCTGGCCCGCTACGTCGCCGACCTGGCCGGGGTCGGGGCGGCCGGCCTGGTGATCGAGCTGGTCCGGCACTGGAGCGACAAGTTGCCCGCCGCCCTGGTCGAAGCGGCCGAGAAGCACGGGCTGCCGCTCGTGACGCTCTCGCGCGAAACCCGGTACGTCAGCGTCACCGAGGCGGTGAACGGCCAGATCGTCGACGCCCAGGTCGCCGAGCTGCGCGCCGCCGAGCGCGTGCACGAGACGTTCACCGCGCTGACGGTCGCGGGCGCCGAACCCGGCGTCGTCCTGGGCGAGGTCGCCCGGCTGACCGAGCAGCCGGTGGTGCTGGAGACGCTCTCGCACGAGGTCCTCGCCTACGACGCGGCCGGCACCGACCCGGCCGAACTGCTCACCGGCTGGCCGGCCCGGTCGCGCGTCGTCCAGGTCGGCGAGCGGACCGGCTACCACCCCGGCTCGGGCTGGCTGGTGACCGTCGTCGGCGCGCGCGGGCACGACTGGGGGCGCCTCGTGGTCGTCTGCGCCGACCCACCGCCGCACCGGCACCGGGTGGTCGCCGAGCGGGCCGCGTCCGCGCTGGCCGTGCACCGGCTGGTCGCCAAGGATTCCGACGGCCTGGAGCGGCAGGCCCACCGGGCCGTGCTGCACGAGCTGCTCGCGTCGCCCGCCCCGACGGCGGAGCTGCTGGCGCGGGCGTCGGCGCTGGCCGTGCCGCTGACCGGGCGGCAGCTGGTCGGGCTGGCGGTCCGGCCCCGGCTGATCGGCAGCCGTCCGGCTCTGTCCACGCCGCCGGTGCTGCGCGAACTGGCCGAGGCGACGGTGCTCGCGGCGCGCCGCGCGAAGGTGTCGGCGCTGGTGGCGACGGACGACCTCGGCGTGCGCGCGCTGATCGCGCTGTCGCCGGAGGCGAACGCGGACACGGTGCTGCACCGGCTCGCCACCGACGTCCACGAGGCCCGGGGCAGCGCGCCGGGCGTGCTCGCGGTCGGCACGACGGTCTCGTCGCCGGCCGAGGCGGGCCGGACGCTGCTGGAGGCCGGCCAGGTGGCGGCGGCCGCCCTGGGGGCGGGCGCCGAGCGCGTGCTGCACCGGCTGTCGGACGTCCGCCTGCGCGGCCTGCTGCACCTGCTTTCGGGCGACGAGCGCGTGACGGCGTTCGCGGTCCGGGAGCTCGGGCCGCTGCTCCAGCGCGACGCGGCGTCCGGCAGCCGGCTGGTGCAGGCTCTGCGGCACTACTGCGAGCAGGGCGGCAACAAGTCGGCGGCCGCGGCGGCGGCACACACCTCGCGAACGGCGTACTACCAGCAGCTCGCCCGGATCGAGCAGGTCCTCGGCGTCCGCCTGGAGGACCCGGAGTCGATGCTTTCGCTCTACGTGGCCTTGCTGGCGCTGGACCTCACTCGGTCGAGCGAAGAAGACTCACCCGGACGTGGAGCACAGTGATCGACCTCGGGCTGCCGATGGAACCGATATGGCCCTACTCCCCTTCGCAGCCTGCTTGATGAGCTTGAGCTGCCTCGCCCCGGCGCAGCCCCCGGCGTCGACGTTGCAGCTGACCAGCCACGACACCGCCAACCGGATCGGCTCGGTGGTCCTGACGTGCGACCCGGCGGGCGGCACGCACCCCAAGCGCGAAAAGGCGTGCGCGGTGCTTTCGGGCGTGGACGGCGACTTCTCGCGGATCCAGGCGCGGCACCAGGCGTGCACGCTGATCTACGCCCCGGTGGACGTGACGGTGGTCGGGACCTGGCGCGGAAAGCCGGTGTCGTTCCGGACGTCGTACCCGAACCGCTGTGCGGCGGACCGCGACTCGGACGACGTCTTCGCGTTCTGACGCTGGGCGCGCGGAAGCCGCCGGGCCGCCCCCACGACGGCCCGGTGGCTTCCGCGCATTGCTCTTAATCACGCACAGCCCGCGCCGGCGGTTCAGCAGTTGCCGAGAGTCACGTCGCGGGCGTTCGCGCGGCTGAGGTTCCAGGCCGGCCAGCCGTCGGGGGCGTCGCCGGCGAGGACCTGGCGCAGCACGCACGTCCGCAGCGGCTCCGGCAGTCGCGCCGACACCACGGGGACGACGTCGGTGGAGAATCCGGCCAGGTACCGGTGGTCGAGGGGCTTGCCGGCGGCGGCGCGGTCGAGGTTGGCGTCGGCGATGAGGCGTTCCGGGTCGAGGACGGCGAGCACCAGCAGCGCCGCGGCGGCGGTGCCGATCGCCGCGCGGGGCAGCCACGCCGAGCGGAGCTTGACCAACGACGCCAGCACCAGCACGAACACGGCGCCGAACCACAGTTCGCAGACCTCGACCAGCAGCCGCAGCACGGTGAAGCCGTACGCCTCCTGATAGGTCCACATGCGACTCAACGCCGACCCGGCGAGCACCAGGCTCAACGCGCTCAAGGCCCCCAGCAGGACGCGCTGGCGGAGCCGGTCGGCCTTCGTGACGTTCGGCGCCCAGCGCAGTGCCGCCGCGACGATCGCCAGCGTCAGCACGGTGACGGCGCACAGCTGCCAGAAGCCGCCGCGGGCGTACTCGGCGGAGGTGAGGTTGCTGGTGCGCAGGACGTACCCGGTGCCGCCGAAGAGCACGACCAGCCGGACGCCGACGAACACGCTGAACAGCAGGACCAGGACGGTGAGCGGGACTGTCCACTCCAGACCGTACTTGGTCCGGTACGGACGGTCTGTTTCCGCGCGATGCGCTGGGGCGGCGAGGAAATAGCAAGCTCCGGCCACCAGCAACGCCGCGACGGCGAACACGCAACACCACCGCACGAGGACGTCGAGGCTGAGATCGGGGACGACGGCGTTGACGACGTCGGCGAACACGGCATCGGCACTGGCGAGCAGCGGCACGAAGACGGCGACGATCGCGGCGGTGGCCAGCACGGCGAGCCCGATCCGCCGGGCGACGCCGTCACGGCGGGCGGCGAAGCGGCCGACCCCGCGGCCGGCCCAGGGCACGGCGCGCAGGGCTTCCAGCGGGACGGCGAACATGTCGTACAAGACGGAGTTGACGGTCCGCTTCCCCACGACGGCGAGTGACCCGGTGACGACAGCCCCGAGGACGCAGAGGACGAACAGCCACTCGGAGGCTCGGAGGGCGCCCATCCCGAGCAGGGCGAGGGTGAGGAAGACCCACCCGGCGCTGCCCCAGGTGAAGGACCCGGCACCGTCCGAAGACCGCCGATCGGCAACGAAGACGGCGAAGGCGATGGCCAGCCCGGCCAGCAGCCACCCGATCCCGGGCCGGTCGACAGGCAGCACAAGAGCGGCGGCCACCCCGGCCAGCCCGGCGGCGGGCAAGACGGCGGGAGGCAGCGGGACGATGGCCGATCTCGGCGGCGGGATCGGCCGCATGAGGACAGGAGGAGCGGCGACGGCCACACCACCGGCTCGGGCTTCACCGGCTGCCCCACCGGGTCCCGGTTCGGCCGAGACCGCCTCAACCCCACGAACCCCCGCCGCCGAGCGCTTTCCCCTCGGCACCGGCTTCTCCGCGCCCGGCTCGTCGATCCTGCTCTTCGGCATCGTCTCCACTCTCGTTCGCATTCGCAAATGTCCACACGTGCACCGACCACCCGTCGACGCAGCGTCCCAGCGTCAGCCCGTCGGCAAAGTCACCCGGATCCGGCTCCCGACCCCCGCCGAAGGCGAGACCACCCCGATCGTCCCGCCGTGCAGTTCCACCGCCCACCGAGCGATCGCCAGGCCCAGCCCCGTCCCCCCGCCCGACGGCCGCTCCCCCCGCGTGAACCGCTCGAACACCCGCACCCGGTCGGCCGGCGCGATCCCCGGTCCCTCGTCGCACACGTCGATGCGCACCTCGCCCGGCCGCACCTCGGCCAGCACCCGCACCGAACCGCCCGCCGGGCCGTGGCGGACCGCGTTCTCCAGCAGGTTCGCCACCACCTGGAACAGCCGGCCACGATCGGCCGTCACCACGGCGTCGGCGGGCGTCACCGAAACCGAGAACGTCACCCCGCGCACCAGCGCCGCTTCGGAAACCGCCTCCGAAAGCAGCGAAGACAGCGAGAACGACGTCTTGTGCAACGGAATCGCCCCCGCGTCGAGCCGCGACAGGTCCAGCAGCTCGTCCACCAGCGTCGCCAGCCGCTCGGTCTGCTGCAGCGCCGTCTTCAACGTCGCCGGGTCCGGGTCCTCGACGCCGTCGACCAGGTTCTCGAGCACGCCGCTCAACGCCGTGATCGGCGTCCGCAGCTCGTGCGACACGTTCGCCACCAGCTCCCGGCGCCGCTTGTCCGCGTCACCGAGGTCGCCGGCCATCTGGTTGAACGCCTGCGCCAGCTCGCCCACCTCGTCCCGCGTGGTGGCCCGGACGCGCCGCGTGTAATCGCCCTTCGCCATCGCCCGCACCGCGCCCGTCATCTCGCGCAGCGGCCGGGTCATCCCGTGCGCCAGCACTTGCGACAGCAGCAGCGCCAGCACCATCGCGGTGATCGTCGTCCGGGGCGGCAGCCAGCCGATCTGCCAGTTGAAGAACGCGAACGCGACCCCGCCGGAGGCGACCATCAGGATCGCCAGCTTCAGCTTGATCGACCGGACCCCGTCCAACGGCCGCGGCAGCAGCTCGACCACCCTGACCAGCAACGCCTTCACGATCCCGCCTCCAGCGCGTACCCGACGCCGTGCACCGTCCGGATGAGGTCGGCGCCGAGCTTCCGCCGCAGCGCCTTGATGTGGCTGTCCACCGCGCGGGTGCCCGCGGACGTGCCGTGGACGTCCCAGTCCCACACCTCCGACAGCAGCCGTTCCCGCGGCTGCACCGCCCGCGGCCGCCGCGCGAAGTGCACCAGCAGGTCGAACTCGATCGGCGTCAGCTGCGCCGCGACGCCGGCCCGGGCGACGCGCCGCTGGTCGACGTCGATCTCGAGGTCGCCGAGGACGATCCGGGTGCCCGCGGCGGACGACGAGCGGTCGACCCGCCGCAGCAGCGCGTGCACCCGCGCCGTCAGCACTCGCATCGAGAACGGCTTCGTGAGGTAGTCGTCGGCCCCGACCCCCAGCCCGACCAGCATGTCCGTCTCGTCGGCGCGCGCGGTCAGCATGAGCACCGGCACCGGGCGGCGCCCCTGGATCCGGCGGCAGACCTCCAAGCCGTCGAAGCCCGGGAGCATGACGTCCAGGACCACGAGATCCGGCTCCGACGACGACTCCGCTTCGACGGCGGCCGGCCCGTCGTGGGCGACGTCCACACTGAATCCTTCGGCCCGCAGCCGGGCCGCGATCGACGCGGCGATGGTGACGTCGTCCTCGACGACGAGCACTCGCCGCACTACCGGTTCCATGCGAACGACCTTAGGGATCGGCGGTGGAGAGGGTCCGCGCGAAGTGTGGAGATCCTGTGGAGACGTTTCCCCCGCTTTGCCGGGATGTGACCGTCCGATGTGTGACGCAGGTCATGCACCCGCCGCGCGTTCGCGCAATCGACAGTCTGCACTCCTGATCAGGGAAGAGTGAACAGTCTGCCGTTGCCCCGGCCGCGACCCGGCGCGCAGGATTCCGCAATGGCGCCGACACCCGCAGACCAGCGCGTGCACGACGACGGCCGGGTCGAGCTCGACCCCGCCGACGTCGGGTCTCTCGAAGGCAGCCGGTTCTTCAACGAGGAGCTGGCCCCCGTCCCCGTGGCGAAACGCACCTGGACCACCTACAACTACTTCGCGCTCTGGATGGGGATGGCCCACAACATCCCCAGCTACGCCTTGGCCGCGTCGCTCATCGCGCTCGGCATGAACTGGGTGCAGGCGCTGATCACGATCACGATCGGCAACCTGGTCGTCCTGGCGCCGATGCTGCTCAACAGCCACGCCGGCACGAAGTACGGCATCCCGTTCCCGGTGTTCGCCCGCGCCTTCTACGGCCTGCGCGGCGCCAACCTGGCCGCGTTGCTGCGCGCGTTCATCGCGTGCGGCTGGTTCGGCATCCAGACGTGGGTAGGCGGCGAGGCCATCTACGTCATCCTCGGGCGCCTGCTCGGCTCGTGGTGGCGCGACGCACCGGAGATCGCCGGGCAGCACTGGACGCTCTGGCTGTCCTTCGTGGTCTTCTGGATCGGCCAGATGCTGATCATCTGGCGCGGCATGGAGGCGGTCCGCCGGTTCGAGAACTGGACGGCGCCGCTGGTGTCGGTCGGCTTCCTGATCATGCTGGGCTACGTGCTGGTCAAGGCGGGCGGGCTCGGCCCGATCCTGTCCGACGGCGGCAAGCTCGGCTGGGGCCCGGACTTCTGGAAGGTGTTCGCGCCGTCGCTGATGGCGATGATCGCGTTCTGGTCGACGCTCTCGCTGAACATGCCGGACTTCACGCGGTTCGGCGGCAGCCAGCGCAAGCAGGTCCGCGGCCAGATCCTCGGCCTGCCGACGACCATGACGTTCATCGCGATCGTCGCCATCCTGACCACGTCGGGCGGGCACGTCCTCTACGGCGAGGACATCTGGGACCCGGCGCAGCTGGCCGACAGGTTCACCAGCCCGGTCGTGGTCGTCGTGGCGCTGGTCGCGCTGGTGCTCGCGACGATCTCGGCGAACCTCGCGGCCAACGTCGTCAGCCCGTCCTACGACTTCTCGAACGCCTTCCCGAAGAAGATCACCTTCGCGATCGGCGGCGGGATCACCGGCGTCATCGGCGTCCTGATCCAGCCGTGGCGCCTCTACTCCGACCCGAACATCTACATCTTCGCCTGGCTCGGCTTCTACGGCGGCCTGCTCGGCGCGGTCGCCGGCGTGCTCGTCGCCGGGTACTGGGTGATCGCCCGCACGAGGCTCAGGTTGAAGGACCTCTACACACCCGATGGGGTGTATTGGTTCAGCGGCGGCTGGAACTGGCGGGCGCTGGTCGCCACGCTGGTGGGAGCCGTATTGGCGGTAGGAGGCGCCTACAGCGCCGCTGATACCGGCCCGTTCCCCGACGGCGGCCTGATCCCGTTCCTCAAGCCGCTTT
Organism: Amycolatopsis camponoti; assembly: GCF_902497555.1. Classification (NCBI taxonomy): domain Bacteria; kingdom Bacillati; phylum Actinomycetota; class Actinomycetes; order Pseudonocardiales; family Pseudonocardiaceae; genus Amycolatopsis; species Amycolatopsis camponoti. The sequence continues at coordinate 1,501,568 of NZ_CABVGP010000002.1, read as the reverse complement.
ACGACTACAACTGGGTGGTCGGCTTCGTCGGCGCGTTCGTCGTCTTCGCCGCCCTGTCCATGTCCACGAACAAGGAGGAAGCAAGTGAGCGTCGTCCGAGCCGGATTGATCCAGCAGCGGTGGACGGGTGACAAGGAGTCCATGATCAAGGCGGCGGTCGACCACATCGCCACCGCCGCCTCGCAGGGCGCCCAGGTCGTCTGCCTGCAGGAGCTGTTCTACGGGCCGTACTTCTGCCAGGTGCAGGACACCGAGTTCTACTCCTACACCGAGGGCATCCCGGACGGGCCGACGACCCAGCTCATGCAGGAGGTCGCCGAGCGCCACGGCGTCGTGCTGATCGTGCCGATGTACGAGGTCGAGCAGCCCGGCGTGTACTACAACACCGCTGCGGTGATCGACGCCGACGGCACGTACCTCGGCAAGCACCGGAAGAACCACATCCCGCAGGTCAAGGGCTTCTGGGAGAAGTTCTACTTCCGGCCCGGGAACCTGGGCTACCCGGTGTTCGACACCGCCGTGGGCCGCATCGGCGTCTACATCTGCTACGAGCGGCACTTCCCGGAGGGCTGGCGCGCGCTGGGCCTGGCCGGGGCGAAGATCGTCTTCAACCCGTCGGCGACCAGCCGCGGCCTGTCGCAGTACCTGTGGAAGCTGGAGCAGCCGGCGGCCGCCGTGGCCAACGAGTACTTCGTCGGCGCGATCAACCGCGTCGGCGTGGAACCGCTGGGCGACAACGACTTCTACGGCCAGACGTACTTCGCCGACCCGCGCGGGCAGCTGATCGGCGACGCCGCGTCCGACACCGACGACGAGGTCGTCATCCGCGACCTCGACATGACGCTGCTCGACGAGGTCCGGGACCTGTGGGCGTTCTACCGCGACCGCCGCCCGGACACCTACGGCCCCCTTACGGAGGCCTGATGACCACGCTCATCAAGGGCGGCCAGGTCGTTTCCCCATCGGGCGCTCTCCTCGCGGACGTGCTCGTCGACGGCGAGACCATCGCCGCCGTCGGCGCGCCCGGCACGCTGACCGGCGACGAGACGATCGACGCCACCGGCAAGTACGTGCTGCCCGGCGGCATCGACGCGCACACGCACATGGAGATGCCGTTCGGCGGCACGCACTCCGTCGACACGTTCTCGACCGGCACCACGGCGGCGGCGTGGGGCGGCACCACGACGATCATCGACTTCGCCGTGCAGGCCAAGGGGACGTCGTTGTTGTCCACTTTGGACAAGTGGCACAGCAAGGCCGACGGCAACTGCGCGATCGACTACGGCTTCCACATGATCGTCTCCGACGTCAACGACCAGTCGTTGAAGGAGATGGAAGCCTGCGTCGACGGCGGCGTCGGCAGTTTCAAGATGTTCATGGCGTACCCGGGAGTGTTCTACTCCACGGACGGGGAAATCCTGCTGGCGATGCAGAAAGCGCGGGAAATCGGCGCTACGATCATGATGCACGCGGAAAACGGCATCGCGATCGATCAGCTGGCAGCCCAAGCCGTCGCCGCGGGCAACACCGACCCGGTGCAGCACGGCCTGACGCGGCCGCCGGAACTGGAAGGAGAGGCAACGTCGCGGGCGATCCAGCTCGCGAAGGTGACCGGTGCGCCGTTGTACATCGTCCACTTGTCGGCGTCGCAAGCGCTTGCGGCGGTGGCGGAAGCACGCAACGACGGTCAGAACGTCTTCGCCGAGACGTGCCCGCAGTACCTCTACCTGTCCATTGAGGACCTGGCGAAGCCGGACTTCGAGGGCGCGAAGTACGTCGCCTCGCCGCCGCTGCGGGAGAAGTCGCACCAGGCCGACCTGTGGCGCGGGCTGCGGACGAACGACCTGTCCGTGGTGTCCACCGACCACTGCCCGTTCTGCTTCAAGGACCAGAAGGAGCTGGGCCGCGGCGACTTCCGCGCGATCCCGAACGGGATGCCGGGTGTCGAGCACCGGATGGACCTGCTGCACCAGGGCGTCGTCGCGGGTGAGCTGACGCTCGGGCGCTGGGTCGAGACGTGCTCGGCGACGCCGGCGCGGATGTTTGGGCTGTACCCCCGCAAGGGCGTCATCGCGGCGGGTTCGGACGCGGACATCGTCATCTACGACCCGTCGGCGACGCAGACACTGTCCGCCGAGACGCACCACATGAACGTGGACTACTCGGCGTACGAAGGGTTCGAGATCACCGGCCGGGTGCACACGGTGCTATCGCGTGGGCGCGTTGTCGTGTCGCCTGACGGCTTCACCGGGTCGACTTCGCACGGGAAGTTCCTGTCGCGCTCGCTGAACCAGTACCTGAACTGAGGCAACCATGGACTTCGGGATCGTGCTGCAGACGGACCCGCCCGCGCGGGACGTCGTGCGGCTGATGAAGGACGCCGAGGACGCCGGGTTCCGCTACGGCTGGACGTTCGACTCCTGCGTGCTGTGGCAGGAGCCGTTCGTCATCTACTCGGCGATCCTCGCGGCGACGTCGTCACTGGTCGTGGGGCCGATGGTGACCAGCCCCGGGACGCGCGACTGGTCGGTGATGGCGTCGACGTTCGCCACGCTGAACGACATGTACGGCAACCGGACGGTCTGTGGCATCGGCCGCGGCGACTCGGCGCACCGGGTCGTCGGGAAGCCACCGTCCACTTTGGCCACCGTCCGCGACTGCATGCGCGTCGTGAAGGACCTCGCCGAGGGCCGTGCCGTCGAGATGAACGAGACGACCGTGCAGATCCCGTGGATCCGCAACGGCCGCCTGGAAATGTGGATGGCCGGGTACGGGCCGAAGGCGCTGAAGACGGTCGGCGAGCACGCCGACGGCTTCATCCTCCAGTGCGCGGACCCGGCGATCGCGCGCTGGACGATCGGCGCGGTGCGCGACGCGGCCCGCGCGGCCGGTCGCGACCCGGGCGGCATCACGATCTGCGTCGCGGCCCCGGCGTACGTCGGCGACGACCTGGCGCACCAGCGTGAGCAGCTGCGCTGGTTTGGCGGGATGGTCGGCAACCACGTCGCCGACCTGGTCGCGCGCTACGGCTCCACGGGCGCGGTGCCGCGGGAGCTGACCGACTACATCCGCGAACGGGAGGGCTACGACTACAGCCACCACGGCAAGGCGGGCAACCCGTCGACGGAGTTCGTCCCGGACGAGATCGTCGACCGGTTCTGCCTGCTGGGCCCGGCTTCGGCGCACATCTCCCGGCTCCAAGAACTCGCGGAGCTGGGCGTGGACCAGTTTTCGCTGTACCTGATGCACGACGACCGCGAGGCGACGTTGGCGTCGTACGGCTCGCAGATCATCCCGAAGCTCACCGCGTAGGGCCCGCCCTACCCCGGTTCCGGGGGTGCGCACCAGCGCGCCCCCGGTCCCGGCGGCGAGACGATCGGGGCCATGAATTCTCCGAAAATCCGTGCTGCGCTGGCTCTGGGGGCCGCCGCTCTCGCGGTGGGTGCCCTAGCGCCCGCGGCTGCGGCGAGCCCCGCCGGAATCGTCTGGGAAAACTCCTGTCAGGCCGGCTACGAGTGCGGCCACCTCGACGTCCCGATGTCCTACCAGGATCCCGCCGCCGGCAACGTGTCCGTCGCCGTCGGCCGGTTGCCCGCCACCGACCAGGCCCACAAGCTGGGCACGATCTTCTACAACCCCGGCGGACCCGGCTCGTCCGGCCGGTTCGCACCCGCGTTGACGCCGTTCCTGCACGAGCGCTTCGACATCGTCGGGTTCGACCCGCGCGGCGTCGGCGCCAGTTCGAAGATCCACTGCTTCACCGATCCGTCGCAGCTCGAGGTGCTCCAACGGGCGCTCGGCACGTTCCCGCTGACCCGTTCGGCGGAACAGCGGCAGATCGCGGACACGAAGACCGTCACCGACCTCTGCGAACAGAACGCCGGACCGCTGGCGAACCACCTCTCCACCGGCACGATCGCGCGCGACCTGGACCGGCTGCGCGCGGCATTCGGCGAGCCGAAGCTGCGGTACTACGGGAAGTCGTACGGCACCTACCTCGGGGAGACCTACGCCAACCTGTTCCCCGGCCGCGTCGGCTCGCTCGCGCTCGACGCCGTCGACGACCCGATGCGCTGGGCGACCGGTTCCGGCCCGATGAGCTACCGCCTGCGTGGCTACGAAGACGGGCCTCGCGCACTTCAGTCCTTTTTGGACGCCTGCGCGTCGCGCTGCGCGTTCGACTACGACGCGATCCTGGACCGGCTCGAAGCCGGCCCGATCACGGTGACGGACACGGCCGGGAAGCAGGTCGTCGTCACCTACCAGAGCGCGATCGCGACGATCCACAACTACCTGACCGACGCGCAGGCCGCGCCGCAGCTGGCGGCGTTCCTGCGGGCGCTGGCGGATCCGTCGTCGCGCGCACCGGTGTCCGCGGGTGGGCCCCCGGACGTCGACTCCCTGCTGGGCGGCGGCGCGACGCTGTGTTCGGACGCGGCGAACCCGCGCGATCCGGCCGTCTGGTGGGACTACGCTCAGCGCGCGGACCAGGTCGGCCGCGGCTTCGGGCCGTACGACGTCTACAAGACGCTCCCCTGCGCCACCTGGGACGTCTCGGACACCGGCCGATACGCGGGCCCGTGGAACCGGCCGACGGCGCCGATCCTGCTGCTCGCCAACCGCCAGGGCGACCTGGAAACCCCGTACTCCGGCGCGCAGCGGACCGAGAAGCTGCTGGCCAACGCGCACTTGCTGAGCCTCGACACGTACGGCCACGGTTCGCGCGGCAAGAGCGCGTGCGTGGATGAGGCGCTCGACCGGTACTACGTCGCGGGTTCGCTGCCCGCCCGGGGTGCGCTCTGCGCCCCGGACCGGGGCCCCTTCGACTGAAGGTAGGCCATCGCCGCTTCGGGATCACCCAGCCAGCCTTCGTAGTCGGCCGGGTTCTCGAAGAGGTGCGCGAACCGGTGCGCCACTTCGGGAACGCGTTGCGCAGTGTCCAAAGTGGCCAGTACGTGCGGTGGCGGCGGGGCCAGGAGGTCGTTGTTGAAGCGCGTCGCGTGCCGGGCGTGGTGCCAGTAGCGGGCGAAAGCGTCGTGCATGAACTCCTCGTCGAACGGCCGGTCGGCGCGCTCGACGATGGCCTCCTGGTACGCGCGCGCCGCGCGTGCGGCCATATTGGCGCCCTGCCCGCCGACCGGGTCGTTGGTCACCGCGGTGTCGCCCATCGCGAGGACCTTCGCCCCGGACGGCAGGGTGCCGACCGGGTGTCGCACGATCGGCGTGATCCGGCCGTGCAGCATCTCGGTCGGCGCCACGGGACGCGCGTTGTCCAGCAGCGTCGCCTGCCACGGGTACTGCGTGCGCAACAGCTTCCGGGCGGTCTCGTAGTGCTGGTCGACGTCGGCGACGCCGTCCCAGACGTCCATCGGGCCGCCGGGCAGGCCGAAGAAACCGATACCGTGCACCGGGCCGTGAACCGAAAGCACGGGCAGCAGGAAGAACTCGCCGACCGGCGCCATGCCGAAGGTGAGTCCCGGGACGGCGTCGAGCGCGCCGGCGACGTAGCAGATGCCGATCGCGCGCTGCGGCTCGCGGTAGGGCGAGCGTTCGTCGTCACGCGGGAAGAGCGCGTCGAACTGCGGTCCCCGCCCGGCCGCGACGATGAGCAGCTCGAACTCGCGGGCGCAGTCGTCGAGGGCGTCGGGGGTGACCCGGCGGATCCGGAGGTCGCCGCCGAGGCGGTCGAACTCGGTCATCCAGTCGGAGACCTTGACGCGCTGGTCGACCGACTGCGCGGGCCGGTCGAGTCCCACGCGCCAGGAGATGGCGGGCTCCGCGCCCTCTCCGGCGGCGGCGAAGGCGACTTCGCGGATGGGCGGCGCCTCCCAGAAGTTGACGCCGAGCGCACGTTCCCGTTCGAGGGCGGGGTGGAAGAGGCACTGGTTGGAGACGAGCCGTCCGTCGCGCACGTCTTCGGCGGAGCGTTCGGCGAACACCGTGACGTCGTAACCCTGTTGGCGCAACCCGATGGCGAGGACGAGTCCCGCTTGCCCCGCTCCGACGATCCCGATCCGCCGCATGGCCGCCCTTCCCCCCGGAAACCCTTTACTGCCAACGTACTCGTTTTCGGTGAACCCGCTCCCGCCCGATCGGGCGGCCGCTAGGGTGGGCCGGTGACGCAGCCGCCCCCGGGATTCGACCGCACGCTCCTCCTCCGCGACGGCCGCCGGGTATGGGTCCGCCCGCTGACCCCGCAGGACGCGCCGGAGCTGGGCGAAGCGATCCGCACGGCGGACCCGGAGACCCTGCGCCGCCGTTTCTGCGGCTCGGCCCCGCGAGTGACCCCCCAGCTCCTCCAGCGGCTGACGGTGCTGGACTACGAGCGCCGGTTCGCCCTGGTGGCCCGTTCGGTGGAGGGCCCGGGAGTGGCAGTGGCCCGCTACGAGGCAACGGGCAAGCGGATGGCGGAGGTGGCGATAGCGGTGGCGCCCGAGTGGCGCCGGGTCGGGCTGGCCTCAGCCCTGCTGCACATGCTGGGGCTGGCAGCGTTGGAGCGCGGGTTCGAGCGGTTCACGGCGGTGTATTCGGCGGACAACCGCCCGGTGGCGGAGCTGTTGGACTACGCGCGAGGGCGCCGGGTGATCGCGGAGGGAGTCGCGGAGGCTGAGGTCCAGTTGCGCGACCATCCTGAAGCGCCGCTCGGCCCGGCTCCTGTTCGGGAGCCGGGCCGGGCATTTTCGTTCTTCCAGCGAAATCCTTGAGCAGGCGACCCGCTCAGTCCACCAGTGCCTGGTAGACCAGCTGCCGCAGCTGCGACCGCAGCCGATAGGTGCTCGACGGCAACAGCTGCGTGTAGAACCCCACCGTCAGATCCTCGTCCGGATCCACCCAAAACGCGGTCGAAGCCGCGCCACCCCAGGCGAACTCGCCCGCCGATGACAGCGTCCGGGCCTTCACCGGGTCCTCCAGTACCGAGAAGCCCAGACCGAACCCGTGCCCGTCGAACGGCATCTCCGCGAACAGCGGGCGGCCGTACTCCTCCAGGTCCACGTGGCCCGGCAGGTGGTTCGAAGCCATCAGCGCCACCGTTCGCGGGGACAGCAGCCGGACGTCGTCCAAAGCGCCGCCGCGCAGCAACATCTCCGTGAAACGCCAGTAGTCCGACGCCGACGACACCAGGCCGCCGCCACCCGACAGGCAGTCCGGGCGGGACTTCCCCAAGCTGCCGAACGCCTCGTTGCGCGTGGCGCGGCCGGTAGCGGGATCCGGCACGTACAACGCCGCCAAGCGCGAAACCGACGAAGCCACGAAGCCCGTGTCCGTCATGCCCAGCGGCGTGAAGATCCGCGACGAGAAGAACTCGTCCAGCGACTGTCCCGAAACCACCTCGACGAGCCGCCCCAGCACGTCCGTCGCGATCGAGTAGTTCCACTCCGCGCCCGGCTGGAACAACAGGGGCAACGAGGCCCACTGCTCCGAACACGCCGCCAGGTCCAACCCCGGCGGCGTCCCCCACTCGAAGCCCGCCGCCCGGTAGATCGCGTCGACCGGGTGGCCGTGGTGGAAGCCGTACGTCAGGCCCGCCGTGTGGGTCAGCAGGTGCCACACCCGGATCGGCTGCGTGGCCGGTTCGGTCACCGGCCGCAGCGCCGACCCCTTGACGAACACCCGCGGCGACGCGAACTCCGGCAGCCACCGCGAAATCGGGTCGTCCAGCTCCAGCAGGCCGTCTTCGACGAGCATCATCGCCGCGACCGACGTGATCGGCTTCGTCATCGAGAAGATCCGCCACAGCGTGTCGGTCTCCACCGGGGTGCCCGCTTCGACGTCGCTGTGGCCGCCGTGGCCGACGTGCACGATCCGGCCGTGCCTGCTCACCACCGCGAGCCAGCCGGGCAATCGTCCGTCCTCGACATACCGGTCGAAGTGCGCGTCGATCCGGGACAGCCGGTCCGCGTCGAACCCGGCGTCCGCCGGCTCGACCTCCACCTTGAGGTTCGCCATATCGGCGAGGTTACTGTGCCGATGACCACCAATCCGACCACAGCCACGGCAGAATCACTTTCGCGGCTCCATTACGTGCCGCTCAGAGGTCTGCCTGCTTTTGGTCGGATTGGCGCTAGCCGCGCGCCCGTTCGGCCGCTTTCTCTTCACGCCAGGCTTCGTCGTCCTTGCCGACGCGCCAGTACCCCGAGATGGACAGCAGCTCGCGCCGCACCCCGCGCTCGTCGAGCAGGTACCGCCGCAGCTCCCGGACAAACCCCGCTTCGCCGTGCACGAACGCCTGGACGACGCCGTCGCGCCACGGCAGCTCCCGCACCGCCGCGGCGACGTCGCCCCCGGACGCGCGGTGCAGCCACGTGATCTGCGCGTCGGCCTTCGTGACCAGCTCCTGTTCCTCGGCGGCGTTCTCGACCAGGATCACGGCCTGCGCCGACACCCCGGCCGGCAACGCTTCGAGCGACGCCGCGATGGCCGGCAACGCGCTTTCGTCGCCGGCCAGCAGGTGCCAGTCCGCTTCGGTGCCCGGCGCGTACGCCCCACCAGGACCGGACAGCAGCAGTTCGTCACCCGGCTGAGCCGAGGCCGCCCACGGGCCGGCGATGCCCTCGTCGCCGTGGTGCACGAAGTCGAAGGTCAGCTCGCCGGCCTGCGGGTCGAACGCCCGGACGGTGTAGGACCGCATCCGCGGCCAGTGCTCGCGCGGCAGCGTGGCCCGGCACTCCTGGACGTCGAACGGCTCCGGGTACTCGACGCCCGGCACCTTGAACAGCACCTTCACGTAGGCGTCGGTGAACGCGTTCGGCGTGAAGTCGGCGATGCCTTCGCCGCCCGCGACGATCCGGATCATGTGCGGGGTCAGCCGCTCGGTGCGCAGCACCCGCAGCCGCACCGCGGGACGCCCGGACCGCCGGGGTGCTTCAGCCATCGACCACTCCTCAAAGAACTAAGGGTTACCTAAGCACCGTACGCGCCAAGTCCGGCCCGTGGCCACCGGGCCGCCCCAGTTCTTCGAGCATCCGGGCAAAACCGGCAGTCGTCTTCGCCTGGAAGCCAACGAAGAACCGGTTGGCCAACGGGACTCCCCAGCGCCCCCACGAAGCCGCGTTGACCACCCGGTGCTCGACGCGCGCGCCGCCCGGATCGGCCGTGACGCGGTATTCGCCGCGGTACCACCAACCGCCCTGGACCGCGAGGAACCCCCGTTCGCGGTCGACCTCCGTCCGCATCGGGTACCCGCCCCCGGTCACGCGGCGCAGCACGTCCTCGAACACCTCCGCGGGCGGCCGCGCGACGACGCCCGTCGCCTCCGCAAGCGTTTTCACCCGCGCGGATCCGAGACGCGCGTGTTCTGGAACGCCGTGATCAGCCATTCGCCACCCTCCTGGACGAGCACGAAGCTGACGGTGGAATCACGGCCTTCGTCGGTGGTGTCGGCGCCCGTGAGCGAGGAACCGCCACCCACGACGACCACGGCGACGTCCGGGCGGACGAAGCGCACCTTCGCCGCCGCGCCGAGCTGCCCGGTCAGCTTGGAGCCCTTGAGCGGCCCCTCGAAGAGGGCGCGGTGCGAGCTTTCGATCGTCTCCCGGCCAGGGAGGTTCATCCCGAAGAACGTCACGTAGTCCGCGTCCTCGGTGAAGAGCCGTCCGTACGCGGCGGCGTCGGCGGAGTTCCACGCCTCGGTGAGGCGGCCGAGCACGGCGCGAACGTCGGCTTCGGCGGTGGTCGTGGTCATGAGATCCCCTTTACGAACGATGTTCGTTTTACGAACACCGTTCTACATACGAACAACGTTCGCGTCAAGTACAGTGTTCGCGTGACCGTTCCCCCGCCACCGTGGCGCAGCGCCCCGAGCCGCCGCGCCGCGAAACCCGCGCTCTCCCAGGAGCTGGTCGTGAAGACGGCGCTGGAGATCCTGGCGAAGGAGGGCCTCGACGCGGTCACCATGCGGCGGGTCGCCCAGGAGCTGGAGACGGGACCCGCGTCGCTCTACGCGCACGTGGCCAACAAGGACGAGCTGGCGGAGCTGATGCTCGACGCCGTGCTCGCCGAAGCGCCCATCCCGGACCCGGACCCGGCGCACTGGGACGAGCAGGTGAAAGACCTGGTCCGCGGCCAGATCCGGGTGATGGTCGCCCACCCCGGCATCGCGCGGGTGGCGTGGGACATCGCCGTGCCGGTCACGCCCAGCTCGCTGCGGCAGGGCGAGGCGATGCTCGCCCTGCTGCGCGCGGGTGGCCTGACCCTCAAGCAGGCGACGTTCGCCGGCGACGCCCTGGCGCTCTACGCCAAGGCGTACGCCTACGAAGCGAGCGGCTGGACCTGGGGCGACATCGACGAAGCCGAGACGGCGAAACGCGGCGAGCAGATGGTGGCGTACATGCGCTCACTGCCGCCCGAAGCGTTCCCGAACATGCTGCACATCGGCGAGTTCTTCTCCGCCGAGACCGCGACCGACCGCCTGGAGTTCGCTCTCGACGTCTACCTCGCCGGCCTCAAGGTGGTCGCGGCGAAGAACTAGGGAACCAGGACGATCTTGCCGCGCGTGTGGCGCTGCTCCAGTTCGCGGTAGGCGTCGTGCACCTCGTCCAGCGGGTAGACGCGGGCGATCGGCACCTCCAGGAGTCCCTTGCCCACCAGCAGGCTCAGCTCGCGCAGCACCTCGGCCGAGGCCCCGGCCGCGTTGCCCTCGGTCTTCACGTTGTACTTCCCGGCGGCCTCGTAGTCGATGATCGTGTCGATCCGGCCGGGGTGGATGCCCAGGTGCAGAGCCAGTTCCACATAGCCGGAGCCGAACGTGTCGACGAAGGCGTGCACGCCGTCCGGGGCCGCTTCCCTGATCCGGTCGAGCACGCCGTCGCCGTAGGTCACCGGGATCGCGCCCAGCGCGCGCAGCCATTCGTGGTTCGCCGGACCGGCCAGGCCGATCACCTGGGCGCCCGCGAGCAGAGCCAGCTGGACGGCCAGCGATCCGACGCCGCCGGCGGCACCCGAGACGACGACCGTGTCGCCCTCGCGCGGGCACACCGCGGCTGTCGCGGCGTAGGCCGTGGTGCCGGCGACGAACAGCGCCCCCGCGGCCTCCCACGACACGCCGTCGGGCCGCGGCGTGAGGTCCGAAGCCTCCGCCACGACGTAGTCCGCGTGGCTCGAGCGCGTGTTCACGAAGCCGATCACCTCGTCGCCGACCGCGATCTCCTCGACGCCCTCGCCGAGTTCCGCGACGACGCCGGCGAAGTCGCTGCCCTGTCCGGACGGGAAGGTCGCCGGGAAACGCTCGTGCAGGAGCCCGCGGCGGATGGCGGCCTCACCCGGGTTGATCCCGGCGGCGCGGACCTCGACGAGCACCTGCCCCCGTCCCGGTACCGGCTTCGGGACATCCTCGACCCGCAGGACCTCCACGTCGCCGTACTCGCCGAACCTGATCGCGCGCGCCATGAGGCCTCCTCAAAAGTCGTTGCTCGATACAAGCAACGACCGGGCCGCGCGATTTAATCCCGTCAGCCCGCGAGACGCCGGACGACGCCGTCGGCGAGGAGCCGTCCGCGGTCGGTCAGCACCGCGCGGCCCCGGGTGTCCAAAGCGGACGGATCGAGCAGGCCCTCGGCCGCCGCCGCCCGGGCTTCGGCCAGCCCCGGCTCGTCGAGGACGTCCAGCGGAAGTCCTTCGGCGACGCGCAGTTCGAGCATGATCCGCTCGAGGTGCTGGTCGTCGTCGGTGAGCACCTCGCGCCCGCCCGCGGGCGACTCGCCGGCGGCCAGCAGCGCGGCGTAGCGCGCCGGGTGCTTGACGTTCCACCAGCGCACGCCGCCGACGTGGCTGTGCGCGCCCGGCCCGGCGCCCCACCAGTCGTCGCCGCGCCAGTAGCCGAGGTTGTGGCGGCAGCGGGCGGCGTCGTCCGCCGCCCAGTTCGACACCTCGTACCAGCGCAGGCCCGCCGCCGACAGCGTCGCGTCGATCATCTCGTAGTCCGCGGCCAGCACGTCGTCGTCCGGCGCGGGCAGCTCGCCGCGGCGCACCCGGCGGGCCAGCGCGGTGCCCTCTTCGACGATCAGCGCGTACGCCGACACGTGGTCGACGCCCGCGGCCAGCACGGCGTCGAGCGTGGCGAGGAGATCGTCCGGGCGCTCTCCGGGCGTGCCGTAGATCACGTCGAGGTTCACGTGCTCGAACCCGGCCGCCCGCGCTTCGGCGGCGGCCTGGCCCGGCCGGCCCGGGGTGTGCACGCGGTCGAGGATCTTCAGCACGTGCCGCGCGGCCGACTGCATGCCGAGCGAGACGCGCGTGTAGCCGGCCTCGCGGATCCCGGCGAAGAACTCCGGCGACGTCGACTCCGGGTTCGACTCCGTCGTGACCTCGGCGCCCGGGGCGAGCCCGAAGACGTCGCGCACGGCGTCGAGCACCGAGGCGAGGCCGTCGGCACCGAGCAGCGACGGCGTGCCGCCGCCGACGAACACGGTGTCCGCGGCGGGCGGCACGACCAGGACCTTCGCGGCGAGCTCCAGCTCGCGCCGCAGCCCTTCGAGCCAGGACTGCGGCGACGAGTCCGAGTCGAGCTCACCCGCGGTGTAGGTGTTGAAGTCGCAGTAGCCGCAGCGCGTCGCGCAGAACGGGACGTGCACGTAGACCCCGAACGTTCTGCTGCCGAGCCCCTTCAGCGCGCTCTCCGGCAACGCCGGTTCGATCGAGGTGGTGGAGTCGGGACGCAGCACGGGCACCCCCCGATTGTCCCCTACGACGCCGGGAGGTTCGCCGCCGCCCAGTCCGGGTCCGGCGGGATCATCTCGATGACGTCGAGCAGCACACCGTTCGGGTCGGCGACGTAGAAGTGCCGCTGCCCGAAGGCTTCGTCGACGACCGGCGTGACCAGCTCCACACCGGCTTCTTCCAGCCGCTTCGCCTCGGCCCGGGCGTCCTCGACGACGAGCCCGAACGCCAGCCCCGACACCGGCCGTGCCCGGTAGCCCTCCGGAACCGACTCGTGCCCACGCCGCACGAAGCTGATCTCGTAGCCGGGCGCGCCGGCGTTGACGCTGGCGAACCAGTCCAGCTCGACCGTGACCGGCAGGCCGATCACCTCCCGGTAGAAGCGGGTGGTCGCGGCGACGTCGTCGACCAGGTACCCCGCCCCGAAACCCTTGACCTGCATCCGCGCTTCCCCTCCGTCAAACCACTATGTCTGTAGTACTCTAAACATAGTGGTTTGAATCGGGCAAGGAGGATTCGTGCGGCAGAACACCGAGCGGCGGACGGCCCTGACGGACGCGGCCATCGAGGTCCTCGCCCGGGACGGCGCGCGCGGGCTCACCTACCGCGCGGTCGACACCGAGGCGGGCGTCCCGCCCGGGACGACGTCGAACTACTTCCGCGACCGCGACCAGCTGCTGGCCGAGGCGGGTGACCGCGTGCACGTCCGGCTGTCCGCACCGGCGGAGGTGCTGGCCGATCCGCGGGCCGAAGAGCCGTCGACCGGACGGGTCGCCGCACTGCTCGGCGACCTGATGACCCGGCTGACCACTCGCCGCAGCTCCTACCTCGCACTGCTCGAACTGCGGCTGGAGGCGAACCGGCGGCCCGGGTTGGCGGCGGCGCTGACGGCGACCGTCAAGGAGAGCTTCGAGCTGAGCGCGGGCTTCCACGAAGCCGCCGGACTGCCCGGCGGACGCGACGAGGTCCTGCTGCTCTATCTGGCCCTGACCGGCTTGACCGTCGAGCGGTTGACATTGCCCGAGGCCTTCTCCGGGTACTCGGACGCGCAGGTCGTGGGCCTGCTGGTCGACCGCATTCTCCCAGGCGAGTGACCCTTCTCCCACCATCCGGGCACCGCTGGACCACATTGTGGACGCGTGGCACGCTGACGCCGTGACTCATGCCGGTGTTCTCCTCGTGGCCCGCCGCCACGTCGACCTCCTGCGGGTCGCCAGCGCCCTCTGCGTACCCGTTCGCTGACTCCCGCCCCACCACCTGCCACGAAATCTGGACAGCCGGCGCCGGAGGACACACCCGCGAGCCGGTGTTCCTCCGCCGCCACGAAAGCCTCTCGGAGGACGCCGCCATGGCCACGCCCCAGACCCCCGCCCGCCCCGCGCGCGTCAAGCAGAAGCGCGGTGAAGGGCAGTGGGCGCTCGGTTACCGGGAGCCGCTGAACCCCAACGAGCGGTCCAAGAAGGACGACCACCCGCTCAACGTGCGGGCGCGGATCGAGAACATCTACGCCCACCGCGGGTTCGACGCGATCGACCCGGGTGACCTGCGCGGCCGCTTCCGCTGGTTCGGCCTCTACACCCAGCGCAAGCCGGGCATCGACGGCGGCCGCACCGCGACGCTGGAGCCCGAAGAGCTCGACGACCGCTACTTCATGCTGCGGGTCCGGCTCGACGGCGGCGTGCTGAGCACCGAGCAGCTCACCGTGCTCGGCGAGATTTCGCAGGCGTATGCGCGGGACACCGCCGACATCACCGACCGGCAGAACATCCAATACCACTGGATCCGGATCGAGGACGTCCCGACGATCTGGGCGAAGCTCGAGAACGCCGGCATGACCACGATGGAGGCCTGCGGCGACAGCCCGCGCGTCATCCTCGGCTCGCCGGTCGCGGGCATCGCGGCGGACGAGGTCATCGACGGCACCCCGGCCATCGACGAGATCAAGCGCCGCTACATCGGCAAGCCGGAGTTCGCGAACCTGCCGCGCAAGTTCAAGACCGCCATCTCGGGCCAGCCCGACGTGGCCCACGAGATCCACGACATCGCCTTCGTCGGCGTGAACCACCCCGAACACGGCCCCGGCTTCGACCTCTGGGTCGGCGGCGGCCTCTCCACCAACCCGATGCTCGGGCAGCGTCTGGGCGCCTGGGTGCCGATCGACGAGGTGCCGGACGTCTGGGAAGGCGTCATCTCGATCTTCCGCGACTACGGCTACCGGCGGCTGCGCTCGCGGGCCCGGATCAAGTTCCTGGTGAAGGACTGGGGCGCCGAGAAGTTCCGCCAGGTGCTGCAGGACGAGTACCTCAAGCGGGAGCTGATCGACGGCCCGCCGCCGGTCGACCCGGCCGTGCCGATCGACCACGTCGGCGTGCACCCGCAGGTCGACGGCAAGTTCTACGTCGGCGCGGCCCCGATCGCCGGGCGCGTCTCCGGCGGCACGCTGGTCGCCGTGGCCAAGGCCGCCGAGCGGGCGGGCTCGGGCCGGGTCCGGCTCACCCCGCAGCAGAAGCTGGTCGTGCTCGACGTCCCGGAGGCGCAGCTCGGGACGCTCCAGGCGGAGCTGGCCGAGCTGGGCCTGGAGTCGAAGCCGTCGCCGTGGCGGCGCAGCGTGATGGCGTGCACCGGGCTGGAGTTCTGCAAGCTCGCGATCGTCGAGACGAAGGCCCGCGCGCAGCAGCTCGTCGCGGACCTCGAGAAGTCGCTCGCCGACATCCAGGACGGCCTCGACACGCCGGTGACCGTGCACCTCAACGGCTGCCCCAACTCCTGCGCGCGGATCCAGACCGCGGACATCGGCCTCAAGGGCCAGATCGTCACCGACGCCGACGGCAACCAGGTCGAAGGCTTCCAGGTGCACCTCGGCGGCGGCCTCGGCCTCGACGCCGGGTTCGGCCGGAAGCTGCGCGGCCACAAGGTGACCGCGTCGGAGCTGACCGGGTACGTCGAGCGCGTCGTGCGCAACTACGTCACCGGGCGCGAAGACGGCGAACGGTTCGCGCAGTGGGCCGGGCGCGCCGACGAGAGCGCCCTGCAGTGACCTCCACCGAACGCGCCGTGCCGTACCACTGCCCGTACTGCGGCGACGAAGATCTGCGGCCGGAAGAGAACGGCGGCTGGCTTTGTTCGGCCTGTCGCCGGGTTTTCTCGGTCAAGTTCCTCGGACTGTCCCT
The DNA here is from genome assembly GCF_902497555.1 of Amycolatopsis camponoti. Classification (NCBI taxonomy): domain Bacteria; kingdom Bacillati; phylum Actinomycetota; class Actinomycetes; order Pseudonocardiales; family Pseudonocardiaceae; genus Amycolatopsis; species Amycolatopsis camponoti. The sequence goes on along the minus strand of NZ_CABVGP010000002.1, from coordinate 1,485,744 downwards.
TCCGGAGGTGTCCCGATGACCGCCACTGCCGACTACAAGACGCTCGCCGAGCGCGCGTCCAAAGAACTCGCCGAAGCGACCGCGGACGAGGCGATCCGCTGGACCGTCGACACGTTCGGCGAGGACTTCATCGTCGCGTCCAACATGCAGGACGCGGTGCTGATCGACCTCGCGACGAAGGTTAAGTCCGATGTGGACATCCTCTTCCTCGAGACCGGCTACCACTTCCCTGAGACGATCGGCACCCGTGACGCCGTGCAGGCGGTCTACCCGGACGTGAAGATCGTCAACGCCCAGGCCGAGCAGAGCGTCGCCGAGCAGGACGCGGAATACGGCGAGAAGCTGCACGACCGCGACCCGACGCTGTGCTGCAACCTCCGCAAGGTCGTGCCGCTGCGCAAGACCCTGGCGAACTACTCGGCGTGGATCACCGGCGTCCGCCGGGTCGACGCGCCGACCCGCGCGAACACCCCGATCGTCACCTGGGACGACCGCAACGGCCTGGTGAAGATCAACCCGATCGCCGCGTGGACCGACGACGAGTTCAACGGCTACATCCGGGACCACTCGATCCTGGAGAACCCCCTCGTCTCGATCGGCTACCTCTCGATCGGCTGCGCGCCCTGCACGGCTCGCGTGGAGCCGGGCCAGGACCCGCGCAGCGGCCGGTGGGCGGGCCAGTCGAAGACCGAGTGCGGACTGCACGGCTGAGGAAGGGACGCATGACGACCTTGGAGCCCGCGACCGATGCGGCGCAAGACAACCTGGCCGCTTTGGAATCCGAAGCCATCCACATCTTCCGGGAGGTGGCGGGCGAGTTCGACCGTCCGGTGATCCTGTTCTCCGGCGGCAAGGACTCGACGCTGCTGCTGCACCTGGCGATCAAGGCGTTCTGGCCGGCGCCGGTGCCGTTCCCGCTCCTGCACGTGGACACCGGGCACAACTTCGACGAGGTCATCGAGTTCCGCGACCGCGTCGTCGAGAAGCACGGGCTGCGCCTGGTCGTCGCGAAGGTCCAGGACTGGATCGACGACGGGCGCCTGGAAGAGCGCGCCGACGGCATGCGGAACCCGTTGCAGACCACGCCGTTGCTGGACACCATCGCGGAGAACAAGTTCGACGCGGTGTTCGGCGGCGGCCGCCGTGACGAGGAGCGCGCCCGGGCGAAGGAGCGGATCTTCAGCCTCCGCAACTCGTTCGGCCAGTGGGAACCGCGCCGGCAGCGGCCCGAGCTGTGGAACCTCTACAACGGCAGGCACCGCCCGGGCGAGCAGGTCCGCGTCTTCCCGCTGTCCAACTGGACCGAGGCCGACGTCTGGAACTACATCGCCCGCGAGAAGGTCGAGCTGCCGTCGATCTACTACGCGCACCAGCGCGAGGTGTACCTGCGCGACGGGATGTGGCTCGCCGAAGGCCCGTGGGGCGGACCGCGCCCGGGCGAGGAGGTCCGCGAGCGGACGGTCCGCTACCGGACCGTCGGCGACGGCTCGTGCACCGGGGCGATCGAGTCCACCGCGGCCACGGTCGAAGACGTCATCGCCGAGGTGTCGGCGTCCCGGCTGACCGAACGCGGCGCGACCCGCGCCGACGACCGGATGTCCGAGGCGGCCATGGAAGACCGCAAGCGTGAGGGGTACTTCTGATGAGTTCGCTGCTTCGCCTGGCCACGGCCGGGAGCGTGGACGACGGAAAGTCCACCTTGGTCGGCCGGCTGCTGTACGACACCAAGTCGGTGCTCGCCGACCAGCTCGACGCCGTCACGCGCGCGTCCGTCGACAAGGGACTGTCCACACCGGACCTTTCCCTGCTCGTCGACGGCCTGCGCTCCGAACGCGAGCAGGGCATCACCATCGACGTCGCGTACCGGTACTTCGCGACGCCGAAGCGGTCGTTCGTGCTGGCCGACACGCCGGGGCACGTGCAGTACACGCGCAACACGGTGACCGGCGCGTCCACCGCGCAGCTGGCCGTGCTGCTGGTCGACGCGCGCAAGGGCGTCATCGAGCAGACCCGGCGGCACGCGGCCGTGCTGGCCCTGCTCGGCGTGCCGCAGCTGGTGCTCGCGGTGAACAAGATCGACCTGGTCGGCTACGACGAGGCGACGTTCACGGTGATCGCGAAGGAGTTCGCTTCGCACGCCGAGACGCTCGGGTACCCGCGGGGTTCCGTGCTCGCGATCCCGGTCTCGGCGCTGGAGGGCGACAACGTCGCGACGCGCTCGGAGCGGACGCCGTGGTACTCCGGCCCCAGCCTGCTGGAGCACCTGGAGGACGTGCCGGTCGCGCCCGACCCGCACGACTCGGCCCTGCGCTTCCCGGTGCAGTACGTGATCCGCCCGCGGACGCCGGAGTACCTCGACTACCGGGGCTACGCGGGCCAGATCGCCGCCGGCACGGTCCGCCCGGGCGACGAGATCGTCGTGCTGCCCCAAGGCATCCGCAGCCGCATCGAGCGCATCGACACCGCGGACGGCCCGCTCGACGAAGCCGGCGCCGGGACGTCGGTGACGCTGCTGCTGGCCGACGACATCGACATCTCCCGCGGCGACCTGATCGCCGCCGCGGACGCGCCGCCGCGGGTCACCGACGAGATCACCGGCACGCTGTGCTGGCTGTCGTCGAAGCCGCTCAGGGCTGGCGCGCGCGTGCTCGTCAAGCACGGCGCCCGCACGGTACAGGCACTCGTGGGCGAGCTGCACGCGCGGTTCGACGAGCAGAACCTGTCCAGTGTGGACGCTCCATCGTCGTTGGAGCTGAACGACATCGGCCTGGTCACGTTGACGCTGGCCGAGGAGCTGGGCGTCGACGACTACGGTGTCAGCCCGCGCACCGGCGCGTTCCTGGTCATCGACCCGAAGGACGGCGACACCCTCGCCGCGGGCCTGGTGGGTCAGCGCTTCTCGTGACACCGCCCCTGGTCGCCGTCGCGCACGGCAGTCGTGATCCCCGCTCGGCGTCGACCGTGCGGGCGCTCGTCGACGTCGTGCGCGCGCGGGCGCCCGGGCTGCCGGTCCACGAGTCCTTCCTGGACCTTTCTTCGCCCAACGTCACGGACGTGCTGCGGTCGCTGTACGCGGCCGGGCACCGGACGGCGGTCGTGGTCCCGCTGCTGCTGGGCAGCGCGTTCCACGCGCGGGTCGACCTGCCGGCACTGATCGACCAGGTCGTCGCCGAGTGCCCGGGCTTCCGCGTCGAGGCATCGGCCGTGCTCGGCGCCGACCCGGCGCTGGAGGCGGTGGCCCTGGACCGGCTGGCCGCCGCGCCGCGCCGGCGGGGCACCGGCGTGCTGCTGAGCGCGGTCGGCTCGTCCAACGCTTCCGCCAACGCCGTGGTCGCTTCCCTGGCCGCGCGCTGGGAAGAACAGCTGGGTGTTCCGGTGAGCGAGGCGTTCGCTTCGGCCGCCCAGCCGGACATCCCCGCGGCCGCCGATCGGCTGCGTGCCCGCGGCGCGCGGCACCTGGTCGTGGCGTCGTGGTTCCTGGCGCCGGGCCTGCTGCCGGACCGCATCGAGCGGCTGGCCCGCGAGGCCGATCCCCGCGCGTTCGTCGCGGCGCCGCTCGCCGACGATCCGCGCGTCGCCGACGTCGTCATCAGCCGGTACGCCACCGCGGTGAGCGGCTTGCTCCGCCAATACGCCTAGCTCAGGGCGCTCGCGACCGCCGAAAGGCGAGTCTTTTTCACATTTCTGTTACCCAGCGCGCATGGGAACGGTAAATCCTTGACGCGCTAGTTAACTTGCCGGTAACTATCTAAGCGCTGCGCGGCTTTCTTTCCTCCCCTCCAAAACCGCAGGTAGGTGGATACAAGTGAAAGCACTTCACCTTTCCAAGCTCGGCGTTCTGGTCGCGGTCGCGGCCCTCCCGATCGCTCTCGCCGCCCCGGCTTCGGCGGCCACCACCGTCACCTTCGACTGCCAGGCCGACGCCCCGATCGTCGGGCCGCAGCAGGTGTCGCTCAACCAGGACACCGATGTCACCGCGCCCGCGACGGTCGCGCCCGGCGGCGCGTTCGACGTCGTCATCGACCCGGCGCCGAACACCGTCCCGGGCGACGTGAGCGGGAACAAGGTCAAGAACATCAACACGTTCGCGCTGAAGTTCCCGATCCCGGCGAACTCCAGCTTCGTCAGCGCGGACCTCGCGGGCGGCTCCGGGCTCGGCTCGACCGCGCCCACCATCGCCGTCGCGAACGGCGTCGCGACCCTGAGCTTCCCCGGCCCGATCGCGGGCGGCGCGACGTTCGAGCTGCCGACCGCGACCGCCCACCTGACCGCCGGCCAGTCGGGCACGATCGAGACGAAGCTGTCCGGCACGAGCTACAGCGACCCGGGCCTGACGTTCAAGGCGGTGGCGAGCACGATCATCGGCGACATCACCGCGCCGACGGCCTGCTTCCCCAACCCGAGCCCGGTCTTCACCACGACGACCATCGGCTGAGTGCCCGGGCCACCCCGCGGGTTCCCGCCCGCGGGGTGGCCCGCGTAACACCGGTGGCGCGCGGGGGATGTGCAAGGGTGTCGGTCATGGCTGACGAACTGGTGCACTACGACGTGGTGGGCGGCACCGCCACGATCACCCTGGACTCCCCGCACAACCGCAACGCGCTGTCGGCGCAGCTGCGCCGCGAGCTGTCCGCCTCGCTGGCCGCCGCGGCGGCCGACGACGCCGTCCGGGTCATCGTGCTCACCCACACGGGTCCGGTGTTCTGCGCGGGGATGGACCTCAAGGAAGCCCGCGGCGCCGGCGCGGGCGACCAGGGCGTGAACGAGTTCCCGAAGATCCTCGAGCAGCTGTGGACCAGCCCGAAGCCGGTGGTCGCCCGCCTGGCCGGCCCGGCCCGCGCCGGCGGCATCGGCATGGTGGCGGCCTGTGACATCGCCGTCGCGGTCCCGGAAGCGACGTTCGCCTTTTCGGAAGTCCGCATCGGCGTGGTCCCGGCGGTGATCTCCCTGACGGTCCTGCCGAGGCTGAACCCCCGTGCGGCGCACGAGCTGTTCCTCACGGGCGACACGTTCGACGCGCGCCGAGCGGTGGAGATCGGCCTGCTGAACTCGGCGACGTCCGACCTCGACGCCGAGGTGGCCCGGTTCGTCAAGGCGCTGGCCGCGGGCGGCCCGACGGCCCTGGCCGAGACGAAGGCGCTGCTGAGCCGCCCCCGCCCGGCGACGCCGTCGGAAGGGTTCGAGGAGATGATCGGGCTGTCGGCGAAGTTCTTCGCGAGCGAGGAAGGACAGGAGGGCATCCTGGCCTTCGCCCAGAAGCGCAAGCCGAACTGGGTCCCCCAGGACTGAAGCGGGTCACGCCGGAACCCGGGCCTGCTCGCGCGGAAGCAGCGCGAGCAGGCCCGTCACCCCGCCGCACGCCGCGGCCACGACGTACACCGGCGTCAAACCCCCGGCCTGGTAAGCGATCCCGAGCACCGCGACGCCGAGCGTCTGCCCGAACTGCCGGGTGGTCGTCAGGATCCCCGCGGCCATCCCCGCCCGGCCCGGCGGCGCCGCCGAAGCGATCGCCGCCCCCGTCGCCGGCCCCGCGATCCCCACCCCGATCCCGGTCACCGCGAGGCCGATCGGAATCCCGGCGACCAGCAGCACCAGACAGCCGACCGCACCCAGCAGCACCCCGGTGCCCAGCAGGACCCGCGGCGGTAACCGGTGCAGCACCTTCCCCAGGAACGTCGAGGTCAGGAACGACGCCACCGCGAGCGGCGCCATCGCGAGCCCGGCCTCGACCGGCGACAGCGAAAGAGCCAGCCACAGGGACACGTACACCAGCGCCGCAAAAGTCACCGTCGACGCCGCCGCGCAAGCCACCACCGTCGCGAACCCGCCGTCGCGGAACAAACGCAGGTCCAGCAACGGATCCGGGCGCCGCTCGACGAGTCCGAACGCGACGAACGCCAGCACCGAAACCGCCAGCGCCCCGATGGTGACCGGTGACGTCCACCGTCCCGAGCCACCCAATGTCAGCCCGTGCACCAGGCTCGCCGCCGCCACCGCGAACCACGCCGCGCCCGCGAAGTCGAACCGGCCGCCCCGCACCGGTGTGTCCCGCCCGATCGCGAACACCGTGAACGCCATCGTGAGCAACGCGAGCGGCACGGTGACGAAGAAGATCGCCGCCCAGCCGAAGTACTCGGTCAGCACCCCGCCCACCACCGGCCCCGCGGCCGCGCCGAGCCCGTTCACCGCGAAGAAGACGCTGATCGCGGTCCCTCGCGAGCGCCCTTCGTAGCCGGCGGCGAGCAAGGCGAACCCGGTCACCGCCAGCGCCGCACCACCGACCGCCTGCACCCCGCGCGCCGTGATCAGCGTCCCGATGTCCGGTGCGAGCCCGCAAGCCAGGGACGCCGAGCCGAACACCGCCAGCCCGGCGAGGAACACCCGCCGCGGGCCCCAGCGGTCGGCGAGCGAACCCGCCGCGAGCATCAGCACCGCCAAGACGAGCGTGTAGACGTCGGGCACCCACTGGAGCTGTCCCACCGACGCCGACAGGTCGGCGCCGATGCGGGGCAGCGCCACCTTCACGACGGTGGTGTCCAGCAGGAACAGGAACGAGCCCGCGCAGATCGCGAGCAACGGCCACCACTTGCGCATCGAATCTCCCTTCGTGTGCCTCGAAGGGTGTGGTCAGCGTGCCGATTGCCACCAGGAAAGTCGATAAATCCGCCGGATACCGTCAGCACTTACGATGTCCGCATGGATACCGTCATCCTGGACGACCTCGACCGCGGGCTCGTGCACGCCCTGCAGATCGACGGCCGCGCGTCGATGCGCACGCTCGGCCAGGTGCTCGGCGTCTCCGAGAACACGGTCGCCCGCCGCTACCGGCGGCTGCGGGACGCCGGTCTCCTCCGCGTCACGGGCGCGGTCAGCGGCGGCGAAGCGGGCTACACGACGTGGACCCTGCGCCTGCGCACGACACCCGACGCCGGGGCCGCCGTGGCGGACGCGCTCGCCGACCGGACCGACGTCTCGTGGGTGCACCTGCTCTCCGGCGGCACCGAGATCTCCTGCACCGTCCACGCACCGGACACGGCCGGGCGCGACGACCTCCTGCTGCGCAAACTGCCGCGCGCCAACCGGGTCACCGCCGTCTCCGCGCACGAACTGCTGCACACGTTCGCGCTCCCGGACGGCTGGAGTGGGCTGCACTGCCTGTCACCCGAGCAGGTCGAACGCCTGCGCCCGCCCCCACCGGAAGGCACCGGCCTCGCACCGGAACCCGGCGACCGGGCCCTCCTCGACGCCCTCGCGCGGGACGGGCGCGCCGGCTACACGGCGCTGGCGGCGGCGACCGGCTGGTCCGACTCGACCGTGCGACGCCGGATGGAGGTGCTGCGGCGGCACGGCACGCTGACCTACCACCTCGACGTCTCCCCGGCCCGCCTGGGATTCCGCTCCGAAACGCGGCTCTGGCTGGCGGTGGCGCCGGCGAACCTGGCCGAGGCGGGCGAGGCGCTGGCGGGCCACCCGGAGACGTCGTTCGCGGTCGCCACCACCGGCACCACGAACCTCACCGCGATGGTGAACTGCCGCGACGGCGGCGACCTCTACCGCTACCTCACCGATCGCGTGGCCGGGCTCCCCGGCGTGCGGACGCTCGAAAGCGCGCCGGTCATCCGCACGGTCAAGCGCGCGGGGACGCCGCTCAGGCGTCCGGCAGCACGACCGTGAGCCGCCACGAACCGGCGCTGCGGCCGTTCGGCCCGAGTGCGCGCTGCGCGTCCGAGAGCACGCTGCGGATCGCCAGGTAGGTCTTGGGCTCGGCCTTGCGCAGCGCGTCCGAGCCCGGCCAGATCAGCACGTGCTCCCCCGGCGGCAGCCAGGACAGGTCGGTCAGGCAGTCGTAGAGGGCGTCGAGGTTGTTGCCGAAGTGGTCCGGAAAGGACAGTGCCTCGGCGAACGCGGCCAGCGTGCCGGCCTTGTCCACGGTGGGCCGCGAGTTCACCAGGTGCGGGTACGCGCCCCTCGCGAAGGCCTCTTCCGCGGCGGCCTTCGCCTGCTCCGAGGCGCTCATCGGGCCGGGTCCACGACGACGAACGACGCGTAGTGGTCGCCGGTGTAGTACAGCTCGTGGGCCTGGCCCGTGATCAGCCGCCGCGCGCCGCGGTCGGCGCTGCCGGGGGTCTTCACGGTGTACTCGTGGTAATAGCCGGACTTCTTGCCGGGCAACCGTTTCTCGCGGTTCTCGAACACGACGTCGTCGTTGCGCGGGTACGGGTACGGCCCGCCCTTTTCGATCAGCTTCCACGTGTCGCCGGCCTGCGGGGGCAGCGTCGAGAGCGCCTTGACCGGCAGCCCGGAGTCCGCGCCCGGCACGGCCGCGCCACCCTTCGCGGGGGCGGTCGCCGAGCTGCTCGTGGAGGTGCCCGGCGCCGGCTTCGAGTCGTCGCTGACGGCGTCCTTGACCAGCCAGCCCCCCAGCACCAGTACGAGGAGCCCGATCAGGGCGGCGGTGATCCGCCTACGGTTGAACATGGTGCGCCAGCCTAGGACGGGGTGTCGGAGCGGTCGTCGTCACGCCCCGGAGCGAGCCTGCGGGCGAACAGCCCGACGAGCTTGTCGAGCACCCACGCGGCGGCCAGGCACAGCGGTACGACGACCACCATGACCAGCACGAACTGGACCGGGAACCAAGCCTGGGCGAGCCACAGCTCGACCCCGTCCCACCAGTCGGCAAGCCCGTTGAACACGGTGTGAGCCTACGCGCGGTCTACTGCCGCCGCGCTTCAGGGCCTCTCTCCCGAAATCGGCGGAGCCGATTGCTGCGGAGGCGCAGCCACCCGACGAAGTCGGGTTCGGAACCACACGGCGCAAGGCCCGGTTCGCGTGTCTCGCGACACGCAGCACAGGGTTTGAGGAGGCGGTACGTTGCGAGGCATGTTCGCCGTGTACGCGCAGGAACCCAACGCCGAAAGCCCCCTGGACTCGCTCGTCGTCGGCGAGCGCCCCGAACCCGACGTGCCGGACGGCTGGGTCCGCGTGCACGTCAAGGCGGCCAGCCTCAACATGCACGACCTCTGGACGCTGCGAGGCGTCGGGATCAAGCCCGAGCAGTTCCCGATGATCCTCGGCTGCGACGGCGCCGGGACCCTCGACGACGGCTCCGAGGTCGTGATCCACTCGGTGATCAACGCGCCGGGCTGGCAGGGTGACGACACCCTCGACCCGAAGCGGACGCTGCTCACCGAGAAGCACCAGGGCACCTTCGCCGACCAGGTCGTCGTGCCGGCCCGCAACGTCGTTCCGAAGCCCGCCGGGCTCAGCTTCGCCGAGGCCGCGACCATGGGCACGGCCTGGCTGACCGCCTACCGGATGCTCTTCGTGAAGTCCGGGCTGCGGCCCGGCCAGACGATGCTCGTCCAGGGCGCCTCCGGCGGGGTCTCGACGGCGCTGGTGCAGCTCGGCCGCGCGGCCGGGTTCCGGGTCTGGGTGACCGGCCGCAGTGAGGAGAAGCGCGCGCTGGCCTCGAGCCTCGGCGCGCACCAGACGTTCGAGTCGGGCGCGCGGCTGCCCGAGCGCGTCGACGCCGTGTTCGAGACCGTCGGCAAGGCGACCTGGTCGCATTCGGTCAAATCGCTCAAGCCGGGCGGGATCATCGTCGTCTCCGGCTCGACCAGCGGCCCGGACGCGGGTGCCGAGCTGCAGCGCGTCTTCTTCCTCCAGCTGCGCGTCTCCGGGTCGACCATGGGCACCCGCGACGAGCTCGCGGACCTGCTCGCCTACCTCGACCTGACCGGGGTGCGGCCGCAGATCGGCGCCGAACTGCCCTTCTCCGAGGCCCCTAAGGGGTTCCGGGCGATGCTCGACGGCGACACCGCCGGCAAGATCGTCTTCACCCGCTAGACCCGCGCTGAGCTGGGCGGATCGTCTTGTTCCGCCCGGCTCGGCATTAGGTGAATCCCTAACGTACTCAGTTCGAGATCTGGTCGTTAGCACCTGAATTCGACCAAAACCCAATGGTCGCAAGGTATTCTGTAGTCATGACCGCGACGAAGCGGCCCGACTCGGCTGGACCGGGCGGCCGGTCCAGCAGCGACCCGGACCCGATCCGGGTCTCCTTCCGGCGCTACGCCGGTGTCCGCACCCGCGTCCTGGAGGTCGGCGAAGCCGGCCCGGACCCGGACCTCCCCCGCCGCTCGCTGCGCCGCCGCGCGGCCACGCCCCACGTGCGGCCGAGCGCGCCGCGCCTGGTGCTGCTGCACGGCTACTGCGACAGCGCCGACACCTGGCGCCCCGCCCTGGAGCAGCTCGCGGCCGCCGGGATCCCGGCGGTCGCGGTCGATCTGCCGGGTTTCGGGGACGCGCAGCCGCTGCGGCCCGGTCCGATGCTGCCGCAGCTCGACGCGTTCACCACGGCCGTCGTCCGCGAGCAGGCCGTGCTCGGCTCGGTCGTGCTGGCCGGCAACTCCCTCGGCGGCACGATGAGCCTGCGCGCCGCGCAGAACAGCCGTCTCCCCATCTCCGGCGTCGTGTCCATCGCCGCGCCCGGGTTCGTCGACTCGTGGCTGATCCGGACCGTGGCGCGCTACCCGTTCCCCCTGCGGCTCTACTCTGCGCTGCCGGTCCCGGTACCGGGCTTCCTGGTGCGCAAGGTCGCCGAGCAGCTCGTCCCGCGGCTCCTCTACGCGAACTCGGGCGCGGCCGACGCGCTCCAGGTGCAACGCTTCACGGCCCTGTTCCCGGACTACCGCGCGACCAAGAGCCGGCTCGAGCAGGCCCGGCAGCTCGTCGCGGAGCTCGCCGACGCCTACCGCCTCGACTCGGTGAAGGTGCCGCTGCTGGTCGTCGCGTGCGGCAAGGACAAGCTCGTGACCGCCGCGTCCGGACGGCAGCTGCACACGCTCGTGCCGCACAGCCGCCTGCTGGTCCGCGAAGACTGGGGGCACTGCCCGCAGCTGGACGACCCGGTCGAGATCGCGGAGCTGCTCACCTACTTCGCGGCGAGCGCGGTCCGGACCACCCAGGCCAAGCGCGCGGTCGAGACGGTGAGCGAGGACACCGCGGCGGGCTGAACGGCTCACGCTGTCTTCACACCGAGATCGCGGTAGGTTCCGGCGTTGGGTCCGTGATCCGGGCCCGTCCACCGCGACGTTCGGGAGATGATGATGTCCTCTCCAGTGGGTGCCGGCTCCGGCATCTTCCGGCGAAAGCCGATCGACCAGATCCAGGACACCTCGGAAAGCGGTGGCCTGAAACGCACCCTGGGCCTGTGGCAGCTGACCGCCATCGGCATCGGCGGCATCATCGGCGCGGGGATCTTCGCCCTCGCCGGCAGTGTCGCCCACGGCGACGACTCGGCGGGCATCCCCGGGGTCGGGCCGGCCGTGCTGATCTCGTTCCTCATCGCCGGCGTCGCGAGCGCGGCGGCCGCGTTCTCCTACGCCGAGTTCGCGGGCCTGATCCCCAAGGCAGGTTCGGCCTACACGTACGGCTACGCGGTGCTCGGCGAGGTCGTCGGCTGGTTCATCGGCTGGGACCTGCTGCTGGAGTACACCGCGATCGTGGCGGTGGTGGCCATCGGCATCTCCGGCTACTTCAGCTTCCTGCTCGGCCAGCTCGGCCTCGACCTGCCCGCCTGGATGCTCGGCGCCCCCGGCACCGGACCCGGCCACAAGGTCGACCTCTTCGCCATGCTGCTGTGCCTGCTGATCGCCTACCTGCTCAACCGCGGCATCCGCAGCGCCGCCCGGTTCGAGACGGTGATGGTCGGGATCAAGGTCCTGATCGTGCTGGTGGTCATCCTGGTCGGCTTCTTCTACGTCAAGACGGGCAACTACACGCCGTTCGCCCCGGCCGGCTTCGGCGGCGCGGTGACCGGCGCGGCGACGGTCTTCTTCGCCGTCTTCGGGTACGACGCCATGAGCACCGCCGCGGAGGAGTCGAAGGACGCGCAGCGGCACATGCCGAAGGCGATCCTCTACTCGCTGGGGATCTCGATGGTGCTGTACGTGCTGGCCTGCCTGGTGCTGACCGGCATGCAGAAGTACACCGAGATCGACCCGAAGAGCGGCTTCTCGACGGCGTTCAAGTCGGTCGGCCTCTCCGGGCTGGCCACGGTGATCGCGATCGGCGCCATCGTCGGCATCCTCACCGTGCTGTTCACGTTCCTGATGGGCGCCACCCGCGTCGGCTACTCGATGAGCCGCGACGGCCTGCTCCCGCCGTGGTTCGGCAAGACGAACCCGAAGCGCCAGGTGCCGAGCCGCATGACGTGGATCCTCGGCGGCGCTTCCGCGATCATCGCCGGGGTGCTGCCGATCGGCGAGGCCGCCGAGCTGACGAACATCGGCATCCTGCTCGCGTTCGTCGTCGTCTGCGTCGCGGTGATCGTGCTGCGCTACAAGCAGCCGAACCTGCCCCGGACGTTCAAGACGCCGGGCATGCCGGTGGTCCCGGCCGTCGGCATCGTGTTCTCGATCTGGCTGATCACGTTCCTGCAGCCGGCGACCTGGATCCGGTTCGCGATCTGGTTCGCCATCGGCATGGTGATCTACTTCCTCTACAGCCGCCGGCACTCGCTCCTGAACCACACGCCGGCTGCTTCGTCCGCTTCGGACGTCGAGAAGACGGACTAGCGGATCCGGTCGAGGCGTGCGGCGGCGTCGCGCGCCTCGACCTTCAGCCGTTCGAGGATGACGGCGGCCGACGCGTCGTAGGCGAGCGGGTACGTCTGGCCCGCCCACAGCGAAATCGCCTCCGGATCGCCGGCCTTCGCCGCCGCCTTCCGCACCGGCCCGGCGAGGCTGTTGAGCTGCGGGTAGGCCGCGGGCGCGCCTTCGGAGAGCACGTCCATGAACTTGTTGACCAGCCCGCGTGCCGGACGGCCGCTGAAGGCGCGCGTGAACGCCGTCTCGCGCTCGGCCAGCGCCAGGGCCTTGCGGTGGGCCTCGGAGGTCCCGGCTTCGTCGGCGCGCAGGAAGACCGTGCCCAGCTGGGCGGCGACGGCTCCCGCGGCGAGCACGGCGGCGACGTCCGCGCCGTGCACCAGACCCCCGGCCGCGACCAGCGGCAGGTCGACGTGCGCCGCGACGAGCCGCAGCAGCGCGAGGACGCCGTATTCGGCGCCACCGCCCGGCAGGCGCGCGTCGTCGGTGAACAGGGACCGGTGCCCGCCCGCTTCGAAGCCCTGCAGGACGAGCGCGTCGGCGCCGAGGCCCGCGGCCCGCCGCGCGGCTTCCGGGGTCGTCACCGTGACGACGACCGCGCTGCCGGCCTCGTGGAGCCGGACGACGTCCGACGGCGACGGCGGCCCGAAGGTGAACGACACCACGGGAACCCGCTTCTCGAGCACGACGTCCAGCTTCGCGGGGTACGCGTCGTCGTCCCACTTCGGTTCGCCGAGTTCGACGTCGTATTCGCGGGCGAAGGCCTGCAGGCGCTCCTGGTGCGCGGAAACGTCGGCGCCGGTGTCGGGCTGCGGGACGAAGAGGTTGACGCCGAACTCGCGGCCGGTCAGCTCCCGCGTGCGGTCGATCTGCGCGGCGAGCGCCGCGGGCGTGAGCATGCCGGCCGAAAGGAAGCCGAACCCGCCGGCCTCGCTGACCGCGGCGACCAGCTCGGGGGTGGTCGGCCCGCCCGCCATCGGGGCGGCGATGACCGGGAACGTCAGCTCGTCGAACATGCTCCCGAGCGTAATGGCCTCAGCCGGGCAGCAGCATCGTGTAGAGCTTCTTGATGAGCCCGTCTTCGACGAGGGCGACGTCGATCCCGCGCACGACCGGCGGCCCGCCCGCCGGACCGAGCTCCCAGGCGAGGTGGCCCAGGTCGTGGTTGACCAGCACCGGCCCGGCCGCGGCGAACACGAACCCCGGCGACTGGTCCAGCAGCCCCTTGGCCTTGGCGTTCAGCTCCTCGTGGCCGGTCGCGCTGCCTTCGGGATCGACGAACACGACGTCGGCGGCGTAGGTCGCCGCGATCGCCTTCGCGCGCCGTTCGTCGTCGCGTTCGTTGAACACCCCGAGCAGGTTGGCTTCCATCAGCTCGGCCACCGTCGCCATCACACGCTCCTCGTTCCGGGGGACGCCCACCATATTACGTGACATTTCACGTAAATGTCACGGGTGGTCGTCCGGCCGGGGCAGGGTGCCGTGCTCGACGAGCGCGTCGTAGACGCGGTCCAGCAAGGTCGCCAGCTGCGGCATCCCGTCCGGCCCGAGCGTGTCCAGGAACGCCTTCCGCACGAACTCGACGTGGTCCGGCCCGGCTTGGCGCAGCGCCTCCCGGCCGGCCTCGGACAAGGCGACGTCGACGGCCCGGCGGTCCTCGGCGTTGGCACCGGTCTCGACCAGTTCGCGTTCCCGCATCCGCTTGAGGTGGTGCGAAAGCCGGCTGCGTTCCCAGCCGATGCGGATCGCGAGGTCGGTGACCCGCATCCGGCCTTCCGGCTCGCTCGTGAGGGCGACCAGCACGTGGTAGTCGGCGAGCGAGATCCCGCTGTCGGCGCGCAGCTGCCGGTTCAGCTCGTACTCCAGGCGCAGGTGCACCTTCATGTACGCGTACCAGGCGGCCGTCTCGGCGGCCGTCAGCAGCGCGAACGGCGACTCCGGCGCGAGCTCTTCGGCCATGGCGCGAGCTTAACCACCCGACTTGGTCTAGACCATCGCCCGGGGAAATGCGACGATCCGGGCAGGTGCGACGGCGATGTCGCGCCCTTCCCGCCAGGAGGTCCCCCGGTGAAGACTCCCTTCGCGCGGCGGCTCGGCCGCGCGCTCGCCGTGCTGGCGCTGATCGGCGCCAGTACGACCGCCGCCCAGCTGGCCCCGGCCGCGGCGGCCACACCGGCGCTGCAGTCGATCGTGCCCGTGCCGGCCTCGGTGACCCCGGCGGCCGGCGTCACGTTCCCGCTGGTCTCGACGACGAAGATCGTCACCGAAGCCGGCTCGGCGCCGGCCAAGGACGTCGGCACCTACCTGGCCGGCGTGCTGCGGCCGTCGACCGGCTTCGCGCTGCCGGTGTCCGACGCGCCCGCGTCCGTGCCGTCCGACAGCATCGCGCTGCTGCTGAGCGGCGCGCCCGCTTCCGTCGGCACGCAGGGCTACCAGCTCGTGGCGACGGCGTCTTCGGTCACCCTGCGCGCCCAGACGGCCGACGGGCTCTTCGCGGGCGTCCAGACACTGCGTCAGATGCTGCCGGGCCGGGTCGAAAGCCCCACGGCCCAAGCGGGACCGTGGACCGTCCCGGGCGCGACGATCGTCGACTACCCGCGCTTCGGCTACCGCGGCGCGATGCTCGACGTCGCCCGGCACTTCCACCCGGTGTCGACCGTGAAGCGGTACATCGACGAGCTGGCCCAGTACAAGATCAACAACCTGCACCTGCACCTGGCCGACGACCAGGGCTGGCGCATCCAGATCGACAGCTGGCCCCGCCTGACGACCTACGGCGGCAGCACGCAGGTCGGCGGCGGCGCGGGCGGCTACTACACGAAGGCGCAGTACACGGACATCGTGACCTACGCGGCCTCGCGCCACATCACGGTCATCCCGGAGATCGACATGCCGGGTCACGTGAACGCGGCGCTGGCGTCGTACGCGGAGCTGAACTGCAACGGGGTGGCGCCGGCGCTGCGGACGGACACGGCGGTGGGCTACAGCTCGCTGTGCATCTCGAAGGACATCACGTACACGTTCGTCGGCGACGTCCTGCGCGAGCTGGCGGCGTTGACCCCGGGCCCGTACCTCCACATCGGCGGCGACGAGGCGTCCTCGACGTCGGCGGCGGACTACGTGACGTTCGTGAACAAGGTGCTCCCCCTGGTGGCGGCCACGGGCAAGTCGGTGGTGGGCTGGCACGACATCGCGAAGGCTTCCCTGCCCGCTTCGGCTTCCCCGCAGTTCTGGGGAACCTCCACGTCGGACGCGGGGGTGTCGACGGCGGTCTCCCGCGGCAGCAAGGTGATCCTGTCGCCGGCGAACAAGGCGTACCTGGACATGAAGTACAACAGCTCGACCCCGATCGGCCTGTCGTGGGCGGGCTACATCGAGGTCCAGGACGCGTACGGCTGGAACCCGGGCGCGTACCTGTCGGGGGTCGGCGAGTCGGCGGTCCGCGGAGTGGAATCGCCGCTGTGGGCGGAGACGGTGGTGACACCCGCGGACATCGACTACCTGGCGTTCCCGCGCCTGGCGGCGCACGCCGAGCTGGGCTGGTCCCCGTGGTCGACCCACGACTGGACGGCGTTCCGCACCCGCCTGGGCGCGCAGGCCCCGCGCTGGGTGGCGCAGGGGCTGAACTTCTACCGGTCGTCGCAGGTTGCCTGGGACACCGGCGGGACGACGAACCCGGGCACGTGCGCGGACCCGGCTTGGGCGGCGTCACAGGTGTACACGGGCGGGAACGTGGTGTCGCACAACGGCCACAAGTGGACGGCCAAGTGGTGGACGCAGGGCGAGGAGCCGGGGACAACGGGCCAGTGGGGAGTGTGGACCGACAACGGCGCCTGCTGAAGCGTCTCGGCCCAGCCGGGACGGGGCCAGCCGCCTTGGCCCTGCGGGTCCCGGTCCACGAGCTGGTCGAAGAGGCGCAGGGTGCCGCGCACTCCGGGTGTCCACCACCGCGCTCCGGCGATCGGACGGCGATTTTCCCGCCGGAGTGTGGCCGGCGCCGGGTTGTGCGGACGGTCAGCGCCGCACCGCACCCGGTGAAACCGGAACACAGGGTTCGCCCGGCGGGTTAGGTTGGGGCATGAGCGTTGATCTCGAGCAGGTTCGCGAGCTGTCGCTGCGGGAAAACGGCCTGGCCACCGTCGCCACGACGCGGGGCGACGGCACCGTTCACTCCTCCGTCGTCAACGCCGGTGTCTTCGCCGACCCGGTGACCGGCGCGCCCGGTGTCGCGTACGTCGCCGTCGGGCGGGCGCACAAGCTCGCGCTGCTGCGGCGGGCCGGGCACGCCACCGTGACCTTCCGCCGCGGCTGGAACTGGGTCTCCGTCACCGGAGCGACCCACCTCATCGGGCCGGACGACCCCGACCCCGCCTTCGACCCCGCGGGCCTGCCGAAGCTCCTGCGCGACGTCTTCGTCGCCGCCACCGGCACCCACGACGACTGGGACGAGTACGACCGCGTCATGGCCGAAGAGCGGCGGGTCGCGGTGTTCGTCACGGCGGACCGGATAATCGGCAACCCCTGACCCGCCCGGCCCGAGGAGTCGACCCGTTGCCCGAGTCCCCGCCCCGCGTCACCACGCCGGTCAAGGTCCTGATCGGCGTGCTCCTCGTCGCCGACGCCGGCTTCGGCGCGGCCCTGATCGCCGGCCTGGTGCGCGACCTCTCACCGTGGCTGCTCGGCGGTGCCTACGCGGCGACCGTGCTCCTCGCCGTCGTGGCCTTCCGTCTGTCGCGCGCCCGCACGCTCAAGCGCGGCTTCGCGGGCCTTCGCGACCTGACCGTCGGCGAGGAGGGCCTCCGCGTGCCCGCGGGCACCCTCAGCACGCGGCTGATCCCGTGGTCGCAGATCGCCGACGTCTCCACCCGCCGCTCGGCCCGGTTCGGCGACGGCTTCCTGCGCGACGCCCTCTGGGTCGACCTGATCACCGGCGAAGGCGTCGAGAGCTCGGTGCAGCGGTACGCGCCCCGCGGCAAGCTCACGCCCGCGCCGCCCCAGCGACGCCAGTTCGAGCAGACGGCGATCCTCGACCCGGCCCTGTTCGACGCGGTGGTCGACCGCGTCCGGAAGGAGCTGCGCCACCGGCAGCTCCACGCTCAGCTGCGCGGCACGCCCCGCATCCGCTGACCGGCGTTCAGCCGAGCCGGCCCAGCAGCTCCCGTGGCACGATCCGCACCGGGAACGGCCGCTCGGCCTCGAACGGTTCGTCACCGGCCGCCTTGCCGACCTGGTGGTAGTGGCCGTCTTCGTCCAGCTCGAACACGGTGAGCGCGGGCTCGACCGGATCGATCACCCAGTAAGCGGCCACGCCCAGCCGCTCATAGACCGCCTTCTTGGTGTTGAGGTCGTGGATCGCGGTACTCGGCGACAGCACTTCGACCGCCAGTACCGGCGGCACCGGGAGATCCTTCTCGGTGAAGTCTTCGTCCCGGCCGACCAGGACGTCGGGCTGCAGCTCGATCTGGTCACCGTGATGCACCGCGAACGGCGCGACGAGTACGTCGTACTCAGGCGGGCAAGCATCGTCGAGGGCTCTGGAGAGCCTCACCACGACCTTCTGATGTCTTCTTCCCGGCGCAGGGCTCACGATGAGCACCCCGTCGATGAGCTCGTAGCGTCGGCCGTCATTCGGGATCCCCTCGATATCGTGCACCGTCAAGGGGCCCGAATCGGTGGGATGCTCGATGTCCGCCATGACCGTCATAGTGCTCTCCTTTCGCTCTTCGCACCAGAGCGAACCAGACAGCACCGACAGAAACCGCGTCGAACACGGGTTCGGCGCCCATATTCACGCGGTGGCGTGAATATGGGCGCCGTTGTCACATCAGTGGAACAGTTACTTCTTGTTCTTCCCGGAGTCCTCAGTGGACAGTGCGGCGACGAAGGCCTCCTGCGGGACCTCGACCCGGCCCACGGTCTTCATCCGCTTCTTGCCTTCCTTCTGCTTTTCCAGCAGCTTGCGCTTACGCGAAATGTCACCGCCGTAGCACTTGGCCAGAACGTCCTTGCGGATCGCGCGAATGGTTTCGCGGGCAATGATCCGGGCGCCGATGGCCGCCTGGATCGGCACCTCGAAGTTCTGCCGCGGGATCAGCTCGCGAAGCCGGTTCACCATGCGGTTGCCGTAGTTGTAGGCGTCGTCCTTGTGCACGATCGCGGAGAACGCGTCCACGGCCTCGCCCTGCAGCAGGATGTCCACCTTGACCAGGTCCGCCGCCTGGGTGCCGGCCTCTTCGTAGTCCAGCGACGCATAACCGCGTGTACGCGACTTCAGCGTGTCGAAGAAGTCGAAGATGATCTCGCCCAGCGGCATGTTGTACCGCAGCTCGACGCGGTCCTCGGACAGGTAGTCCATGCCGAGCAGCTGGCCGCGCTTGTTCTGGCACAGCTCCATGATCGTGCCGATGAACTCCGACGGCGCCAGGATGCTGACCTTGCTGACCGGCTCCAGCACCTTGTCGATCTTGCTGCCGGTCGGCCAGTCCGACGGGTTGGTGACGTGGATTTCCTTGCCGTCGTCCAGCACGACGTCGTAGACCACGTTGGGCGCCGTCGAGATCAGGTCGAGGCCGAACTCGCGCTCGAGCCGGTCGCGCGTGATCTCCAGGTGCAGCAGGCCGAGGAAGCCGCAGCGGAAGCCGAAGCCCAGCGCCACCGACGTCTCCGGCTCGTAGTCGAGCGCGGCGTCGTTCAGCTGGAGCTTGTCCAGCGCCTCGCGCAGCTCCGGGTAGTCGGACCCGTCCACCGGATACAGTCCGGAGTAGACCATCGGCTTCGGTTCGCGGTACCCGGCCAGCGCTTCCTTCGCGCCGTTGCGCTCGGACGTCACGGTGTCGCCGACCTTGGACTGGCGGACGTCCTTCACGCCGGTGATCAGGTAGCCGACCTCGCCGACGCCGAGTCCCTTGCTGGCCTTCGGTTCCGGCGAGATGATGCCGACTTCCAGCAGCTCGTGGGTGGCGCCGGTGGACATCATCTTGATGCGCTCGCGCGGGGTGATCTTGCCGTCGACGACGCGGATGTAGGTGACGACGCCGCGGTAGGTGTCGTAGACCGAGTCGAAGATCATCGCCCGGGCCGGCGCGTCCGCGTCGCCCTGCGGCGCCGGGACCGACTTCACGACCTCGTCGAGCAGCGCGCCGACGCCCATGCCGGTCTTGGCCGAGACCCGCAGCACGTCGTCCGGCTCGCAGCCGATGATGTGGGCCAGCTCACCCGCGTACTTGTCGGGGTCGGCCGAGGGCAGGTCGATCTTGTTCAGCACCGGGATGATCTGGAGGTTGTTCTCCAGCGCGAGGTAGAGGTTGGCCAGCGTCTGGGCCTCGATCCCCTGCGCGGCGTCGACCAGCAGGACGGCGCCTTCGCACGCCTCCAGCGCCCGGGAGACCTCGTAGGTGAAGTCGACGTGGCCCGGGGTGTCGATCATGTGCAGGACGTGGTCCTGCCCGTCGACCTGCCAGGGCAGCCGGACGTTCTGGGCCTTGATCGTGATCCCGCGCTCGCGCTCGATGTCCATCCGGTCGAGGTACTGAGCGCGCATGGCCCGCTCTTCCACGACGCCGGTGAGCTGCAGCATGCGGTCGGCCAGGGTGGACTTGCCGTGGTCGATGTGCGCGATGATGCAGAAGTTCCGGATGAGCTCCGGAGGCGTGAAGGTCGTGTCGGCGAACGTCGTCACTCGAATGAGTCCTCGGAAAGTCGGGGATGGCCACCTCTATGCTCCCATGGCCCTCCGGGTGCCAGTGGGGGTCATCCCCGATGCGGGCTTTGGTGATCCGTGGTGCCCTCGAAGTATGAGCACTTCGCACCAGCCGGCACCCCCTCCCCAGCCGGAGACCAGCGGCTTCGCCCGCGTTCTCGACCGTGCGTTCGGTCACCCCTCCGGCCCGCTCGGCCGCCTCGGCGGCTGGGTGATGGCGCGGGGCAACGCCGCCACCGAGCAGCGCGTCGTCGACCTGGCCCGGATCGAACCGGACGAGACCGTCCTGGTCGTCGGCCCCGGCCCCGGCGTCGGCCTGGACGCCGCCGCGCGGCTGGCCGGGCGCGCCATCGGCGTCGACCCCTCCCCCGAGATGCTCGGGCTCTGCCACGAGCGCTGCGGCGACCGCGCCGAGCTGCGCGAAGGGTCGGCGGCCCGCACCGGCGAGCCCGACGGGTCCGTCGACGTCGTGCTGACCGTCAACAACGTCATGCTCTGGGACGACCGGGCGGTCGGGTTCGCCGAGCTGCTCCGGGTGCTGCGGCCCGGCGGGCGGCTGCTGCTGTCCGCGCACGAGAAGTGGCTGCCCGTGAGCAGGCACGTCCTGGCCGACGAAGCCGCCGAAGCGGGCTTCGCCGACCTGCAGACGTGGACCTGGGACCCGCCCGGCTTCGCCGCGCTGGCCGCGCAGCTGCGCGCCGTCAAGCCCGTCTAACGGGTGTCCACCCGGATGGGGTGGCCCTCGGGCACCTCGACCAGCACGATCCGCGTGCCTTCCGGGTCGGCGATCCAGGCCTCGTCGAGGCCCCAGGGCTCGCGCTGGGCGCCCCGCACCGGCTCCAGGCCTCGCTCCTTGAGATCGGCCAAGGTGCCGGCGAGGTCGCGGACCTGCAGCCAGAGCACCAGATCGGGCGACGCGCCCGTCTCGCCCCGGCCGGAGACCTCCAGGGAGCCGTGGCCGAGGAAGAACACCGTGCCGCCGGGGAACTCACGCTCCACGGCCAGGCCGAGGGTGTCGCGGTAGAACGCCGTCGTCGCCTCGGCGTCGCGCGCGCGGACGATCAGCCTGCTCTTCAGGACTTCCATCCGACCATCCCTACCGGACGCGCTCAGGCCGCCGCAATCGCGGCGATGCCGGACAGCACGATCACCGACCCGGCGAGCCGCCGCACGGCGTCGCTTTCGCCCAGCACCAGCCAGGCGGCGAGGCCGCCGAGCACGATGCTCAGCTCCCGGGCGGGCGCGACCAGGCTGACCGGCGCCATCGTGAGGGCGAACAGCACGAGGATGTACGCGATCGGCGAAAGCAGCCCGACGATGAACACCTCGCGGCGCTGCTCGCGCCAGATCCGCGTCACCTCCACGCGGCCGGCCAGCGCGCCGGGCAGGAGCAGCACGCTCTGCAGGACCGAGCCGAGGCCGAAGTAGACGACCGGCGGCACGCCGAGGCCGGTCACCGAGTGCGCGTCCCAGAGGGTGTAGCCGGCGATGACGGCCCCGGTCAGGAGGCCGTAGAGGATGCCGGCCTTGACGGCCTTCGGGTCGCCGCCCTGGCGGCCGGTGCTGATCACGAGCACCCCGGCGATCACCAGGAACGCGCCGAGCAGGCCGAGCCAGCCGGGCCGCTCGCCGAGCACGAGGACGGCGGCCAGCACCGACAGCAGCGGCCCGGTGCCCCGCGCGACGGGGTAGACGACGGAGAGGTCGCCGACGCGGTACCCGCGCTGCAGCACGATGCCGTAGACGATGTGCAGCACCGACGTGACCACCGCGGCCACCAGCCAGCTCCACTGTGGACGGTCGTCTTCCACGACGAGCAGCACGACCGTGACCGGCAGCAGCACGACGGCGGAAGCGGTGTAGTAGAGCCAGACGAACTGGGTGCCACCGGAGGAGATCCGCTTGGCGGCCAGGTTCCACGCGGCGTGCACGACGGCGGCGACGAGGACGAGCGAGAGGGCGGTGGTGTTCATGGGACCCTTCGGGTTTTCGCGCGCGCGAAAACCGGGTCCTCCAGGCTTTTGCCCCGTCAGATGAACGACCGGCCGTCCGGGCCCGCCGATGGTGCCGCTCGGACCAGACCCGCCGGTCCTGGTTGTGTGGAGCGGGAGCGCAGACCGGCGACGGAACCCTAGGCACTGCCGCCGCCCACGATACTCCCGGCTCCGGGCGTCCGCGGCCCGGCTGTTAAAGTGGTCGCTCGCTGCCCGTGCGGCATTCCGTCATGGAGGAAACCCGCTTTCCGCGGGGCCACTTCAGCGCGGCGGCGATCTCACCGAGTGAAACAGGAGTTGCCCTATGGCCAACATCAAGTCGCAGATCAAGCGCATCACGACGAACGAGAAGGCGCGTCAGCGCAACCAGGCGATCCGGTCCTCGGTGAAGACCGCGATCCGCAAGGTTCGCGAAGCCGCCGAGTCCGGCGACAAGGCCAAGGCCGTCGAGCTGCAGCGCGACGCCGCCCAGAAGCTGGACAAGGCCGTCTCGAAGGGCGTCATCCACGCCAACCAGGCCGCCAACAAGAAGTCGGCGCTGGCGAAGCGCGTCAACGCGCTCTGAGCCGGTTGATTTCTGGGAAAGCCCCGGCTTCGGCCGGGGCTTTCTTCATGCCCGGAGCTTGCGCGGCGCGCGCAGTGGATCGGCGTCGGCACATTCCCGCGAGCGGCAGAGCTGCACCCGCCGGTCGCTTGCCGCGAGCCCTGATCAGTACTCGCGTACGGCAACGCCGACCGCGCGAGACCCGTCATGACCGCCCGCGCGGGAGCCGCGGCGGGAGCCGGTGGGCGCGGCGGGAGCCGGTGGGCGCGGCGGGAGCCGGTGGGCGCGGCTCGTTTCACCGCCGTCAGCGGTCGCCCTTGGCGGCCGCTACCTCGAGGACCGCGCGCTCCAACGCGTAGCCCGGGTCGGCCGCCACGCCCTTGACCTCGGCGTTCAGCCTCGCCACCACGCGCATCGCCGTCGCCAGGCCGTCCTGGTTCCAGCCCCGGACCTGGCCCTGGGCCTTGCGGATCTTCCACGGCGGCATGCCCAGCTCGCCCGCCAGCTGGTTCGGGTTGCCCCGGCCCGCGCCCGAGACCCGGGCGATCGTGCGGACCGCGTCGGCCAGCGCGTCCGCCACCAGGACGTGCGGGACGCCCAGCTGCATCGCCCAGCGCAGCGACTCCAGCGCCGCCGAACGGTCGCCGCTCACGGCCTTCTCCGCGACCGCGAAGCCGGTCACGTCAGCGCGCCCGCGGTGGTAGCGATGGACTGCGTCCGCGTCGACGGTTCCGCCGGCGTCCGCCACCAGTTGCGTCGCCGCCGAGGAGAGTTCTCGCAGGTCGGACCCCACGGCGTCGATCAGAGCGGCGACTCCGCCCGGGTCGATCTTGCCGCCCGCGCGGCGCACCTCGTGCCGTACGAACTGCTCGCGCTCGGCCGGCTTGGTCATCTTCGGGCACTCGGTGACCTCCGCGCCGGCCTTCTTCAGCACCGCCGGGAGCGTCTTGCCCGCCTTGCTGCGCCCGCCGCCGGTGTGCACGACGACCAGCACGACACCGTCCGCCGGGTCCTTCAGGTAGGACGCCACCGCGTCGGAAAGCTCCTGCGAGATGTCCTGCGCCGACTCCAAGACGATCACGCGACCCTCGCTGAACAGCGACGGGCTGACGAGTTCGGCCAGCTCGGGGGCTGTGAGATCCGACACCCGGACGCGAGTCAGCTCGGCCGTGGCGTCGAGCGCGCGGGACGCGGCGAGCGTCTCCCGCACGGCGCGCTCGATCAGCAGTTCTTCCTCACCCAGGACCAGGTGAAGCGGGGCCGGGGCGGTGGCTTGCGCGGTCACGGGTGGATCCTCTCACTTGCGGTCTCGTGCGCCCGCTCCGGTGATGTCGAGCGGCCACCATGGCACAGCGTGAGCGCCATGTCGTACGGTGTCCTCGAGGCGGCGCGCTTCTTGGCGCGCACCGACAACCGAATACCGCTCATCCAGAGGGGCAGAGGGAACGGCCCGACGAAGCCCCGGCAACCGGCGTACAGCCTGTCATCCCGCGATCGCGGGGTAGCTGACGACCACGGTGCCAATTCCGGCCCGCTTCGGCGGGGCAGATGAGGAAAGGAACCTCGCGATGACCGCCACCCTCGGAACGACCTCCACCACGAAGACCCCGGATCTCGGTCCCGCCGTCGAACTGGTGTCGAAGGAAGAGGGCCACCGGCAGCCGCTCGCCCCGGAGTTCGTCTCCGCCGAGGACTTCTCGCCGCTCGAGGTCGCCTACGACTTCGGCCGCGTCCGCCGCGAAGACATCGAGGCCGGCCCCAAGAACATCTGGCGCTACAAGAAGCTCCTCCCGGTGCCGTCCAACATCGAAGAGATCCCGAACACCGAGCCCGGCGCGACCCGGCTGATCCGCGCCGACCGCCTCGCCAAGGAACTCGGCCTCAAGCGCTTGTGGGTCAAGGACGACACCGGCAACCCGACGCACTCCTTCAAGGACCGCGTGGTCGCCGTCGCGCTGGCCGCGGCCCGCGAGTTCGGGTTCGAGGTGCTCGCCTGTCCGTCGACCGGCAACCTGGCCAACGCGACGGCCGCCGCCGCGGCCCGCGCGGGCTGGCGGTCGGTCGTGCTGATCCCGAAGACCCTCGAGCGCGCCAAGATCCTCACCACCGCGGTCTACGACGGCGACCTGATCGCCGTCGACGGCAACTACGACGACGTCAACCGCCTCGCCACCGAGCTCGCCGGCGAGCACCCGAAGTGGGCGTTCGTCAACGTGAACGTCCGGCCGTACTACTCGGAAGGCTCGAAGACGCTGGCCTTCGAGGTCGCCGAGCAGCTCGGCTGGCGCATCCCGCCGCAGATCGTCGTGCCGATCGCCTCCGGTTCGCAGTTGACCAAGGTGGACAAGGGTTTCCGCGAGCTGGGCCAGCTCGGTCTCGTGGACGCCAGCCCGTACAAGGTGTTCGGCGCGCAGGCCACCGGTTGCTCGCCGGTGTCGGCCGCGTTCCGCGCCGGCCAGGACGTGGTCCAGCCGGTGAAGCCGGACACGATCGCCAAATCCCTGGCGATCGGCAACCCGGCCGACGGCCCGTACGTGCTCGACATCGTCAACCGCACCGGCGGCGCGATCGAGGACGTCACCGACGAAGAGGTCGTCGAGGGCATCCGGCTGCTGGCCCGCACCGAAGGCATCTTCACCGAGACCGCGGGCGGGGTCACCGTCGCGACGGCGAAGAAGCTGGTCGAGACCGGCAAGCTGGACCCGGACGCCGAGACGGTGCTCCTGATCACCGGCGACGGCCTCAAGACCCTCGACGCGGTCGAGAACCACATCGGCCCGAAGGCGACCGTGGCCGCGTCCGCCAAGGCAGTGAACGAGGCGCTCGGCTACTGACGTCCTTCGCCGGGGCGGGTTCACTGCCCGCCCCGGCGAGTGCCTCCTTTCGGATTTTTGTTCGCGGGACAGATGACTTCCGCTCAACGGCCCACGTCGGTCCAGCCGGCACCGCCGAGCTGTGCAGCGAAGCCATGAAGAAGAAGCTCGGCTACTGACCTCCGCGGCCGGGGTAGACTCCGCTGCCCGCCCGGCGAGTACCTCCTCTCGGGGTCTTATTGCGGACAGGCGACTTCGCTCAACGGCGAGGCGGACCACGTGCTGGGCCGCCCGCCTCCGCTGCGCCGCCACCCGCATCGGTCCGGCCAACGCCGCCAGGCTGTTCGTCAAAGCGATCAAGAAGCTCGGCTACTGACCTCCGCTGCAGGGCGGGCTCGCGGGGCCAGCTCCGGCTTCAGCGGCGCGGCGGGCCGCGCGGCTCGCCCCGTCGCGCTACCGCCGGGCCTGCCGGGTCGCCGACCACCGCCGTGTCGCCGTCCATGTCGGTCCGGGTGACCAAGGCTCCGAGCGCCGTCAAGGTGTCCATTGTGGACTTGTTCGGGTGCCCGTAGGTGTTGCCCGCGCCCACGCTGACCAATGCCACCCGCGGCCCGACCGCCGTGAGGAACGCCGGCAACGAGTAGCGCGAGCCGTGGTGGGGCACCTTCAACACCTCCGCTTTCAGGTCGTCGCCGTCGGCCAGCAGGTCGGCCTGGGCCGCCAGTTCGACGTCGCCGGTCAGGAGCACCCGGCCGGCCGGGGTCCGTGCTCGCAGGACGACCGAGCTGTTGTTGATCGTTGTGCCGTCCTGCAGACCGGCCGAACGCTCCGGCACGTAGCGCGGGCCGAGCACGTCGAGCGACAGCCCGGGCCACGTCAGCCGCTCCCCCGGGCTCAGCTCCACCAGGGGCACCCCCTGCCGGCGAGCCTCCGCGGCGACCTGCCGCCACGCCCACTCCGGCGCCCGCCCGGGGCCGACGGCGATCCCGCCGACCGCCCGGCCGTCGAAGACCGATGTCAGCCCGCCGATGTGGTCGGCGTGCAGGTGACTCAGCACCAGCAGCGGGATCCGGTCGACCGCCAGCCGGTGCAGGCACTCGTCGACCGGTCCCGGCTCGGGTCCGGTGTCCACGACGACCGCGCGTCCCGGCTCGGCGGTCGCCAGCACGACGGCGTCGCCCTGCCCGACGTCGCACTCGACCATCGCCCAGTTCCGCGGTGGCCACGCCGGCGCGAGCACCCGGACCGGCACGAAGACCAGCAGCGCGCCGACGACGAGCACCGCCATTACCAACCGCACGCGCCGGCGCCGAGCGGCCAGCACCAGCACCGCCAGCACGGCGGCCGCGAGCAGCCCGCCCGACCAGCCGCCGGGCCAGGCGACGACCGCGCCGGGAGCCCGCGCGCCGTGGCGCGCCACGGTGATCAGCCACCGGGCCTCCGGGTCGGCCAGGTGCACCAGGACCTTCCCGGCACCCGGCCACCAAGGCCCGATCACCGTCGCCAGCACGCCGAGCACCGTCGCGGGGGCCACGACGGGCGCGGCGAGGACGTTGGTCAGCACCGAAACCAGGCTCACCGTGCCCGCCATGCCCGCGATGACCGGCGCGGTCACGAGGAAGGCCGCCAGCGGGATCGCCAGCCCTTCGGCGAATCCCGGCGGGACACCGCGACGAGCCAGCGCGACGGCCCAGCGGGGCGCGAGGAGGACCAGCCCGGCCGTGGCGAACACCGACAGCGCGAACCCGAAGTCCGTCGCCATCGCCGGATCCGTCACCACCAGCGCAGCCACCGCGAAAGCCAGTGCGGGCAACGCCGAACCTCGCTTGCCCAGCGCCAGAGCCAGCAACGCGACCGCCGCCATCACCCCCGCGCGCAGCACGCTCGGCTCCGGGCCGACCAGGACGAGGAACCCGACCAGGCACGCGCCGGCCGCCACCGCCGACAGCCGCGGCCCGAGCCGCACCAGCCGCAGCAAGAGCAGTACCGCGCCGCACGCCACGGCCAGGTTTCCCCCGCTGACCGCGGTCAGGTGGGCGAGCCCGGCGGTGACGAACTCCTGCTCGACCCGCGGCGACAACCCGCTCGTGTCGCCCAGAACCAGGCCCGGCAGCAAGCCGGCCGGTTCGTCCGGCAGGACCTGGCACAGGTCGTGGAGTCCGGCGCGCAGCCCGGCCGCGGTCCGCTGCCACCACGGCGCCGACCCGAGGTCTCCCGGCGGGCCGCGCACGGACAGCACCGCGACGGTCAGGTCCGAGCCGCGCGGTGACATGAGCAAGCCGCTCGCCGTCACCTCCTGGCCCGGCAGCAGTGAAGCCCACTGGGCGACGGGCGCCAGCAGCAGGACGCGTCCGGACGACGTCACGGGCCGGCCGTCGACCGACGCCGTGCGGACGTCGGTCGTCAGCACCACCGATCGGGCACCGGCCTGCTGATCGGCGTAGCCGGCGCTGCGCACGGGTTTCGGCCGCTCGGCGACGACGACCCGCAGCGACGCGGGGAGCCCGTCGGCCGAAGCCGCGCGGAGGTCGTCGCGCTGCGCCTCCCGGATCCGCCAGGCGACCGGGCCCGCGGCGACCAGTCCCAGCACCAGCAGGGCCGCCGCCGCGCCGAGCACCCGGGGACGCCCCCGCGCCCGCCAGAGCAGCAGCCCGGCGACCACCGCCGAAGCGAGGCCGAGTGCCACCGCCGTCCACCAGCCCAGCAGCAGCCCGCCGAGCGCGGCCAGCCAGCACGCCAGCGCCGCCGGGACGAGCCGCATGTCCTGCCGGGTGTCGGTCGTGGGCAGGGTGCTCATCCGACCGTCACCTTCTCCCGCAATTTCTGAAACTTGCTTTCGCCGATGCCGCCGACGTCGCGCAGTTGCTCGACCTTCGTGAAGCCGCCGTGCTCGGTGCGCCACTGGATGATCCGTTGGGCCGTCACCTCGCCGACGCCGGGCAGCGTGTCCAGCTGGTCCGCGCTCGCCGCGTTGAGGTCGACCTTCGCGTCCGCCGGGGCACCGGCCGGCGCGGCCGCGGGCGCCGGGATCCCGACCGCGAGCTGCTCCCCGTCGGTCACCCGGCGGGCGAGGTTGAGCGCGCTCAGGTCCGCGCCGGGCTCGGCCCCGCCGACGGCCCGCAGGACGTCCGCGACCCGGGCGCCCTGGACCACAGTGACCAGGCCGGGCGACCGGACCCGGCCGATCACGCTGACGACGAGACCCGCCTGGGGTGCGGCCCGGGCCGGTGCTTCGCTTGCCGGTTTCGCGCTGGGCAGCGCGGGCGGGGGCTCGGGTACCGGCGGGCCGCCGAAGAGCGCGACCGAGCCGAGGACGATCACCACGACCGACACGAGGACACCGGCGAACGCCCACCGGCGGCGGCCGGCACCGGCCGGACCGCCCGGCAGCCAGCGCCGGACCAGCCGGCCACCGGGCCCGACCGTGCTCGCGTCGGGCGAGAGCTGGTCGGCCAGCCAGGCGAGCCGGTCGTTGACGGGGAGGCCCGGATCCCGGGCGGGCTGCTCGAACACACGATCGACGTTAGGGCTCGCGGGGTGGCGTCCGACAGGGGTGCCGCCGCGTCCTGTGGACAACCGGGGTGATGTGGACGGATCCACTCCGCCCGAGCCGGGAACGGTCGTTTCCGTCGTACCCGGGTGGCATCCTGGAGGGTTCGGCGCGCCGGCGGGCTAGCTGCGGGACGGGACCGTCCGCTGGATGACCACCCCGAGCACCCCGGGCCCGGTGTGGGCCCCGATCACCGCCCCCAGCTCGGAAACCACGCACCCCGCCGAGCGCGGCACGGCTTCCTCCAGCCGGTTCGCCAGCTCGACCGCCCGCTCCGGCGACGCGAGGTGGTGGACGGCCAGCTCGACGTCGTCGTCCCGGGCGGCCTGGGCGGCGAGCTCGACCAGCCGCGCGAGCGCCCGGTTCATGGTGCGGACCTTCTCCAGCGGCAGGATCCGGCCTTCGGACATGTGCAGCACCGGCTTCACCGCCAGTGCCGTGCCGAGCAGCGCGGCCGCCGGCCCGATCCGCCCGCCGCGACGCAGGTGGTCGAGGGTTTCCACGACGAACAACGTCGACGAGCAACCGGCCGCGGTCACCGCGGCGGCTTCGACCGCGGCCGCGTCGGACCCGGCCGCGGCCGCGGAGGCGGCGTGCAGCGCGGCGAACCCGAGCCCCATCGCGGTGGTGCGCGAGTCGACCACGCGGACCCGGTCCGGCCCGACTTCCTGCGCGGCCAGCACCGCCGCTTCCCAGGTGCCCGACAACTCGCGCGAGAGGTGCACCGAAACGATCGAGTCCGCGCCGTCGGCGAGCGCCGCGCGGTACTCCTTGACGAACTCCGTGGGCGTCGGCCGGGACGTCGTGACGATCTTGTGCTGGCTCATCGCCTCGGCGACCGCCGCGGGGCCGGTCTCGACGCCGTCGAGGGAGACCACGCCGTCGACCAGGACGTGCAGCGGCACCACCCGGACCGCGTGCCGTTCGGCGAAGCCCTCCGGCAGGTGGGCGGTGGAATCCGTGACTACGGCGACCGACACGCCGTCAGCCTACGTGGCCGGGGGTCAGCACCGGCTTCATCAACACGGACATCGCGTCGCCCACCGCGGCGTGTCCCTGCCAGCCCCAATGCATGCCGTCGGGGTTGCCTTCGCCGCTCAGGACGTGCTCTCCGACAACGGCTTCGAGGTCCAGCAACGGCACCCCCGACCGCGCGCCCCAGGCCGCCATCGCGGCCGCCGCGGCCGGCCGCGCGGTGTGCACGCCACCGTAGGCCGCCGCGCGGTGCACCGAGGGCAGCATGCTGAAGATCGGCAGTTCCGGCCGCAGGACGCGCAACGCGCCCACCGCCGTGTCGAGGTACTGCACGGTGAGCTTGGCCGGCAGCACGACAGGACGGCCGCGGAAGGCGACCGAAAGCCGGGGCTGCGCGTCCAGGTAGGCCTTGCGCACCACGCGTCGCACGGGGTCGGGCCGCAGGTACTTCAGCCCGGTGCGCAGGTACGTCGGCAACGGCGACGGCAACGTGTCCATGCTGCCGACCGCCAGCACGACCGCGTCGACGTGGTGCAGATCGGCCCAGACCCGCGGGTCGCCGGTCAGCGACCACCAGGCGTCGCGGGCAGTCCAGCCGATCCCGGCGACCAGGTCGGCGGTGCCGCCCAACGCGGCCGCGGCCACGTTGGGCCACAGCCGTGGTTCGTCCGCGGCGCAGGGTCCTTCGGGACCGTGAAAGCTCAGCGAATCGCCGAACACGAGCAGGCGCGGCCCCATCGGCTAGCCGTGCATCCCCGCGTTGTAGGCCTGCAGCCGCCACTTCCCGTCGCGCGCGCCCAGCTCGACCCAGTGGCAGTTCGAGATCCCGCCCAGCGACGGCCAGGTCTCCACCGGCAGGTTCAGCAGCCGCGCGGTGAGCGCCGTGATCAGCCCGCCGTGCGCGGCCAGCAGCACGGTGTCGCCCACCGAAGAGTTGGCCTGCTGCAGGTCGCTGACCACCTCGCCCGCGCGGTCGGCGACGTCGAGGCGGTTCTCCCCGCCCGGCGGCGCCCAGGTCGCGTCCTTGCGCCAGCGGTCGCGTTCACCGGGGTAGGCCGCGTCGACCTCCGCGCCGGTGAGCCCCTGCCATTCGCCGAGGTGCGTCTCGCGCAGCCGCTTGTCGATCCGCAGCGGAACACCGATCGCGTCGGTGAGCACGGTGGCCGTGTCGGTGGCGCGGCGCAAGTCGGACGCGATGACGAGGTCCGGGGAGAACCGGGCCAGCGCGGGGACCGCGAACCGGGCCTGGTTCCAGCCGACCGGCGTCAGCGCCGAATCGAGGTGTCCCTGCATCCGCCCGGCGGCGTTGTAGTCCGTCTCGCCGTGGCGCCAGAGCACGAGCCGCCGGGGGCTCACGGGACGTCCGGGTCCTCGTCGGCGGGCGGCTCTTCGAGACCGGCCACCTCGATGCGCGGGCAGTCCTTCCACAGCCTTTCGAGGCCGTAGAACGTGCGCTCCTCGACGTGCTGGACGTGCACGACGACGTCGACGTAGTCGAGCAGGACCCAGCGGCCCTCGCGGGCGCCTTCGCGGCGGACCGGCTTGTGCCCGCTCTCCCGCAGCTTCTCCTCGACATTGTCGACGATCGCGCCGACCAGGCGCTCGTTGGACGCGGAGGCGATGACGAAGGCGTCGGTGATGACGAGCTGCTCGGACACGTCCAGCACGACTACGTCGCTGGCCTTCTTGTCCGCCGCCGCGTGTGCGGCCGCTACGGCCAGCTCTCGTGCCTCGGACGTGGCTGCCACGGTGCTCCTTCACAGATCGGGTTCGCCCGAGAAGAGTACCCGCCGCGACCAGCGGTGCTTCAGTCGCTCTTCCGGTAGAGATCCTTCTTCGCGATGTAGCGGACGACGCCGTCGGGAACGAGGTACCAGACCGGCTCCCCGCGCTCGACGCGATCGCGGCAGCCGGTCGACGAGATCGCCATCGCGGTGACCTCGACGAGGCTCACCTTGCCGCTGGGCAGGTGGTGCGAATTGAGCCGGTAGCCGGGCCGCGTGACGCCGATGAAGTGCGCGAAGTCGAACAGCTCGTCGGCCTTGTGCCAGGTCAGGATCTGCTCGAGGGCGTCGGCGCCGGTGATGAAGAAGAGCTGGTCGCCGGGGTACTCGGCGTGCAGGTCGCGCAGGGTGTCGACGGTGTAGGTCTGGCCGGCGCGGTCGATGTCGACGCGGCTGACCGAGAAGACCGGGTTGGACGCGGTCGCGATGACCGTCATCAGGTAGCGGTCCTCGGCCTTGGTCACCCGGCGGCTGGTCTTCTGCCAGGGCTGGCCGGTGGGGACGAAGATCACTTCGTCGAGCCCGAACCGGGACTGGACCTCGCTGGCCGCGACGAGGTGGCCGTGGTGCACGGGGTCGAACGTGCCGCCCATGACCCCGATCCGCCGTGGTGACATGACTCGGGAGCCTATACATCGCGCGCGCGAGGCGTCGGGTGCTGTCCGCCACCTCGCCCGACCGGGTCGCGAATGTGATTCAGGTCACATAACCACCCGTATTCGACACGAACGGTCCGTTCGCGCCGCCGCCGATTCCCGGATCGTCGGTGCCATGGGGTAGACGTGGGGACGTGGACACGACCAGCACCACCCCAGCCCTCCGCGACCGCGCCGAGACCCTCCTCCGGGCCCTGGCCGGCGATTCGGCGAAGCTGCGCGAAGACCAGTGGACGGCCATCGAGGCCCTGGTCGCGCAGCGACGTCGCGCGCTGGTCGTGCAGCGCACCGGCTGGGGCAAGTCGGCGGTGTACTTCCTGGCCACGGCACTGCTGCGGGAACAGGGCAGCGGGCCGACGGTCATCGTCTCGCCCCTGCTCGCCCTGATGCGCAACCAGATCTCGGCCGCGGCGAAGGCCGGGATCCACGCGGCGACCATGAACTCCGCGAACGCGCAGGAGTGGGACCAGGTGCAGGCCTCGGTCGCGGCCGGCGAGGTGGACGTCCTCCTGGTCAGCCCCGAACGGCTGAACAACCCGGACTTCCGCGACAACGTCCTGCCGAAGCTGACCGCGAGCACCGGGCTGCTGGTGGTCGACGAGGCGCACTGCATCTCCGACTGGGGGCACGACTTCCGGCCGGACTACCGGCGCCTGCGCACGCTGCTGGGCGACCTGCCCGACGGCGTGCCGGTGCTGGCGACCACGGCGACGGCGAACGACCGCGTCGTCACCGACGTCGCCGAGCAGCTGGGTCTCGGCACGGGCACCGACACGCTCGTGCTGCGGGGCACCCTCGACCGGGAGAGCCTGCGGTTGTCGGTGTGCCGGCTGCCGACATCGCAGGCGCGGCTGGCCTGGCTCGCCGAGCACCTGGCCGAGCTGCCCGGGTCGGGGATCATCTACACGCTGACCGTGGCGGCGGCGCACGACGTCGCGTCGCTGCTGAAGGACCGGGGTTACCCGGTGGCGGCGTACACCGGCAAGACCGACCCGGCCGACCGGCAGGCGGCCGAGGACGACCTGCTCGGCAACCGGGTCAAGGCGCTGGTCGCGACGTCCGCGCTGGGCATGGGGTTCGACAAGCCGGACCTCGGGTTCGTCGTGCACCTCGGGGCACCGTCGTCGCCGATCGCGTACTACCAGCAGGTCGGCCGCGCCGGGCGTGGTGTCGAGCGCGCCGAGGTCGTGCTGCTGCCCGGCGAGGAGGACAAGGCGATCTGGGCGTACTTCGGGTCGCTCGCCTTCCCCGACGAGCTGCGGGTGACGCAGGTGCTGAACACCCTCGCCTACGCCGACCGTCCCCTGTCGACGGCCGCGCTCGAGCCGTCGGTGGAGCTTTCCCGGTCTCGGCTGGAAATGGTGCTCAAGGTCCTGGACGTCGACGGCGCGGTGCGGCGCGTGAAGGGCGGCTGGACGAGCACAGGTCAGGACTGGGAGTACGACCGCGGGCGGTACCGACGGGTCGCGGAGGCCCGGGAGCGCGAGCAAGCCGCGATGCTCGGCTACCTGGCGGCCGACGGCTGCCGGATGGAGTACCTGCGGCGCCAGCTCGACGACCCCGAGGCGGCGCCGTGCGGGCGGTGCGACAACTGCACCGGCAAGCACTGGGACACGACGGTCGCCGACGACGTCGCCGAAGCGACCCGGGAACGGCTGCAACGGCCGGGCGTCGAGGTCGCGCCCCGGAAGCAGTGGCCCACCGGGATGTCCTCTTTGGACGTTCCGGTGTCCGGCCGGATCTCGGCCGACGACCAGGCCGAGCCGGGTCAGGTGCTCGGGCGGCTCACCGACGTCGGGTGGGGCAACCGGTTGCGGGAGCTCGTCGGCGCGACGGCGGCGGACACCGACGTGCCCGACTCGGTGTTCAAGGCCTGCGTCCAGGTGCTCGCCGGGTGGAAGTGGGCGGAGCGGCCGGTCGCGGTGGTGGCGGTGCCGTCGTCGACGCGGCCGCAGCTCGTGTACAGCCTCGCGACGCGGCTGGCCGACGTCGGCAAGCTGGACTTCCTGGGCGCGCTCGACGCGGACGGGCCGCCGCCGCGTCAGGCGAACAGCGCGCAGCGGCTGGCCGATCTGTGGCGGCGGATGAGCATGCCGGCCGACCTCGCGGCGACGCTGCCGGCCGGGCCGATCCTGCTGGTGGACGACGTCATCGACACGGGCTGGACGATGACGCTGGCCGCGCGGCTGCTGCGGCGGGCCGGGGCGCCCGCGGTGCTGCCGTTCGCGCTGGCCAGCACGGCGTAAGGGAGGGAGTTACCTATCCGGACGGACGACTCGCGTACCTGGACGGACGACTCGCGTGCCTGGAGGGCCGGGGCGCGTGGCTGGAGGGTCGGGGCGTGGCTGGAAGTCGGGGTGGCGGGGTAATCGGGCAGTGGGGATCTTTCGCACCGCGAACGAATGTGGCAAAGTCCCGTTCCACCTTCGGGTGACGTGGAGGCCGCCATGACCGAGTCCACCGTGCAGGCATCCCTGCGGCACCGGCTGCCGGTGCGCAAGCTGTTCGCGGCGAGCGCGGGCAATGCGCTGGAGTGGTTCGACTGGACGATCTACGCGACGTTCAGCATCTACTTCGCCGGCGCGTTCTTCCCCGCCGGGAACGACACCCTCGCCCTGATCAACACGTTCGCCACCTACGCGCTCGCGTTCTTCTTCCGCCCGCTCGGCGGAGTCCTGCTCGGGCGCTTCGCGGACACGCGCGGCCGCAAGCCCGCCATGATCCTCACCATCCTGCTCATGGCCGGCGGCTCGGTCGCGATCGGGCTGCTGCCGACGTTCTCCCAGGTCGGCTGGCTCGCCCCGATCCTGCTGCTGCTCGCCCGCATCGCGCAGGGGCTGTCACTCGGCGGCGAGGTGTCGAACGCGTCCGCCTACCTCGGCGAGATCGCGCCGCCGGAGCGTCGTGGCCGGTACTCGGCGTTCTTCTACATCTCGACCGGGACGGCGGTGCTGATCGCGACCGTGCTCGGGTTCGTCCTGGCCCGCACGCTGGACAAGGCGCAGCTCGCGTCCTGGGGCTGGCGGCTGCCGTTCCTGCTGGGCGGCGTCTTCGGCCTGGTCGGGCTGTGGCTGCGCCGCAGTCTCGCCGAAACCGAGCTGTTCGAGCAGACGAAGGCCAAGGCGCGCAAGCTCGAACGGCCGTTGCTGACGACGCTCACGCACCACCCCAAGGCCGTCGGCAGGCTCGTCGGCTTCACGATGCTCTCGACCCTTTGCTACTACACGTTCTTCAGCGCGCTCACGTCGTTCGCGGTCAAGAACCGGCACGCCGACGCGGACTCCGTGTTCCTCGCACTCTCCGTCGGCACGGCGTTGTTCATCGCCCTGCAGTACCCGATGGGCGCGCTCGCGGACCGGGTCGGGCGGAAGCCGCAGCTGCTCGTCTGGTCGGGGGCGACCGCGGTCGTCGTCGTGCCGCTGTCGACCTTGATCGGCCCGAGCATCGGCGGGCTGCTCGTCGTGTTCTGCGTCGGGCTCGGGCTGTACACGGCGATGACGTCGATCGCGCCGGCCATCATGAGCGAGTTGTTCCCGACCGAACTGCGCGGGCTGGGGATCGGCGCTTGGTACAACCTGACCGTCGCGATCTTCGGCGGCACCGCGCCGCTGCTCATCACCGTCTTCGGCGCGGTCTCGCCGACGCTCTACTTCTGGTACGTCGCGGCCGGCGCGGCGATCGCCTTCGCCGTCATCCTCACGTTGCCCGAGACCAAGGGCAGCGAGCTGCGGTAAACCCTTCGTCACCGCCCGGTCACGCTCGCTACGCTGCGTGCTCCGAGACCGAGCCGAAGGAGGGACACCGTGCACACCGCCGACGTTACCGAGGAGCTGGCGCGCCGCGTGGTGGCCGCCGCCGGCAAAGCACTGAACGTCGACCTGAGGCCGGAGCAGGCGCTGATCCAGGCGTCGCCGCGCGACGGCGTCGACTACCAGGGCAACCTCGCGATGAGCCTGGGCAAGCGGCTCGGCCGCCCACCGCGCGAAGTCGCCGAAGCCATTGCCGGAGCGCTGGAACTCGACGGCATCGCCGACCCACCCGAAGTCGCCGGGCCGGGTTTCCTGAACTTCGTGCTGCGCAAGGAATGGCTGGAGACACGCACCGCCGGGCTGCTCGGCGATCCACGTCTCGGCGTGCCCGAAACGACTGGGCCGCGGCGGATCGCGCTGGACTACAGCAGCCCGAACGTCGCGAAGGAGATGCACGTCGGGCACCTGCGCACGACGGTGATCGGCGACGCGCTCGCGCGCCTGCTGCGGTTCGCCGGCCACGAAGTGCTGCCGCACAACCACCTCGGCGACTGGGGTACGCCGTTCGGCATGCTCATCGAGCACCTCCTCGACGTACCGGCCGGGCACCGCGCCATCGCCGACCTCGACGCGTTCTACCGCGAAGCACGGCAGAAGTTCGACAGCGACGAAGGGTTCGCGACGCGGGCGCGCGAGCGCGTCGTGCTCCTGCAGAGCGGCGACGAAGAAACCCTCGCGGTCTGGCGGGAGCTGGTCGCCGAATCGACACGGCACTTCGACGAGGTCTACGCGCTGCTCGGAATTTCCTTGACGGACCAGGACATCTACGGCGAGAGCTTCTACAACCCGTACCTCGCGGCGGTGGTGGACGACCTCGAGAAAGCCGGGCTGACCGAGGTCAGCGACGGCGCCGTCTGCGTGTTCCCCGACGGGTTCCGCAACCGCGAGGGCGACCGGCTACCGCTGATCGTCCGCAAGCGCGACGGCGGCTACGGGTACGCAGCGACCGACCTGGCCACCGTCCGGTACTGGACGGCCGAACGCGGCGCGACCGACCTCCTCTACGTCGTCGGGGCGCCGCAGGCACAGCACTTCGCGATGCTGTTCGCCGTCTGCCGCGCGGCCGGCTGGCTGACCGGGCACGCCGAGCACATCGGCTTCGGCACGGTGCTGGGTGCGGACGGCAAGACCATGCGGACCCGCTCCGGCGACACGGTCAAGCTGGCCGACCTGCTCACCGAAGCCGTGACGCAGGCTGCCGCGGTCGTCGCCGAACGCAGTGAGCTGGACGCGGCGGGGCAAGCCGAAGTCGCGCGTGCGGTCGGCATCGGCGCGGTCAAGTACGCCGACCTGTCCGGCGACCGCGAACGCGACTACGTCTTCGCCTGGGACCGGATGCTCGCCAAGGAGGGCAACACGTCCGTGTACCTGCAGTACGCGTACGCGCGGACGCGGTCGATCCTGCGGAAGGCGGGCGGGCTGCCCGACGGCACCGACGTGCTCTTGGAAGCGCCCGCCGAGCGTGCGCTGGCGCTGAAGCTGCTCAGGTTCGGCGAAGCGCTGAAGGCCGCGACAGACGGCTACGCGCCGCACAAGCTCTGTACGTACCTGTACGAGACCGCGGTCTCGTTCTCGCGGTTCTTCGAGGAATGTCCGGTCTTGAAAGCGTCTTCACCGTCACTGCGCGCGTCCCGGCTCAGGTTGACTACGCTGACGTCGCACACGCTCGCGCTCGGGCTTTCCCTGCTCGGCATCGAAGCGCCCGACCAGCTCTAGCGGGAGACCACTGTGGAACTGCCCGGCGATCTGCTCGCTCTGCTGAGCGAGCCCAGCCTCTGTTTCCTGTCCACGGTGATGCCGGACGGCTCGCCGCAGCTCACCCAGACCTGGGTGGACACCGACGGCACGCACCTCCTCGTCAACACCGTGCTGGGCCACCAGAAGCAGCGCAACATCGAGCGTGACCCGCGGGTGGCGCTCAACGTCGCCGACCGCGAACGGCCGTCGCGCTACTACGCGATCCGCGGGCAGGTCATCGACATGACCGAGGACGGCGCGGTCGAGCACATCGAGAAGCTCTCGCAGCGCTACCTCGGCGGCCCGTACCCGTGGTGGGGTGGCCGGGACCAGACGCGGCTGCTGCTCACGATCAAGCCGGACCGGATCAACCCGACATGATCATCGTCGCCGGCTGGCTCGCCGTCGCTCCCGAAAGCCGCGATGCGTACCT
Source organism: Amycolatopsis camponoti (assembly GCF_902497555.1). Taxonomy (NCBI): domain Bacteria; kingdom Bacillati; phylum Actinomycetota; class Actinomycetes; order Pseudonocardiales; family Pseudonocardiaceae; genus Amycolatopsis; species Amycolatopsis camponoti. The sequence continues at coordinate 1,447,142 of NZ_CABVGP010000002.1, read as the reverse complement.
CGACGACTGTCGTGAGGCTGTGCGGCTGGCGCGGGAAGCTCCTGGCTGCCTCGAATACTCGCTGGGCGCCGACCTGCTCGACCCCGGCCGGATCACCGTGTACGAACGCTGGGAGTCCGACGAGGACCTCGAGCGCTTCCGCGGGTCCGGGCCGTCGGACGAGCAGGCGGTGCAGATCGTCGACGCGTCGGTGGCGCGCTACCGGATTTCGGCGGTCGAAGCGCCGTGATCGGCCAGTAGCGCCACCAGTTCACCGGCCAGATCGCGGCCGATCGGCTCCCGCGTCGCGAGGAGCCGATACCAGAGCGTGCCGAACACGACGTCGATCACCGTGCGGGAGCTGACTTCCGCCGGCAGTTCGTCGCGCTCGCGAGCCCGTTCGACGATGGTGCCGAGCGCCTCGCGACGGCGGTTGAGGAAGTCCTCGCGGAACCGCTTGCCGAAGTCGGGGTCGATCTGCGCCTGCGCCATCAGCGCGCGCAGCGTGTCCGCCACCTGCGCTTTTTCGCCCAGCTCGAACGTGCTGCCCAGGAAGCCGGCGAGGTCGGCGCGGAACGTCCCCTCGTCCGGGATCGGCACGAACAGGTCCGCTTTCGTCGCGAGCGCGTCGAGCAGGACGTCGGCCTTCGACGGCCACCAGCGGTAGATCGTCTGCTTGCCGACGCCGGAGCGCGCGGCGATGCCTTCGACGGTCAGCGTGCCGTAGCCCGCCTCCGCGACGAGGTCGAGCGTCGCGGCGAGGATCGCCAGCCGGCTCTGTTCGCTGCGCTTGCGGCCGGGACGGGACTGGTCGGTCATGGGATCCGATGGTAGCGTCCATTTCGAAACGAGACGTACCGGTTCGAAATGGGGAACAGACATGAGCATCGCTCTCGTGGCCGGCGGCACTTCGGGCATCGGCCTGGCGACCGCGCGTCGGCTGCACGAACAGGGTTACGACGTCCACGTGACCGGACGTGGCAAGGAACGTCTCGACGACGTCGCGGTGAGCGACCCTTCCTTGACGGGACACCAGGCCGACGGCGGTGACGCCGGGGCGATGGCCGCGCTGGCGGAGTCGCTCGGCATGGTGGACGTGCTGGTGGTGAGCCTCTCCGGCGCCGAGGGGATGGGGCCGATCGCTTCGCTGGACCTGGCGATGCTGCGGCGGGCGTTCGACGCGAAGTTCTGGGCGCACCTGACGACGATCCAGGCGGTGCTGCCGCACCTGGCCGCAGACGGGTCGATCACGCTGCTCGGCGCGATCAGCGCGCACGCGGCGATGCCCGGGACGGCGGGCATCGGCGCGCTCAACGCGGCGGTGGAAGCGCTCGTCAAGCCACTGGCGGTCGAGCTGGCGCCGCGGCGGGTGAACGCGGTTTCGCCGGGGGTCGTCGACACGGCCTGGTGGAGCGGCTTCCCGACGGAGGTGCGCGAAGGGTTCTTCGCGCAGACGGCGGCTTCGATCCCGTCCCGCCGCGTGGCGACGGCGGACGACGTCGCCGAGGTGGTCGCGCTGGCGGCGACGAACCGCAACCTGAGCGGCACGATCCTGGAAGCCGACGGCGGCGCCCGCCTGGTCTCGGTTGGCTGAGCCCGTCGCGACGGGGCATCACCCGTGATCAGCGAGGCATCACGTGTGATCGGAAGGGCATCACACGTGACTGAAGGGGCATCACACGTGATTGGGGAGTCGACACGCGTGATTGAAGGGTCGACACGGTGATGCCCGCCGGATCACGTGTGATGCCTGCTCAATCACGGGTGATGCCTGCGGGGACGCGGGGTGGGGGTCAGCGGCGGAGGGGGACGAGGTCGTCGGCGTGGACTACCTCGCGGCGTTGCTCTGGGGGGAGTTCGGGGGTTGAGCGGCCGACCAGGTCCGGGAGTTCGGTCGCGTCGAACGCCACCACTCCGCGGGCCACCGGGCGGTCCTTCGCGTCCACCAGGTCGACCACGTCGCCGGCCTGGAAGTCGCCCTCCACGCCCGTGATGCCCGCCGCCAGCAGCGACCGGCGGCGGCGGACCACCGCCGTCACCGCGCCGTCGTCCAGGCGGAGCTTGCCCGTCGTGTCCGCCGCGTAGCCGAGCCAGAAGCGGCGGGCCGACAGGCGGGTGTCCGCCGGGGCGAACGCCGTGCCCGGGGAGGCGGAAGTCAACGCGGCGGAGGCTTCCGACGCCGCCGCCAGCAGGACCGGGATGCCCGCGCCCGCCGCCGTGCGCGCCGCCGCCAGCTTCGACACCATGCCGCCCGTGCCGAGGCCGGAGCTGGACATGCCGACCGAGATCCCGTCCACATCGGACTCCGAAAGGACCTCGGTGAGCTTGCGAGTGGCCCCTTCGCGGGGGTCGCCGTCGTAGAGTCCGTCCACATCGGACAGCAGGATCAGCGCGTCCGCGCCGATCAGGTGGGCCACCAGGGCCGCCAGGCGATCGTTGTCGCCGAAGCGGATCTCTTCCGTGGCCACCGTGTCGTTCTCGTTGACCACCGGGACCGCGCCGAGCGCCAGCAGCCGCGAGAACGTCCGCTGCGCGTTGCGGTAGTGCGACCGGCGGACGACGTCGTCGGACGTCAGCAGCACCTGGCCGACCGTAAGCGAAAACCGCCCGAACGACTCCGCGTACGCGTGCGCCAGCGCCAGCTGCCCGACGCTCGCCGCCGCCTGCTGCGTCGCGAGGTCGCGCGGGCGCTTGCCGAGCGAAAGCGGGGCCAGCCCGGCCCCGATCGCGCCCGACGAGACGAGCACGATCTGGGTGTCCCGGGCGACGCGGTCCGCGATCGCGTCGACCAGCGCGTCCAGCCGGGCCGCGTCGAGCCCGCTGCCCGCCGTGGTCAGGGCCGACGAACCGACCTTGACGACCAGCCGGCGAGCAAGAGCGATGGCTTCCCGCGTGCCGCTCACGCGTCGAGGTCCAGGTCGTCGCCTTCCGGCTCGTCCGAGCCGTCGCGCCGGATCCGGCGGGCTTCCTTGCGCTCGGCCGCGCCGATCCGGTCGTGGTTCTCGAGGCGGACGTCGGTGCCGCGCCCGGACAGGTGCATCGCGACGCTCGGCGTCGTCGGCTCCCACTCGAACTGGACGTCGCCGATCGTGACCGGGCTGCCCGGCCGCGCGCCGAGCTTCGCCAGCTTGTCCTCGACGCCGAGGCGGTTGAGCCGGTCGGCCAGGTAGCCGACGGCCTCGTCGTTGCCGAAGTTGGTCTGGCGGATCCACCGCTCCGGGCGGACGCCGCGCACGATGAACGCGCCCTCCTCCTCGGGGTCGAGCTCGACGGTGAAGCCGGTGTCGTCGACGGCGAGCGGCCGCAGGACGATCTTCTCCGGCTCCAGCACGGGCTGCATCTCGCGGTACTGCTCGACCACCTTGGCGAGCGCGAACGTCAGCTCGCGCAGGCCCTTGCGCGAGGCCGTCGAGACCTCGAACACCTGGAGGCCGCGCGCTTCCAGCTCCGGCCGGACGAACTCGGCGAGCTCGGCGGCCTCCGGGACGTCGATCTTGTTGAGCACGACCACGCGCGGGCGCTCCTCGAGCTTCCCGCCGAGACCCGGGGTGTACTTGGACAGCTCCGCTTCGAGAGCGTCCACATCGGACAGCGGGTCGCGGCCCGGCTCCAGCGTCGCGCAGTCGACGACGTGCACCAGCACGGCGCAGCGTTCGATGTGACGCAGGAAGTCGAGACCCAGGCCCTTGCCCTCGGACGCGCCGGGGATCAGGCCGGGCACGTCGGCCATCGTGAACACCGTCTCGCCGCCGGTGATGACGCCGAGGTTCGGCACCAGCGTGGTGAACGGGTAGTCGGCGATCTTCGGCTTGGCCGCGGACAGCACCGAGATCAGCGACGACTTGCCGGCGGACGGGAAGCCGAGCAGGCCGACGTCGGCGACCGAGCGCAGCTCCAGCACGAGGTTGCGGGCCTCACCGGGCTCGCCCAGCAGCGCGAACCCGGGGGCCTTGCGGGCCTTCGACGACAGCGACGCGTTGCCGAGGCCACCGCGGCCGCCCTGCGCCGCGACGAACGTGGTGCCCGGGCCGATGAGGTCGGCGACCATCTCGCCGTCTTCGGTGAACACGACGGTGCCGGACGGCACCTTCATCACCAGGGTCTCCCCCGCCGCACCCGCGCGGTTGCCGCCCTGGCCCATCTTGCCGCTGCCCGCCTTGGCGTGCGGGCGGAAGTGGAAGTCGAGCAGGGTGTGCACGTTGGGGTCGACGACCAGCAGGACGTCGCCGCCGTTGCCGCCGTTGCCGCCGTCCGGGCCGCCGAGCGGCTTGAACTTCTCGCGGTGCACCGAGGCACAGCCGTTGCCCCCGTCACCGGCGGTCAGGTGGATGACCGCGCGGTCCACGAACCGGGACGCCATGACTTGCCTCTATTCACTCGCGAAACCAAAAGGGGTACTGACAAAACAAACGAGGGGTGGCGCCGGATATTCCGGCCCCACCCCTCGTCAGAGGTCTAGCGTAGAAGCCGAAACTCAGGCTTCGACAGGCACGACGATGTTGATCGTCTTGCGACCACGCTTCTCGCCGAACTGGACCGCACCGGCGGCCAGCGCGAACAGCGTGTCGTCGCCGCCGCGGCCGACGTTCACGCCGGGGTGGAACTTGGTGCCACGCTGGCGGATCAGGATCTCGCCGGCGTTGACTTCCTGGCCGCCGAAGCGCTTGACGCCGAGGCGCTGCGCGTTCGAGTCACGACCGTTGCGGGAGCTGGACGCACCCTTCTTGTGAGCCATGGCTCAGCCCTCTTTCTGAAAAGCAGATCCGGAAGTTCTTACAGGGAGATGGCGGTGACCTCGACGCGGGTCAGCTTCTGCCGGTGACCCTGACGCTTGTGGTAGCCCGTCTTGTTCTTGAACTTGTGGATCCGGATCTTCGGACCCTTGGTCTGCTCGACGACCTTGCCGGTGACCGAGACCTTCGCCAGCGCGTCGGCGTCCGTGGTGACATCGCCACCGTCGACGTACAAAACGGCGGGGAGGATGTGCTCGGTGCCCGGCTCGCCCTCGAGCTTCTCGACCTCGACGACGTCGCCGACGGCCACCTTGTACTGCTTGCCGCCGGTCTTGACGATCGCGTACGCCGACACGGAAGTCTCCTGCATTACTCGACAATGGGTGGGGGCCCGCACGATCGGCCCACCTCCGGGGAGGCGGTCCTGCACTCGCGCAGCGACCTGCTCTGGTGGCAGGCCGTACTACAGGTTACGTGGGGTGCCCCGGTGCGTTACCACCGGGGTCCCCAAGTCGTTCACTGGCTCTGGTCGGAGGCGTGCACCGGCGGACCCGCCGGGCGCGACGCGGCCCGGCGCGACCGGCGCCGGGTGGGGCGCGTGGCCGGTTCGGGCACCTCGACGTCGAGGTCGGCGGGCTCCGAAGACCCCACAGCGTCCGTTACCGGCTCTTCGGCCGGCTCGGGCGCCGAGGTCCGCTCGACCGCCGGCTCCTCCTGCGGCACCGGGGCCTCGTCCGCCTCGGTGGTCACCGGGACGCCCGCGACCTCGGTGGCCGGCTCCACGACGGCCTCCTGACGCGTCTCTTCGGCGGCCTCCGCGGCCTCGGCCGTGTCGGTCACCTCCGGGACGTGCCCGTTGCCGTTGAGCGCGCCGTGGTCGTGGTCCTTGGCCGCCTTCGAGGCGTTGGCCATCGCCGCCACCGCGGACGCGACCGACGCGCGCTGCTCCGGCGGCGGGACCGCGTGGACCTCGGCCTTGGCGGCCTCGGCCTGCTCCTTGGCTGCCTCGTCGCCCTTGCCGCGGCCCCGCGACCGGCGGGAGCTCTTCTCCCCGCCGCCGCCACCGCTGTTGCCGCCGTTGCCGCCGCCGTTGCCGTTCCCGCCGTGGGACTGCGAGCCGCCGGCCGTGCGCTGCACCTCGGTCGAGACGAGCACGCCCCGGCCCTTGCAGTGCTCGCACGGCGTCGAGAACGCCTCCAGCAGGCCGGTGCCGATCTTCTTGCGGGTCATCTGCACCAGGCCGAGCGAGGTGACCTCGGCGACCTGGTGACGCGTGCGGTCGCGGCCGAGGCACTCGGTCAGGCGGCGCAGCACCAGCTCGCGGTTGGACTCGAGCACCATGTCGATGAAGTCGATCACGATGATGCCGCCGATGTCCCGCAGCCGGAGCTGGCGGACGATCTCCTCCGCCGACTCCAGGTTGTTGCGGGTCACCGTCTCCTCGAGGTTGCCACCCGAACCGGTGAACTTGCCGGTGTTGACGTCGATGACCGTCATCGCCTCGGTGCGGTCGATGACCAGGTAACCACCGGACGGCAGCCAGACCTTGCGGTCGAGCGCCTTGGTGATCTGCTCGTCGATCCGGTGGTCGGCGAACGCGTCACCGGTGCCGGTGTAGCGCTTGACCCGGTCGGCGAGCTCCGGCGCGACGTGGCTGACGTAGCCGTTGATGGTCTCCCAGGAGCGGTTGCCCTGGATCTCCAGCTTGGCGAAGTCCTCGGTGAAGAGGTCACGCACGACCTTGACCAGCAGGTCGGGCTCTTCGTAGAGCATGGTCGGAGCGCCGCCCTTCTTGCCGGAACCGGCGGCGGCCTTCTCCTTGATGACGTCCCACTGGGCCTTCAGGCGGTCGACGTCGCGGCCCAGCTCCTCCTCGCCGATGCCCTCGGAGGCGGTGCGGATGATGACACCCGCGTCCTCCGGGACGATCCGCTTGAGGATGTCCTTGAGCCGGCGGCGCTCGTTCTCCGGCAGCTTGCGGGAGATGCCGGTGGCGCCGCCCGCGGGGACGTACACCAGGAAGCGGCCGGGCAGCGAGATCTGGGTGGTCAGCCGGGCGCCCTTGTGCCCGACCGGGTCCTTGGTCACCTGGACCAGCACGGAGTCGCCGGTGGACAGCGCCTGCTCGATCTTGCGGGCCTTGCCCTCGAGCCCGGCGGCGTCCCAGTCGACCTCACCGGCGTAGAGCACGGCGTTGCGGCCGCGGCCGATGTCGATGAACGCGGCTTCCATGCTCGGCAGCACGTTCTGGACGCGGCCGAGGTAGACGTTGCCGACGATCGAGCCGGAGCCCGACTGCGTCACGAAGTGCTCGACCAGCACGCCGTCCTCGAGCACGGCGATCTGCGTCGAGTCGCCCTTCTCGAGGACGACCATCTCGCGCTCGACGGACTCGCGGCGGGCGAGGAACTCGGCCTCGGACAGGATCGGCGCGCGGCGGCGGCCGGCCTCGCGGCCGTCACGGCGGCGCTGGCGCTTGGCCTCCAGCCGCGTCGAGCCGCGGACGCTGCGCACCTCGTCGCGCGCCGGGCGCTCGCGCTCGGCTTGCTCGGCCTTGGCCTGGCGGACGTGGGTGACGGTGTTGGGCGGGTCGTCGGTGGTCTCGGCGTCGTCGCCGTCCGAGCCCTTGCGGCGACGGCGGCGGCGACGGCGCTTGCTGCCGCCTTCACCGTCGTCACTGTCGGCGTCGGACTCGTCGGTGGCGCCTTCGGACTCCTCGGCGGTGTCGGATTCGTCCTTCGCGGGCTTTTCGTCAGCGTTGCGGGAGCGGCGACGCGCGGGCGGCTGCTCCTCGGCCTGGCTGTCGTCGCCCTCGTTCTCGGTCTCGTCGCTGCCGTCGGCGCCCTTGCCCCGGCCACGGCCGCGGCGGCCACGACGGCGGCGACGGCGGCTGTTGGCGTCGTCACCGTCGTCGTCACCGGAGTCGGTGACCGGCGTGGTGTCCTCGGCCTCTTCCTCGGCGCTCTCCGGCTCGACCTGCTGCTTCACCGGGGCCGGCGGCTCCGCGAACGGGTCGGCGGGCTTGCGGGCCGGCTTGGTGGCCGCGGGCTCCGGCGGCAGGAAGACCGGCGAGGGTGCGGCGAACACCGGCAGGTGCGCGCGGGTCTTCTGCCGCGGGCGCGGCTTCTCGGCTTCGGCAGCCGGCACCTCGGCCACCGGCGGGACGGCGGAGCGGCGGGACTCCGGCTCGGCCTTCGCCGGTGCCACCTCGACGTCGCCACCGGAAGCGGGCGCGACCTCGACGTCACCGCCGGAAGCCGGCGCCACCTCGACGTCACCGCCCGAGAAGGCTTCGGCGACCTTGTGCGCGACGTCCCTGGTCACGCTCGACTGCGCGCTGCGCACACTTTCGCCCAGCTCGGTGAGCTTGGCCATGACGTCCCGGCTGTTCTTCGCGAGCAGCTTGGCCAGCGCGTGGACCCGGATCCGGGCAGGCAGGTCGGCCAGTGGACCGCTCGTGGGTGTGGCGGGATTCCCGCCGGTCTGCTCGGCGGGTGTTTCCGCGTTCGACATGTGTCTCCTCCGCCCCCGGGCGCGTCTGCCGGTGTTCACCGGCAGGGACGCGGCCGCGCAGGGGCCCCTTTCTGTTCGTTCCGCCGTGGTGGTCACCAGCGGCGGGAATCCTGGCCCGACAACCGGGCGCCGCACCACCGCCTCGGTGGCGCACAACCCGGTCAAAGGTCTGCACGGTGAGCGTGCGTGGCCAGGCTGTCGCAACCCCCGGGCCGCCCGCCACGTCGTCCAGCCGCCCGGCTCGCGGGCGGCGACGCGTCGCGGGAGTTCACGCACATCACCGGGCCACAACACCGCAGGCAGCACCTCTCACATGCGCCCCGCGGCCCGGTGGCCTCCCCGAGTATCCCACACCGGGTGACTGCTCCGGTGTACTCGGTACCTCCGCCCACGCCGCCGGGCGCGCCGCGGGGCCCACCGGCCGGGGGAACTTGGCCGTAGCGCTTGTCCGCCGGGCACGGGGTGGCTACCGTGCGGCTCGGGGTGACCGGGATCTCGCGCGCCGGCACCCGCGGTTCCTGCATCCGGTGGGAGGTCCGGTGTCCCTGCTGGCGCGGCCCCTGCGGGCGGCCGTGTGCACCGTCCTGGTGCTTTCGGGATGCGTCACCGCCGGTCCGGCGGCGGCCGACGAGCCCGCCTGCGGCCACGGCCGGAACCTCCGCTACGTCGTCACCTTCGACCGCGGCACGCCCGAGTCCACCGCTCGCGCGCGGATCACCGGCGCGTGCGGGGCCACCACCGTCTACTACCCGCAGATCGCCGTCGCCGTCGCCACCTCGGGCGACTCTTCGTTCGGCGCCCGGATCGGGCTCGACCAGGCGTTCAGCGCCCAGGCCGAGCGGCTGGCCGCGCAGCGCGCCACCGAGGTCAGGCCGCAGCCCGCGCGGGCGACGCTGCCCGTCACCGACCCGGCTCGCGTTCCCACCGCGGATCTCAGCGACCGGCAGTGGGACATGCGGATGATCAACGCGGGCCGCGCCCCGGGCGTGTCGGACGTCTCGCGCGGAAGCCGCGACGTCGTCGTCGGCGTGCTCGACTCCGGCATCGACCCGGACCACCCGGACCTCAGCGGCGCCCTCGACCGCGACGACTCCGCCGGCTGCCTGACCGGCGCCCCGGACCGGTCACCGTCGGCCTGGGCGCCGACGACGTCGGTGCACGGCACGCACGTGGCGGGGATCATCGCGGCGGCCGACGACGGTCGGGGCGTGACGGGTGTGGCGCCCGGGGTCAGGGTGGCGTCGGTGAAAGTGATCGACGACCGCGGCTACGCCGACCCGGAGGCCGCGGTGTGCGGGCTGATGTGGGCGGCGTCACGCCACATGAAGCTGACGAACAGCAGTTTCTTCGTGAACCCGTGGACGCTGTCGTGCATCCGCGGCGACGACCGCGGGGTGGTGCACGAAGCGCTGGCGCGCGCGGTCGAGTACAGCACTTCCGCGGGCACGCTGAACGTCGCGGCGGCGACCAACGAGGCCGTCGACCTGACGCCGTCGGCGCGGTCCGGCTCGCCCGGGGCGGGTTCGGGGTGTGAGGCACTGCCGGCGGCGCTGCGGGACGTCGTCGCGGTGTCCGCCGTCGGCTCGGACCGGGTGAAGGCGGGCTACAGCTCGTACGGGCTGGGCGTGATCGACGTCACCGCGCCCGGCGGGGAGACGGGCGAGTGCGTGCTTTCGACGGTGCCCGGCGGGTACGCGCCGCTGTGCGGGACGTCGATGGCCGCGCCGCACGTCACCGGGGTGCTGGCGCTGCTGGCGTCCACGCACCGGGACGCCGGGCCGCGGCAGCTGCGGCGGACGCTGGACGCCCAGGCGATGCCGATGCCGTGCCCGGCCGACTACGACCTCACCGGCGACGGGACCCAGGACGCGTACTGCGCGGGGTACGAGGGGTTCAACGGCTTCTACGGGCACGGGATGGTGGACGCGCTCGCCGCCGTCGCGCCCCGGGGACGGCCCGATCCGGCCCGCTGAGCCGCACGCGAACGGACGACACGCGTACCCGGGTGGACGACACGACGTCAGGTCAAAAGGAGCTTCGCGATGCGGCGCGTCGAGGCCCAGAGGCCCAGCGCGCCCAGGGCCAGCAGGTAGGCCAGGTTGACCAGCATGCTGCCGGAGAGCAGGCCCGTCGCGAGGCCCCGCATCAGCTCGATCGCGTGGTACAGCGGGAGGCAGCGGACCACCCACTGCAGCGGCTCCGGGTACACCGACAGCGGGAAGAACGTCGTCGCGAACAGGAACATCGGCATCAGCGCGAGGGCGATGTAGTCGAACTGGGCCGTCGACTTCAGGAACGTCACCAGCGCCATGCCGATCGCCGAGAAGGCCAGCCCGACCAGCAGCGCCGCCGGGACCATCAGCAGCGCCCACCACGACGCCAGCAGCCCCATCGCCGCCGCGATCGCGAGGAACGCCACCGCGTAGACGCCGCCGCGGGTCATCGCCCAGCCGATCTCGCCGAGCGCCACGTCCAGCGGGCCGATCGGCGTCGCCAGCATCGCGTCGTACAGCTTCGCGTAACGCAGCTTGAAGAACAGGTTGTACGTCGACTCGAACACGGCGCCGTTCATCGCCGACGTCGCCAGCAGCGCCGGCGCCACGAACGCGACGTAGCCCATCGGGCGGCCGTCCGGGCCCGCCACCTCGGTGACGAGCTTGCCGAATCCCAGCTGGAACGCCAGCAGGTACAGGAACGGCTCGGCCGCGCCGGACAGGAAGATCAGCCAGCTGTTGCGGTAGACCCGCACCGACCGCTCGACGAGCATGCGCGCGCGGCCCGCGTACAGCCCGGGCGGCAGGATCCGCAGCAGCAGCCCGGCCCGCGCCGGCGGAGCTTGGACGCTCACCATCAGACCACCAGCCTCCGGTAGAAGGCCCGGTGCGCGACCGCCCACCCGGCCGCGAACATCGCCGCGAGCACCGCGAAGTGGCCGAGCATCGCCCAGCCGCCGACTCCCCCGACGCTCACGCCGCGGGCGAGCTGCGTGCCGTGCCACAGCGGGGAGAGCCAGGCCAGCCAGCGGATCGCGCCCGGCAGCTGCGCGATCGGGAAGAACGTGCCGGAGAACAACGTCATCGGCATCAGGATGAAGCGGAAGACGATGCCGAAGCGCTGGCCTTCGTCGAACGTCCGCGCCGCCATCGCGGTCACCGGCGTGCTGCAGGCGAGGCCCGTGACGGTGCCGGCGACGATCACCAGCAGCACGCCGGGGCCGGTCCAGGCGCCGAAGAACACCGCGACCACCGCGTAGATCGCGCCCGCGAGCGTCAGCCGCAGCGTCGTCCAGATCAGGTGGCCGCCGAGCACCTGGCCCGGCGACACCGGGGTGGCGGTGACCGCCAGGTAGTCCTTCTGCCACTTGAACCCGGACAGCACGGGGTAGCTCGATTCGCCGACGGCCTGCTGCGCGGCGCCGGCCGCGAGCAGGGCCGGGGCGATGTACTGGAGGTAGGACAGGCCACCGGTGACCGCACCCGGCCGCACCTGCGACCCGAAGCCGAGTCCCATCGCGGCGAGGAACAGCACCGGCTGGAGGCCGGTGGAGTACAAAGTGGACACCCAGTGCCGGCGGTACCAGGTCCAGTACCCTTCGACGCGCAGCCAGGCGCCGTGCCACGTACCGACGACGCGGCCGGTGGGCTCGACGGTGGTCATCGCCACCTCCGAACGCGCGGCGCAGTGCCCGAAACCCGCGCCGGGCGTGGGAAAGGCCCACTCGCAGCCCGGTCGTACGCCGAGGCTCCGGAGGCGACCGAGCGCGGCAGGACACCACCGATCGGCCCGGCGGGCGGCGGCGCAGTCAGTTCGTTCCCCATCAGTCCACCAGCGTCCGGCCGGTCAACCGCAGGAACACGTCCTCCAGCGAGCTGCGGCGCACCAGGCTCGACAGCGGCCGTACCCCGCGCGCGTGGGCGTGCTCCAGGGTGTCTTCGCCGTTGTCGCTGTAGAGCAGTACCCGGTCCGGCAGTACCTCGATGCGCTCGGCCAGGCCCTCCACCTGCTGCGCCGACGCCACCTGGTGGCCCGACGCGAACCGCAGCTCCACGACCTCCCGCGTCGAGTACCGGCTGATCAGCTCCGACGGCGACCCCTCCGCGGCGATCCGGCCGTGGTCCATCACCACCAGCCTGTCGCACAGCTGCTCGGCCTCGTCCATGTAGTGCGTCGTGACGATCAGCGTCGTGCCCTGCTCCTTCAGCCGGAACAGGCGGTCCCACAGCAGGTGGCGGGCCTGCGGGTCGAGCCCGGTCGTCGGCTCGTCGAGCAGCAACAGCTCCGGGTCGTTGACCAGCGACCGCGCGATCGTCAGCCGGCGTTTCATGCCGCCCGACAGCGGGTCGACCTTGTCGGCCGCGCGGTCGCTCAGCTGCGCGAACTCCAGCAGCTCGTCCGCCTTGGCCCGCGCCGCCGCGCGGGACAGCCCGAAGTACCGGGCGTAGATCACCAGGTTCTCCCGGACCGTCAGCTCGACGTCCAGGTTGTCCAGCTGCGGCACCACGCCGAGGCGCGCGCGGATCCGCGGCCCGGCGACCTCGGGATCCAGCCCCAGCACGCGGAGGTCGCCGTCGGTGCGCGGCGACACGCACGCGATCATCCGCATCGTCGACGACTTGCCGGCGCCGTTCGGGCCGAGGAAGCCGAACGCCTCCCCGCGCCGCACCTCCACGTCGATCCCGCGCACGGCCTCGAACTCGCCGAAGCGCTTCACGAGTGCCTTCGCCTGCACCAGCGCCGGTTCCCGGTCCTCCGATTCGTCCACACCCCGACCATACGAGCGGGCACCGACAAAAACCGAACGGTTTAACCCCGGACCGTCACGACCAGCGTCCGCGTCACCCCGTTGACCGTCACCGAAAGCCGCGCGACGCCCGGCCGCAACGCCGTCAGGACGCCGGAAGCCGGGTCGAACGCGACGACGCCCCACGAGACCGTCCAGTCGGCGCTCACCGGGTACGAGACCGGCACGTCGCGGGTCCCCTGCCGCAGCGTCGCGCGGACCTCGGCGCGCTCGCCGCGCTTCAGCGAGGAAGGCCCGGACAAGGTCAGGGAGTCGACGTTCGGCCGCGTCTCGAAGCGCACCGGCTGCGCGTGGTCGGCCGGGTCGAGGCGCAGCAGCGTCCAGCCGACGAACCCGCCGTCGCCGGGCGCGGCCGCGGGCGCCTTGCCCGAGTTGCCGTTGACCAGGTACGGCACGCCGTCCACCCGCGACAGGGAGAACACGCCGGCGTGCGAAGCCACCGAAGCGGCCGGCTTTCCGGACGCCCGCTCGAACCCGGTCAGCCACCGGGTCAGCAGCGTCGCTTCCTTCCGGTCGCCGAGCTGGGAGTTCCCGGTCGGGCTCGGGTCCTTCACCGGGTGGTGCATCGCGACGACGACGCCGCGGACCGACCGGTCCCCCGCCGCCGAGTCGAGAGCGTCCCGCAGCATCCGGACCTGGTCGAACCCGCCCGCCCGCAGCGAGCCGCGCGAGGAGTCCATCAGCACCAGCCGGATGCCGTGCACGTCGACGACCCGGTGCGTCACGCCGAACGCCGCCTGGAAGTTGGCGAGCCCGTTGCCGCCTTCGGCTTCGTGGTTGCCCGGCACGTAGTACCAGGGCACCTTGCCGTCCAGTTCCTCGGTGATGACCTGCTTGGCGAGCACGAAGTCGGGTGCCGTGCCGCGGTCGACGAAGTCGCCGTTGATCAGCACCAGGTCCGGTTTCGCCGCGACGGCTTCGCGCAGGGCGCGGCGGGCCTGCGCGACCAGCGGGCCGGCCGGGTCGTCCGCGGTGAACTGCGCGTCGCTGACGACCGCGACGCGCAGGCCGCCGGTCAGCGTGCCGTCGGTGACCAGCGCCGGATCACGCGGCGCCGGATCGGCCGGCACCGCCGTCGTCGGCGCCACCTCGAAGGTCAGGTCGTCGAACACCAGGTGACCTTCGTACTGCTGGTCCGGCACGTTTTCCACGGCGTAGAAGCGCGCCAGCCGCTGGCCGTCCGGCAGCCCGGCCGGGACGGCGGCGGTGACGTAACGCCAGCCCGTCCAGTCGACGCTCAGCGACAAGTCCACGATGGACGCGACGTTCGCCGCGTCGCGCAGCTCGGCCCGCAGCCAGGCGCCCTTGCCGTCGCCGTTCACCCACAGCCCGATCTTCTGCGTGCCCGCGGGAACCGCGAGCGGAGAAGACGGCGTCACGTACGCGGCGCGCGTCGCGGTCGTGCCGGTGAGCCGGTAGTCCAGCGCGAGACCGGCGCCGCCGGCGCGCCCGGGCGCCGCGGACAGCGCCGCGCCGACGACCGCCGGGAACACCGTGGCCGTCCAGCCCGCCGGCCCGTCCAGCGGCGACGCGACCTGCGGCACGGTCCCGACCGACGCCGCCAGGTGCGTGGTCAGGCCGCCCGCCGAAGCGGTGATCGCCGAAGCGCCGGACGCGGTCAGCGCGGTCACCGCGTACCCGTCCCCCGACGGCTCGACCCGCACGACGGAGTGGTCGTAGTCGAGCTTGACGTCGTCGGGCTCCAGCCAGGTGCCGTAGCCGTCGGCGTCGTAGCCGTAGACCTCGAACGTGCTCTTCGCGCCTGCACCGGACAGCGCGACCTGCTCGGTGCTCGTGCCGAGCCGGACCGGCCTGCCCAGCACCGAAAGCGCCGTCTTCCCCGCCGCGCGACCCGAGCGCGCCACGACGTCGACGGCGCCCGCGCCGTGCCCGGTGACGACCCCGCGGGTCACGGTGGCCCGCCGCGGGTCCGACGTGCTCCAGCGCGGGTCGGCGGCGACCGCCGCCCCGGTTTCGTCGTGGCCGTCGGCGACCAGGTGCCGGGTCAGGCCGGACAGGACGCGGTTCGCGTCGCCGGTCGCGACGGCCGGCGTCGGCGAGAACGCGGTGAGCTTGCCGCTGCCCGGCACGGTCGTGAAGCCGATCCCGTTGGGCACCAGGCGTTCCCCGCCGTCCGACGGTGCGTTCCGGACGCTCGGCGCGGCTTCGCCCTCGTTGCGCGCCAAGAGGGTCGACGAGCCGCCGCCGTCGAGGTTGATCGCGTCGTCGGCGCCGAGGCTCTTCATGTGCCGGGCGAGTTCCAGCTCGGTCATGCCGCGGCTGTCGGCCTGGCGTCCGTCCACAGTGGCCAGCCACAGCCGCTTGCCGTCGGCGGAGAAGCCGACCGCCGTCCGCGGGTGCATCGCGACGTTGTCGACGGGCTGCACGACGCCGTCGCGCAGCAGGACTTCGTTGCCGCCCACGGCGACCGCGATCTTCCCGGCGTCCGAGCGCGGCGCGTACGTGACGTCCACCGGGTCACCCGGCTCGAGCGCCGCGAGGGCGTCCGCCCCGGCTTCGCGGGCCAAGAGCAACGTGGTCCCGGCCGCGATCGGGCCGTCGGCGGGCCGCTCGCGCACGGCGGTGACGACACCGTCGCGCAGCTCGACCTCGCGCACCCGGGACGCCCCGGCCACCGAGGTCGCGCGGCCGGAGGCGCCCCACAACGGCGTGTAGACGCCGATCGCGTCCTTGTCGAGCACCGGGCTGTTGAAGTTCGTGGCCTGCACGGTGCCGCCCGGCAGCGTCACCGCGGCTTCGAGGAACACCGAGGCCAGCTGGGCCTTGCCCGCGTCGGTGATCGCGGCGGTGTAGTTGTGGCCGGCCGCGGGCGCGGTCTGCAGCTGCCCGTGGTCGATGCCGACGCCGATCGGGGCTCCGGTGGCGTTGATGTCGAAGAAGTCGCCGTTCACGCCGGCGACCGCGCCCGTGCGCGCGAGCTGCTGCGAAAGCGGCGTGCGCGCGGACACCGTGCCGGGGCTCAGGTACGCCGGCTTCAGGACCTTGCTGCCCAGGTCGACGGCGAGGGTGTCGCCGCGGATCCAGCCCGCCGGGTCGAACCGGTCGAACTGGGTGAGGTTCAAGCCGGGCGCGACCTCGGTGGTCGCGCTGCCGGTGACGAGCCCGTCGTCGAGATCCGCGACGGCGAAGGTCGCCGGAGCCTGGTGGTCGGACGACGCGGCGGGCGCGGCCTCGACCGGTGGGGTGCCGAGCGGCGCCCGGAGCGGATCGGCGTGGGCGGGAACGGCGAACGCCGTCGCGACCAGGGCGACGAACGGCAGCACTACGCGGTAACAACCGGGGCTTCGCCCCGAGCCGGGGGCTCCGCCACCCGGACCCCCGAAAAGAGAGTGTGACTTCTTCACCAGGTACCCCAGTATCGAGTGAGAGTGAGCCCGACCAGCACAGCGCAGCGGCACGGCCGGCGGAAGGCTTCCCGGTGAACGCCGCCTGAATGGTCTAGAACAGCTACCGGGTCAGGCGGTGAAAGGGGCCTTGAGGAGCTGGTCGGCGATCGTGGTGTCACCGCTGACGCTCGGCGGGGTCGCCGTTCGCTTCCACAGGTGCAGCAGGAGGTCCCGGGCCGGCGCCTCGGCGGTCGCGGCGGGTTCGGTCGCCGAGCCGAGCGTGGGCGGTTCGCCCGGGTGCAGCGTCCAGACGTCGCCGGTGTCGGTGGCGCGCAGCGCGAGGGGCGCGGTCAGCGACGGCGCGGCGTGCCAGCGCGTGACGCGCGGGAGCCAAGCGGTCAGGACCTCGTCGACGCCGTCCGCGGCCACGGGCGGGTCCAGTGCGTGGTCGCTGCCCGAGTCGGCGAGGTGGACGGCGGTTTCGTGAACCTGGCGGCGGAACCAGAACGCCTTGGTCTTCCCGGTGCCGCCGAAGTGCCAGCACCGGTCTTCGGGGACCGCCTTCTCGAGGGCGGCGAGGAGCAGCTGAGCGCTTTCGGCGTACCAGGACGCGAGATCGGCGTCCGGGCCGGCTTCGAAGTTCTGCGGCTGCACTTCGCCGGTGGTGACCACGGTGGCGGCCCAGCGGTGCACGTTCCCGAGGTGGGTGCCGAGGTCGGCCAGGGTCCAGCCGGCGCAGTCCGGCACCGCGGCGGCCGCGTCGGCGGTGTGCAGCCGCGCGGCGAACGCGTCCGTCAGCTCCCGCAGGACGGGGAGGTAGTCGCGGGCCGGGAACGGCATCGTCGTCATGGTCGCTCCTGGGGAGAACCGGGGCCACGCGCGGGCGTGGCCCCGGTGCCGATCACAGGTCGGGGAACCAGAGCTTCAGCTCGCGCTCGGCCGACTCCGGCGAGTCCGAGCCGTGGACCAGGTTGTACTGGGTCTCCAGCGCGAAGTCGCCGCGGATGGTGCCCGGGATGGCCTTCTCGACCGGGTCGGTGCCGCCGGCCAGCTGACGGAACGCGGCGATGGCCCGCGGGCCCTCGACGGCCAGCGCGACCAGCGGGCCCGACGTGATGAACTCCAGCAGGTCGCCGAAGAACGCACGCTCCTTGTGCTCGGCGTAGTGCTCCTCGGCCAGCGCCTGCGGAACGGTCCGCAGCTCGAGGGCGGCGAGCTTCAGGCCCTTGCGCTCGATCCGCGAGACGACCTCGCCGACGAGGCCGCGCGCGACGCCATCGGGCTTGACGAGGACCAGCGTGCGTTCAGTCACGACGGTGTTTCTCCTTGGTGCGGTTTGGGTCGGTGCGCGTGAGCGTAGCCGACCGGGTCAGCGGCCCTGCGGGTGCAGCTTCTTCGACCACAGCGACGCCCCGGTGGCATCCCGGAGGTCCACCGTCAGGTCACCGCTCCCGCCGTCGATGTTCAGCTCCCCGAAGTGCTGGAAGCCGTCGATCGGGGCCGTGTTCGCGACCGGTGGGGCGTGGACGAACACCGCCTCCGGGCCGAACGTCGGGTCCAGGGCGTTCGGCCCGAACGCGCCCGCGTTCAGCGGTCCGGACACGAACTCCCAGAACGGGTCGAAGTCCTGGAAGGCCGCTCGGTCCGGCGAATAGTGGTGCGCCGCCGTGTAGTGGACGTCCGCGGTCAGCCAGACCACGTTGCGGACGCGGCGGCGCTGGATCTCCCGCAGCACCCACGCCAGCTCCGTCTCACGCCCGCCCGGCGCACCCGGCCGGTTGTTCGCCACCGCTTCGATGTCCGTGCCGTCCGGGACGACCAGGCCCAGCGGCATGTCCGCCTGGACGATCTTCCACGTCGCCGTGCTGCGACCGAGTGCGTCGGCCAGCCAGCGGGCCTGCTTGTCGCCGAGGATGTAGCCGGGCTGGGTCTGGTCGGCGGTGTTGGCGTTGCGGTAGGTCCGCATGTCCAGCACGAAGATCTCGGCGCGCGAGCCGTACCGGAAACTGCGGTAGACGCGGCCGTCGACCGCGGCGCGCGAGTCGATCGGGTGCCACTCGTGGAACGCCTGGTACGCCCGCGGCGCGAGCACGTCGACGCGCTTCTCCGTGTAGGCCGGGAGGTCGAGGATCTCGCCCGGGTACCAGTTGTTCAAGACCTCGTGGTCGTCCCACTGGGCATAGACCGGCACCTGCGCGGCGAAGCGCTTGAAGTTGGCGTCGAGGCGGTTGTACGCGTGCTGGCCGCGGTACTCGTCGAGGGTCTCGGCGACCTTCGACTTCTCCGGCGTGACGACGTTGCGCCACGTGCGGCCGCCGGGCAGGGTGACCGTCTCCGTCAGCGGTCCGTCGGCGTACACCGTGTCGCCGCTGTGCAGGAAGAGGTCGGGACGGCGGGCCGCCATCGCCGAAAAGATCGTCATGCCGCCCAGGTCCGGGTTGATCCCCCAGTTCTGCCCGACGACGTCGCCCGACCACAGGATCCGGGTGTCGCGGCGGCCCACCGGCGCGGTGGCGAACCGGCCGGTCAGCGGCTCGCTCGTCGCGCGCCCGTCGAGGGACTCCGCCGTGACGCGGTAGTGGTACTCGGTGCCGGGCGCGAGACCGGCGACGCGGACCTGCCCGGTCCCGCCGGTGGCCGGCCCGGCGAGCGGGCCGGGCACCCGGCGGGCGTGCCGGAACGACGGGTCGCGCGCGATCTCCACGACCAGCCGCGACGGCCGGTCGGCGCGCGACCAGACGATCGCCGAGCCGGGCGTGACGTCGCCGGACTGGACGCCGTGGGTGAGCACGGGCCGGTCGCCGCGCAGCAGCGGTGCCGCGGCGAACGCCGTCGAAGGCAGCACGAGAGTGGCGGCGGCGCCGGTCAGACCGGCCTTGAGCAGCGTGCGGCGGGAGTGGTGGGTCGGTTCGGTCATGCGCGGTTTCTATCCCGCCCCGGCCAACGCCGGTTTGCGCGCGGGTGAACGACATCCCCGGGTTTTCCCCCATGCCCGGACGCCGTGTCCCTCGGTAGCGTGGCGATCACGACAAGGGGGTCAGATGAGACCATTCAGGAAAAGCCTGGCGGTTCTGACGGCGGCGCTCACCATCACCACCCTGGGGACCGGTATCGCGGAAGCGGGCCAGGACGGCGGAAAGGCCGTCCTCCGCTACACCGAACACGGCATCCCGCACATCGTCGCCAAGGACTACGCCGGGCTCGGCTACGGGTACGGCTTCGCGGCGGCGACCGACAACGTCTGCGAGCTCGCGAACATCTACCTCACGGTGAGCGGGCAGCGATCGAAGTACTTCGGCCCGGAGGGCGGCGGCTACCCGTCGCTGTCCGAGGCGGAAAGCAACCTGCACAGCGACCTGTTCTTCCAGCGGATCAACGACTCCGGGATCGTCGACCGGCTGGTCGCGCAACCGGCGCCGCTGGGGCCGCGCCGCGAGGTCCGCGAGGTCGTTTCCGGCTACGTCAAGGGGTTCAACGCCTACCTCGCGCGCACCGGCCGCGCCGGCATCTCCGACCCGGCCTGCCACGGCGCGGACTGGGTCCGGCCGATCACCGAGCAGGACTTCTACCGGCACTACTACGCCATCGCGATCACGGGCGGCCAGGGCGTCGTCACCGAAGGGCTGTTCACGGAGCCGCCGTCCGGCGCGACGCCCACCCCGGGCACCGGCGGGCAGCTGTCGGCGAAGGTCGCGCAGGCGCTGAACGGCAGCGGGCTCGGCAGCAACGGCATCGCGATCGGCGCGGACTCCACCGCGGCCGGTCAGGGCAGCGTGCTGCTCGGCAACCCGCACTACCCGTGGCAGGCCGGGCGCCGGTTCTGGCAGAGCCAGCTGACCATCCCCGGCCGGCTCGACGTCGCCGGCGCGAGCCTGCTCGGCATGCCGTTCGTCCAGATCGGGCACACCGCGGACGCGGCCTGGACGCACACGGTGTCCACGCCGGTCACCTTCGGCCTGTTCGAGGTGCCGCTGAAGCCGGGCGACCCGACGACGTACCTCGTCGACGGCAAGCCCGAGAAGATGACGTCCCGCGAGGTCACCGTCCCGGTGCGCCAGGCCGACGGCTCGCTGAAGCCGGTCCGCCAGACCTTCTGGTCGACGCGGTACGGGCCGGTGATGAGCGACTTCCAGGGCATTCCGCTGCCCTGGACGACGAAGTCGGCGTTCACCGTGCGCGACGCCAACGGCACGAACATGCGCGGGCTCAACACGTGGTTCGAGCTAGACGAGGCGCGCAGCACGGCCGACATCGTCGGCGCGCTGAGCCGCACGCAGGGTGTCCCGTGGGTCAACACCATCGCCACCGACCGGGCGGGCAACGCGCTCTACGCCGACATCCAGGTCGTCCCGCACGTCACCGACGAGCAGGCGAAGCTGTGCAGCACTCCCTTGGGACAGCAGACCTTCCCGGCCGTCGGACTGGCCATTTTGGACGGATCGAAGTCGTCGTGCCAGTGGGGTTCCGACCCCGGTGCGCTCGAGCCGGGCATCTTCGCGCCGTCGCGGCTGCCGAGGCAGCAGAGCCGGGACTACGAGCTGAACACCAACGACAGCGCCTGGCTGGCCAACGCGAAGGCGCCCATCACGGGCTACCCGCACATCGTCGGGGACATCGGCACCGAGCGTTCGCCGCGCACGCGGGAAGCGCTGCTCACCGCCGAAAAGGGCGGGTTCACGACGGACTCGATGAAGAAGGTGCTCTTCGCCGACCACAGCCTGTTCGCCGACCTGACGGCGGCGGACCTGGCGAAGCTGTGCGCGTCGTTCCCGGGCGGGCAGGCGCCGTCGTCGTCCGGCCCGGTCCCGGTCGGGCCGGCGTGCTCGGCGATCGCGAACTGGGACCACACGTACACGCTCGACACGCGGGGTTCGCTGCTGTTCCAGCGGTTCGCCGCGCGGCTCGGCTCGGTGGACCGCTTCTCGGTGCCGTTCGACCCGAAGGCGCCGCTGACCACGCCGAACACGCTCAACGCCGCCAACGCGGACGTCCGGAAGGCGTTCGGGGACGCGCTGGTGGAGCTGCGCACGGCGGGACTCGCGCCGGACGCCCGCCTCAGGGACGGCCAGGCGGTCACGCGCAACGGCGAGCGCATCCCGATCCACGGTGGCCAGGGCTTCCTGGGCGTGCTCAACGTGATGACGCCGGTGTGGGACCCGGCGCGCGGCAACGTCGAGGTCGCGCACGGCTCCAGCTACATCCAGGTGGTCGGGTTCCGCGGCCGCGCGTGCCCGGACTCCTCGACGGTGCTGACGTACTCGCAGTCGGCCAACCCGAAGTCGCCGTACTTCAGCGACCAGACGAAGCTCTACAGCCGGGGTGAATGGGTGAAGGAACGCTTCTGCGAAGCCGACATCCTGCGCTCACCCGCGCTGCGGGTCGTCGTGCTGCGGTAGGTCAGGGCTGGGGCTGCTGCTGGCTCGCGAGGGTGCCGGCCGCCATGCGGCGGGCGACGTCCTTGCGCAGCCACAGCAGCCACAGCCAGATCGCCAGGAACACCACGCCCAGCACGGCGATCGCGGGCAGCCAGAACACGAGCGCGATCAGCACCACCTGTACGCCGAGGATGACCGGCACCGTCCACGGCTTCTTCACGAACCCGCACAGCACGACCAGCACCAGCGCGATCGCGAGCACGGTCCAGCCGGTGCCGGTGCTGATCCCGCCGCCGAGCCTGTTCACCACCGGCAGGGCCAGGGCGACCGTGATCGCCTCCATGATCAGCGTTCCCGACATCACGCCGCGGAAGCCCTTCATGGGGTCCTTGGGCTTGGGCTTCTCCGTCGGCTCCGTCACGCCGGCTCCTTCCCGAACAGCGTGCGCGTCTCGCCGACGGTGACCACCGAGCCGGTGACGAGCACGCCGCCGCCCGCGAGCGGCTCTTCGGGGTCGTCGCTGGTCTCCACCAGCGCGATCGCCGTCTCGATCGCCGTCTCCAGGTCGGTCTCGGCGACCACCCGGTCCTCGCC
Organism: Amycolatopsis camponoti; assembly: GCF_902497555.1. Taxonomy (NCBI): domain Bacteria; kingdom Bacillati; phylum Actinomycetota; class Actinomycetes; order Pseudonocardiales; family Pseudonocardiaceae; genus Amycolatopsis; species Amycolatopsis camponoti. The sequence continues at coordinate 1,424,800 of NZ_CABVGP010000002.1, read as the reverse complement.
GAACACCGAGATGGCCAGCTGGTTCAGCTCCTCCAGCGGCATCGCGCGCGGCGACGAGTTGCGCGTCACGACGATGTCGGACACCACCGGCTCCAGCGCGTCGAGGATGCCCTGGGCGTCCTTCTCGGCCATCACGCCGACCACCGCGACCAGGCGGCGGAAGGCGAACTCCTCGGCCACGGTCGCCGCGAGCGCGCGGGCGCCGTGCGGGTTGTGGGCCGCGTCGATCATCACCGCGGGGGCCGCGCGGACGCGCTCCAGCCGTCCCGGGGTCTCGACCTCGGCGAACGCCTCGCGGACGGCCTCGACGACCAGCTGCTTGTCCTTGCCCGCGCCGAAGAACGCCTCGACCGCGGCCAGCGCGAGCGCGGCGTTCGCGGCCTGGTGGGCGCCGTGCAGCGGCAGGAAGATGTCGTCGTAGACCCCGCCGAGGCCCTGCAGCTTCAGCAGCTGCCCGCCCACGGCGACCTCGCGCTCCAGCACGCCGAACTCGCTGCCCGCGCGGGCGACCGCCGCGTCGACCTCGACGGCGCGTTCCAGCAGCACCTTCTGCACCTCGGGGTCCTGCTCGGCGATGACCGCGACCGAGCCGGGCTTGATGATCCCGGCCTTCTCGCGCGCCGCGCTCACCGCGTCGGGCCCCAGGTATTCGACGTGGTCGACGCCGATCGGCGTGATGACGGCGACATAGGCGTCGGCGACGTTCGTGGCGTCCCACGCACCACCCAGGCCGGCCTCGATGACCGCGGCCTCCACCGGCGCGTCGGCGAAGGCGGCGAACGCCATCCCGGTGAGGATCTCGAACTTGCTCATCTCGACGCCGTCCGCGCTCGCACCGTCCACCATGGACACGTACGGCGCGATGTCGTGCCACAGCTCGGCGTAGCGGGCGGCCGAGATCGGCCGGCCGTCGAGCGCGATCCGCTCGGTGACCAGCTGCAGGTGGGGGCTGGTGTAGCGGCCGACGCGCAGGCCCATCCGGGTCAGCAGCGCGTCGATCATCCGGGCCGTGGAGCCCTTGCCGTTGGTGCCGGCGACGTGCAGCACCGGGTAGCCGTGGTTCGGCTCGCCCAGCAGCTGCGTCAGCGCGGAGATCCGGGTGAGTGACGGCTCGATCTTCGTCTCCGGCCAGCGCTGGTTCAGCTCGGCCTCGACGGCCATCAGCTCACGGCGGGCCTCGGGGCCGTCCGGGCTGCCGTGGACCTCGGGTTCGCCCTGGTCGTCGAGCTCGTGGAGCTCGGTGTCCTCGGGCACGCTCAGGTCGGGCACCGGCCCGGTGGCGAGGTTGTCGCCCAGCTGGCCGACACCGCCGATCCCGCCGCGCGAGCCGCCACCGGCTTCGAACGCGGTGTCACGGGCGTCCAGCTCGGGGTCGTGGTCGTCCGAGTCCTCGTACCCTTCGGCACCCAGCTCGTCGACGCCCGCGAAGCTGTCGAGATCGGACAGGTCCGGCCTGCGACCTGTCTCATCCTGCGGCACTGACTCTCCTCCGGCCTGGGGTTTTCGTGCTTGCCTTCCGAGTCTACGTGCGCGATCGGTGGCACTCTCGACGCATGCCGTTCAACCACAACGACCACTACCACCCGCTGCTGCTGGACCAGCTGCCGCCCGGGCCGGGGCTCGCGCTGGACGTCGGGTGCGGCACCGGCCGGTTCGCGCGGCGGCTGGCCGCGACCGGCATGGCGGTGGAGGCGGTGGACGTCTCGGCCGCGATGGTCGAGGCGGCGGCGGGCCTGGGGTCGCCGGGGCCGGGCAAGATCGTCTACCGGCAGGCCGACATCACCACCGACGCCCTGCCCGACGAGCACTACGACTTCATCTCGTGCATCGCGTCCCTGCACCACATGCCGTTCGCAACGGTCGCCAAGCTGCGCCGCGCGCTGGTGCCGGGCGGCGTGCTCGTGGTGCTCGGCCTGGCGAAACCGAGCACCCCCGCGGACTGGGCGCGGGCGATCGCGGCCTTCCCGGTCAACGCGCTCGCGCGGCTGGTCGTCTACGCCGGCGAGCGGCTGAACGGCGGCGGCGAGGACGGCCCGCGGGCCCCGGTCGTCGACGACTACCCGACCCTGGCCGAGGTGCGCCGGGAGGCGGCTCGGCTGCTGCCCGGGAGCACCGTCCGGCCGTTGCTGTTCTGGCGCACGTTGATCACTTACCGTGAGCACGGCGACGGTGACCCGACTGGCGGGTGAAGTCCGTCCCCTCGCCGTCCGGGGCTCGCTAGATGTGGAAGGAGCGTTTCCGCCAGCGAGAACGAGGTCTTCATGCGCATCCCCCGGCTGCTCACCGCCGTCGTCTCGGCAGCCATCCTGCTGCCGGCGTCGGCCACCGCCGCCACCGCGGCGAGCATCGGCAGCTACGTCGCCCTCGGCGACTCCTACACCTCCGGGCCGTTCATCCCGGTCCAGCGGCTCGACCCGCTGGGCTGCGGGCGGTCCACCGCGAACTACCCCTCGGTGCTGGCCGCGGCCCTGCACGCCGGGCGGTTCACCGACGTCAGCTGCGCCGGCGCGGACACGACGAACATGACGCGGCCGCAGGGCGTGCCGTTCAACGGCACCAACCCGCCGCAGCTGGGCGCGTTGCGGATCGATACCGACCTGGTCACGCTCGGCATCGGCGGCAACGACTACGACGTGTTCGGCAGCCTGATCTCGACCTGCCCGGGCCTGCGGGCGAGCGACCCGACGGGCAGCCCCTGCGAAGAGCACTTCGACGGCTCGGTCACGCCGGCGATCGGCAACATCGGCCCCCGGGTCGAGGCGGTGCTCGCCGCGATCCACGAGCGGTCCCCGCGGGCGCGGGTGCTCGTGGTCGGCTACCCGCGGATCGCGCCGGAGAAGGGCTACTGCCCGGACGTGCTGCCGTTCGCCGACGGCGACTACGCGTGGCTGAACAGCGTCGAGGCCGACCTGAACCGGGCGCTGGAAGACGCGGCTTCGAACGGTGACGCGGAGTTCGTGGACACCTTCGGGCCGTCCCGCGGCCACGACGCGTGCGCGCGCGGCGGGTCGGCGTGGATCAACGGCAAGAACCAGAACATCTTCGAAGCGGCCGCCTACCACCCGCTGAAGACCGGGATGGCGGGCGTGGCCGCGGTGGTGCTCAAGTCCCTGCGGTGACGAACGCCAGCACGATCCGGGCGAACTCGTCCGGCAGCTCGGCCGGGGCTCCGTGCCCCGCGTCGATCTCGGCGGCGCGCGCGTGCCGGATCGCGGCGACCAGCGCACGCTGCTGGTCCGCGGTGACCAGCCGGTCGTGCGCGCTGCCGAGAACCAGGACGGGCGCGGTGATCCTCCCGAGGACGGGCCGCAGGTCGACGCCGCGGTCGGCTTCGATCTGCCGGTCCGTACCCGGCTCGATCATCGTCTCGAGCGTCTTGACGAGTTGCTCGTTGCTCTCGGCGGTGGCCTGCTCCCAGTAGCGCGGGCCGAACGCCATCAGCGGGAGCATCCGGGCGAAGGTCCCGGTTTCCAGCAGGTCCAGCCAGAGGCGGAATTCGGCGTCCTGCCTGGTGTCCGTGACGGGCCAGGCGGCGTGCAGGACCGCTTTCCGGACGCGGTCCGGGCGGGTGCCGGCCAGGTGCGCCGCCACGACGGCGCCGAGCGAGTGCCCGACGACCTGGGCTTTCGCGACGTCCGCGTGGTCCAGGACGGCTTCGACCTGGGCGGCGAGGTCCTCGATCTCGATCGGTCCGCCGTCGTCGGCGGTCAGCCCGGAGCCGGGGAAGTCGGGGGCGAGGACGGTGAAGCCCCGCGCTCGCGCCGTCAGGGGTGCCCACTGCTCGCGGGAGGCGGCGGTGCCGTGCAGCAGGAGCAGCGCGGGGCCGTCACCGGTCCGGTCGTAGTGGACGGTGGTGGTTCCGAGCGTCACTTCGGGCATGCGTCGGCTCCTTCAGGCGATCTCGCGGAGGGCGGCGGTGAACGCGCGCGGGTTTTCCTGGTGCGGGAGGTGCCCGCAGCCGGCGAGGACGTGGACGCGGGCGCCGGGCGTCTCGGCGGCGCAGGTGCGCGGGACTTCGAGGGGGATCTCGGCGTCCAGCTCCCCGTGCAGGTAGGTGATCGGGACCTTCAGGTCGCCGAGGCGCGGCCGCGGGTCGTAGGTGGTGCACTCGGTGAAGAGCTCGTCGATGTGGACGCCGGAGTCGAGCAGCTGGCGGATCGTCCACGCGACGAGCCCGGGCGCGGCGCCCGCGACCCAGTTGGGCACCCAGTCCTCGAAGGTGCCGGCGCGGTCGTCGACGAGGCGTTCGCGCAGGTCGTGCACCTTGTCGAGCATGCCGGTGCTCGGCCAGTAGCCGGGGCTGTCGACGGCGACGACGTGCTCGACCAGCTCGGGCCGGGCGAGCGCGAGTTCGGTGGCGAAGATCCCGCCGATGCTGGACCCGACGACGGTGGGGTGGATCCCGAGCGTCTCGATCACCGCGGCGACGTCCGCGACGATCCCGGCGATGGTGTTGCCCTCGGCGGGGTGGTCCGAGCGGCCGCACCCGCGCCAGTCGAGGGTGACGACGCGGTGGTCGCGCACGAGATCGGGCAGGCACGACTGCCAGACGCGGCCGCTGGTCCCCCAGCCGTGCAGGAACAGCAGGGCCGGGCCGGCGCCGGCGTCTTCGTAGTGCAGCCGGGTGTGGTTGACGGTGGCGTAAGGCATGGCTCGAGCCTGGCCACGCGGTCGGCGTTTTTCGATGGGCAGTCCGCTCCTACACTCATCACGAACGCTGATGAATGGGGTCCGACGTGGAACTTCGCCAGCTGAGGTACTTCGTGACGGTCGCGGAGGAGCTGCACTTCGGCCGCGCGGCGGAGCGGCTGCACATCGTCCAGCCGGCGGTGAGCCAGCAGGTGCGGCGGCTGGAGCGGTCATTGGGCGTGACGCTGTTCGCGCGGTCGACGCGTTCGGTGGTGTTGACGGAGGCGGGACAGCGGTTCCTGCCACACGCACGTGCGGTACTGGCGGCGGCCGACCGGGCTTCGGACGCGGTGTCGGAGTTCCGCGCTTCGAGGACCCTCCTGCGGCTGGGCACGAGCGAAGGCCTGGGTGATCGGCTGGACGTCCTGCTGGGCGCCTTCGCCCGTCTGGCGCCGTCGGCGTCGTTGGAACTGGTCCACGCCCCGACGGCCGAGCGGCTGCAGCGAGTCCGCGACGGATCCCTGGACGCGACCATCGTGCGGGGTTCGTGGCCGTCTTCGGGTCTCGACTTCACTCCTTTGTGGATGGACGAGGTGATGGTGGCGTTGCCCGCGTCTCATCCGTTGGCTTCCGTTTCGGAGGTCTCTTTTGCTTCGCTGGCTTCGTTGCCGGTGCGGCTCAGTTCGCGGGCGCGGAACCAGCCGTTGTACGACCTGGTGGTGTCGTGCTGCCGCGCGGCGGGGTTCGAGCCGGTGCTGGGAACGGAGTTCACGACGGCGCAGGACACACTGGGGACGCTGGGATTCGGGCGTCCACACTGGACGGTGTTCTACCGGGCGCACGCCAATCTGCTGCCGATCCCGGGGGTGGTTTTCCGGCCTTTGGTGGAGCCGACGCCGCGGATGCAGACGTATCTGGCGACGCCTTCGGACCGGCGGCTGACTCCCGAGCTGGTGGCCCTGATCGAAGCGGCACGGAAGATCGAAGCCGGCGTCGCTAAGAACTCCGGCGACTGACGCGGGAACCTGCGGTGACCAAGCCGGGTGACGATGTGCGCTCATCGAAGTCGACGACGCAACCCACCTGCTTCAGGATCTCCGCTTGACGCTGCCTTCGTTGAGATCGATCATCGTGGGGCGAGCCGTCCTGTCGACCGGGCTGCACTTGCACCGCGACCAACTCCTTTTCCACCGACTCACACCCTGCCGCCAGCCCGGGTTGCGGGACGGGCGGCGCCCCACCCCCGGCAACGAGGAAAGCCGTTGCCGTGCAGACGCCGATCGTCAAGACCGTTGCCAGGATCCTGCGCAGCCATTCGGTCATCAAGACCGCGACCGTGGTGCCCACCCGCATCCCGCGAGCACGGTTCTCCGCCTTCGCCTCGGCCCGATAACGCCGCCACTGAAGGTGCCAATACTTGAGCGCGCTCTTGCAGTCCACGCCTTCGCAGGCGATCACGTACGCCTCCACATGAGCCCACTTCGGGATCTTCTCACCGTTGGCCGTTCGTGACAGAACGGACGCGGAAAAGTACACATCAGGCCGAGTCGCCATTTTACGGTACGGCGGCGACCCCACACTCTCCCGCAATTGCCGGAGTGCGAATCCGAACTGAGCTTCAGGTCCCGACCCGAGATCGAGATTCGACTCCGGACGCCCCGGTCGTGACGTCATCACCGCCGCGGCCGAACGTCACCGGGCCGCGGAGACGACGCGGACACACAAGCACCGTAGTCTTTTCCCAGCAAGCAGTTCACCAGTGACACCGCGACGGTCGCCACGCCACTGGCGGCCGGCAACGCGATGAGAAACGCGACTCCCTCAAACTGGATGACCCATGCCAGTACACCAATGCTTGCGAACACGGTCAGGTACAGCCACCCTACGGAGCCTGCGGTGGGCAACGGCGAACGCAACGCCGCTGTCGGCATGACGGTCTTGCTGGACATTCTCGACTCTCCTATTCGATGCATACGACGGTTCCGGTGTACCGCGCTCGCCGTGGCCGATGATCGCGATCGTTGACCGGAGCGCCAGTATGTCCGACAGGAAAGACGTGATTCCACTGGAGACTGAAGATTCGAATCAATTCAGTGCCCAGGCACGAGTACGACAAAGCCCGGCACTCCCGAAGGAGCACCGGGCCTCGAAGTCGACCTCAGGAAGCCGGCAGGGCTGCCAGCCGGGACGTGATGCGGTCGATGTCCGACGCCGCCGTCTCCTTGCGCACCTTGATCTTGTCGACCACCTGCTCCGGGGCCTTCGCGATGAACGCCTCGTTGCCCAGCTTCGCCTCCGTCTGCGTCAGCTCCTTCCGAGCCGCCGCCAGGTCCTTCTCCAGGCGCTTGCGCTCGGCCGCCACGTCGACCGTGCCCGACAGGTCCAGCTCCACCGTCACCACGCCGTCCGCCAGGGCCACCTCGAGGGACGCGCTCGCCGCGAACTCGTCCGACGGTGCCGTCAGCCGGACCAGCGAGCGGATCGCCTCTTCGTGGCCGCCGGTGTAGCCCGCCAGGCGCGACGCCACCTTCTGGCCCGGCTTCAACCCCTGGTCCGCCCGGAAGCGGCGGATCTCCGTCACCAGCTTCTGGACGTCCGCGATCCGCGCGTCCGCCGAAGAGTCCGCATAGCCCTCGAAGGGAGCGGGCCAAGCAGCGATCACCAGCGACTCACCGCCGGTCAGTGCCGTCCAGAGCTTCTCCGTGATGAACGGGATGAACGGGTGCAGCAGCCGCAGCACCGTGTCCAGCACGTGCCCGAGGACAGCGCGAGTCGACGAAACCCGAGCGTCATCTCCTTGGTACAGCTGGACCTTCGCCAGCTCCAGGTACCAGTCGCACAGCTCGTTCCACGTGAACTGGTAGAGCGCGCCCGCGACCTTCGCGAACTGGAAGTCCTCGAACAGGCCGTCCACTTCGGACACCAGCGCGCTCAGGCGGCCCAGGATCCAGCGGTCGGACTCGGTCAGCTCAGACGACGAAGGCAATGGCGCGGCGACCGAAGCGCCGTTCATCATCGCGAACTTCGTCGCGTTCCACAGCTTCGTGCAGAAGTTGCGGGAGCCCGCCGCCCACTCGTCGGCCAGGGCCATGTCCGCGCCCGGGTTCGCGCCGCGGGCCAGGGTGAACCGGGTGGCGTCCGCGCCGTACGCGTCCATCCACTCCAGCGGGTCGATCACGTTGCCCCGCGACTTGGACATCTTCTTGCCCTGCGCGTCGCGGATCAGCCCGTGCAGGTACACGTGGTCGAACGGCTGCACCCCGTCCATCTGGTGCACGCCGAACATCATCATCCGGACGACCCAGAAGAACAGGATGTCGTAGCCGGTCGACAGCACACTGGTCGGATAGAACTTCGCCAGATCTTCCGAAGACGAAGGCCACCCGAGCGTCGACATCGGCCACAGGCCCGACGAGAACCACGTGTCGAGCACGTCCGGGTCCTGCGTCCAGCCCTCACCCGTCGGGGGCTGCTCGTCCGGGCCGACGCACACGACTTCGCCGTCCGGGCCGTAGAACACCGGGATCCGGTGGCCCCACCACAGCTGGCGCGAGATCGTCCAGTCGTGCATGTTGTCGACCCAGTCGAAGTACCGCTTGCCCAGCTCGGGCGGGTGGATCTTGGTGCGGCCGTCGCGGACCGCGTCGCCGGCCAGGCGGGCCAGCTCTTCGACCTTGACCCACCACTGCAGCGACAGCCGCGGCTCGACGACCGTGTCGCAGCGGGAGCAGTGCCCGACCGCGTGGACGTACGGGCGCTTCTCGGCCACGATCCGGCCGAGCTCGCGCAGCGCCGCGACCACCGCGGGCCGGGCCTCGAAGCGGTCGAGGCCCTCGAAGGGACCCTTCACCGTGATCTCGGCGCGCTCGTTCATGATCGTCAGCATCGGCAGGTCGTGCCGGCGGCCGATCTCGAAGTCGTTCGGGTCGTGCGCCGGGGTCACCTTGACCGCGCCGGTGCCGAACTCCGGGTCGACGTGCTTGTCGGCGACGATCGGGATGCGGCGGCCGGTCAGCGGCAGCTCGACCTCGGTGCCGACCAGGTGCGCGTACCGCTCGTCGTCCGGGTGGACGGCGACCGCGGTGTCGCCCAGCATCGTCTCGGCGCGGGTGGTGGCCACCACGATCGCGTTCGCGCCGTCGCCGTAGCGGATCGACACGAGCTCGCCGTCGTCGTCGTTGTGGTCGACCTCGATGTCCGACAGCGCGGTCTGGCAGCGCGGGCACCAGTTGATGATCCGCTCGGCGCGGTAGATCAGGCCCTCGTCGAAGAAGTTCTTGAACACCGTCTGGACGGCCTTCGACAGGTTCTCGTCCATGGTGAATCGCTCGCGCGACCAGTCGACGCCGTCGCCGAGGCGCTTCATCTGGCCGAGGATCTTGCCGCCGTACTCGGCCTTCCACTCCCAGACGCGCTCGACGAACTTCTCGCGGCCCAGGTCGTGGCGCGAAAGGCCCTCGCCGGCCAGCTGGCGCTCGACGACGTTCTGCGTCGCGATGCCCGCGTGGTCCATGCCCGGCAGCCACAGCACCTCGTACCCCTGCATGCGACGGCGACGGCTCATCGCGTCCATCAGGGTGTGGTTGAGGGCGTGCCCCATGTGCAGGGAACCGGTCACGTTGGGCGGCGGCAGTACGATCGAGAACGGCGGCTTCTCCGACGAGGCGTCGGCCGTGAAGTACCCGGCCGCTACCCAGCGGTCGTACATCGGTGCTTCTTCGGCGGCCGGGTCCCAGGCACCCGGAAGGTCGGTGGTCTGCTGCGGAGCGTTCTCGGTCACAATGGACAAGTCTACGAACCCGTCACGGCGGGTCACCCAGGGGGAAGGCACTCTCCGATGGCACAGCCTCAGCAGCCGCAGGATCCGGACGACCGGCGCCTGGAGACGCACCCCGACCTGATGAACCCGGATTGGCAGAAGTACGCCGAGCGGGACGCCTGGCTGGGCGCCAAGAAGGAGCTCAAGAAGCGCCGCAAGCGGGAGCGCCGCACGGGCGCGGTCGCGCAGCCGGGGCAGAGCCGCTGGCCGGGCCTGCTGGCGCTGTTGCTGGTGGTCGTGCTGGTCGCGGCGGCCATCATCGTGCACCAGATCCAGGGCGTCGGCGTCAACGAGGACCCGCTCCTGTTCTTCGGCTCGTAACGCTCGTCCCCCGCTGTCGATGATCAGGCATCGACCTTGGGGGAAAGCAACGTGGACGACGACAACCTGCTCGATTCCCACCCGGACCTGATGGACCCGGAGTGGCGCAAGCACGCGCAGACCGACGCCTGGCTCGGCGCCAAGAAGGATCGCAAGCGGCTCCGCAAGCAGCGCAAACGCGGCGTCCGCAAACCGCACCGCCGCTGGTGGATACTCGGCGTGCTCGTGCTGATCCTCGGCGTGACCACCGCGGGCATCGTGCTGGCCGGCCGCCGGACCCCGGCCCCGGCCGCCGCGCCGAACCCGACGCAGGTGGCGCAGTACGCCCGGGTCGACCTCGCCCGGCCCTACGCGAACACCCCCGCCGACACCTGGCCGAAGGGTCTGGACGGCATCACCTCGCCCGCCGCGGCCCCGGTCGGCGCCTTCAAGGCCGACGCGGTCGCGGACGCCTACGCGCAGGCCCGGAAGGCCATCTTCGCCGCCCACCTCGACTCCGCCGTGCTGCTCGCGCACGACCCGAAGGCCTACCTCGCGCTCTTCGCCCCGGACCAGCGCGAGCAGCTGACGCCGCGGCTCGCCGAGAAGCCGGCGAAGGACAAGGCCGGCTTCGACTCCTATCTGACCGAGATCGCCGACGGCTACCACTTGCTCGACGCGGGTCCCCGCACGTTCGGCACGCTCACCGCGCACGCCGGCGAGAAGCCCGGTGAGCTGGCCGTGGACGCGAAGTACGTCGTCGCGTACGCCTTCGACAACGTCCACCCCGAGTCGCTGACCAGCCCGAACGAGATCGTCAGCTTCCTGCGCGTGGACGAGACCTACGTCGTCGCCACGGGCTCCCGCGTCGCCAAGACCAGCCAGGGGCTGTGGCTCGACGGCGGGCAGAGCGCCACCTCGTCGGTCGGCTGCGCCGCCGCCCGGGAGGGGTTCCTGGCGCCGGGCTACGCGAACCCGCAGACGGGTCCGTCGACCGGCGACGACCAGGACGCGCCCGGCTACTACGACCCGAAGTACCCGGTGCCGACCCTCGACGGCTGCCACTGACCCACGCGCGCTCCCGGCCGGGAGTGCGTCACATCCCACTGCACAGTCTGGACTGTACAGTTAGACTGTGTGCATGGGCGAAGTACCCGCACACGTGGCCGAGACCGCCGGCTGGCTCCGCGGCGTCGTCGCGCAGCTGCACCGGCGGCTGCGGCACGTCGACAACGCCGGGATCCTGACGCCGTCGCAGTCCGCGGTGCTCAACCGGCTGCACCGCGAAGGTCCCGCGACGCAGGGTGAACTGGCCGCCGCCGAGCACGTGCGGCAGCAATCGATGGCCGCCACCCTCGGCGTCCTCGACGAGCTCGGCTACCTCGCCCGCACCCCCGACCCGGCCGACCGTCGCCGCGTGGTGATCAGCCTCTCCGAATCCGGCAGCGACACCGTGCGCGGCATCCTGCAGCACCGCGAGGAATGGCTGGCCCAGGCGCTGGTGGACGCCCTGTCCCCCGGCGAGCTCGAGGCCGTCACCCGCGCTTTGCCGCTGCTGCAGCGCGTCGCCGAACACTGAAGGAGTCCTCACGAGCACCGTCACCGCCCCCGCGAAGTTCGGCACCCGCCTGGTCACCCCGCTGGTTGCCGGCGCCGTGCTCAACCCGATCAACTCCACCCTCATCGCGGTCGCGCTCGTGCCGATCGGCCAGAGCTTCGGCGCCGGCCCCGGCCAGACCGCCTGGCTGATCTCGGCGCTCTACCTGGCCACCGCGGTCGGACAGCCGGTGGTCGGCCTGCTCGTCGACCGGTACGGCGCCCGACGGGTCCTGCTCGGCGGCGCGGCGCTGGTGATCATCGCCGGGATCGCCGGGATGATCCCGATCTCCGTCGGCTGGCTGACCGGCGTCCGGGTCGTGCTCGGCCTGGGTACGTGCGCCGGCTTCCCGGCCGCGATGGCCGTGCTGCGCCACCACGCGGAGGCGAGCGGCCAGGGCGTGCCCGCGCGCGTGCTGTCGGTGTTGTCGATGTCCGCGCAGACGGTGATGGTGATCGGCCCGACGCTGGGCGGGCTGCTGATCGGCCTCTTCGGCTGGCCGGCGATCTTCGCGGTGAACATCCCGCTCGCCGGGCTGTCGTTGGTGCTGGCGTTGCTGTGGGTCCCGAAGGACGACCGCGGCGAGCGCACCGCGAAGCGGATCGACGTCCTGGGCATCGCGCTGTTCTCGGCGACCCTGCTCGCGCTCCTGTTCTTCCTGATGGATCCGGGCACCGAGCCCTGGCTGCTCGCCGTCGTCGCGGCGTTCGGCGTCGCGTTCGGGCTGGTCGAGCTGCGTCGCGACGACCCGTTCCTCGACCTGCGGATGCTCGCGGCCAACGGCGCGATCCTGCGGACCTACCTGCGGCAGGCCCTGAGCTTCATGGCCATCTACGCGATCATGTTCGGCTACGTCCAGTGGCTGGAGACCGCGCGGCAACTGTCCGAGGAGGCCGCCGGGCTGATGCTGCTGCCGATGTCGGGCACGGCGGTCTGCGCGGCGGCGTTCTCCGGGCGCGGCTCCGGGATCCGCGCGCGGCTGCTCACGGTCGCGGTGGCGCTGATCGGCGGTTCGGCGCTGCTGCTGCTCGTCCACGACGGCACGTGGGTCGGCGCGCTGCTGGCGCTGGCCGCGTTGTTCGGGCTGGCGCAGGGTTTGACGAGCGTCGCGAACCAGACGACGTTGTACCGCGAAGCGCCCGCCGAGCAGATGGGCACGGCGAGCGGCTTGTTCCGCACGGCCCAGTACCTGGGCGCGATCGTGGCGTCGACGCTGATCGCGCTCTGCTACGGACCGCACGCCGACTCGGCCGGCCTCCACCGGCTCGCTGTCGCGCTGATCGTGATCAGCGTCCTCCTGCTCGCCGTGACCGTCGCCGACCGGGGCCTGCGCGCCGCCGAAGCCTGACCCCTGTTCGCGCCCGCGATCATCGAAGCGCACGATGGACACATGACCCGTGAAGCGCCGGCGCAGGACGTGGACGAGACCCGCCTCGAGGTGGGCAAGCCGAAGGGGTGGGCGGCCGGGATACCCGGCGTCGCCGTGTCGCTCGCGCGCAGCGTCGAGCAGATGGGCACCGGCCGGACCGTCAAGGCGCTGCGGCTGCTGAACCAGCGTGAGGGCTTCGACTGCCCGGGCTGCGCGTGGCCGGAGCCCCGCGAGGTCGACGGCGAGAAGCGCAAGCTGGCCGAGTTCTGCGAGAACGGCGCCAAAGCGGTCGCCGAGGAAGCCACCAAACGTCGCGTGGACCGCGAGTTCTTCGCGAAGCACCCGATCGACGACCTCCGGGGCAAGACCGACTACTGGCTCGGCCAGCAGGGCCGCGTCACCGAGCCGTTCGTGCTGCGCGAAGGCGCGACGCACTACGAACCGATCTCCTGGGACGACGCCTTCGAGCTCGTCGCCGGCGAGCTGAAGGCCCTCACCGACCCCAACGAGGCGATCTTCTACACCTCGGGCCGCACCAGCAACGAGGCCGCGTTCCTCTACCAGCTGCTCGTACGTTCGTTCGGCACCAACAACCTGCCGGACTGCTCCAACATGTGCCACGAGTCCTCCGGCGCGGCGCTGGCGGCGACCACCGGCATCGGCAAGGGTTCCGTGAGCCTCGCGGACATCCACAAGGCCGACCTGATCGTCGTCGTCGGGCAGAACCCGGGCACCAACCACCCGCGGATGCTCTCGGCGCTCGAAGAGGCCAAGGGCAACGGCGCGCAGATCATCGCCGTGAACCCGCTGCCCGAGGCCGGGCTGATGCGGTTCAAGAACCCGCAGAACGTCCGCGGCGTCGTCGGCAAGGGCACGCCGCTGGCCGACGAGTTCGCCCAGATCCGCCTCGGCGGCGACCTCGCGCTGTTCCAGGCCGTCGGGCACCTGCTGCTGACCTGGGACGAGGAAGCGCCGGGTGCGATCGTCGACCGCGACTTCGTCGAGCGGGTCACCGAGGGCTTCGACGACTACGCCAAGCACCTGCGGGAGATCGACTGGCCCGAGGTCGAGCGCGCCACCGGGCTGCCGCGCGAGCAGATCGAGCGCGTCGCGCGGATGATCGCCTCCTCCGAGCGCACGATCTACTGCTGGGCGATGGGCCTGACGCAGCACAAGCACGCCGTGCCGACGATTTCGGAGATCGCGAACCTGGCGCTGATGCGCGGGATGATCGGCAAGCCGGGCGCGGGCCTGTGCCCGGTGCGCGGGCACTCGAACGTCCAGGGCGACCGGACCATGGGCATCTGGGAGAAGATGCCGCAGTCCTTCATGGACTCCCTCGCCGGCGAGTTCGGCATCGAGGTCCCGCGCGAGCACGGCTTCGACACCGTCGACGCGATCCGGGCGATGCGCGACGGCCGCGGCAAGGTCTTCTTCGCCGTCGGCGGCAACTTCGCGTCGGCGACGCCGGACACGGAGGCGACCGAGAAGGCTCTCGCGTCGTGCTCGCTCACCGTGCACGTCTCGACGAAGCTGAACCGCTCCCACGTCGTGCACGGCCGCACCGCGCTGATCCTGCCGACGCTCGGCCGCACCGAGCGCGACGTCCAGGCGAGCGGCGAGCAGTTCGTCACGGTCGAGGACTCGATGTCGCAGGTGCACTCCTCGCGTGGGCGCCTCAAGCCGGCGAGCGAGCACCTGCTGTCCGAGGTCGCGATCGTCTGCCGGCTGGGCGAGAAGCTGTTCGGGGCCGGGCACGCCGTGCCGTGGCGGACGTTCGAGACCGACTACGACCTGATCCGGGACCGCATCTCGCGGGTCGTGCCGGGCTGCCAGGACTACAACCGCCGCGTCCGCGAGCCGGACGGGTTCGTGCTGCCGCACGCGCCGCGCGACTCCCGCGAGTTCACCGGCACCGCCAACGGCAAGGGCAACTTCACGGTGTCCGCGCTGGAGTACCCGCAGGTGCCCGAGGGCCGCCTGCTGCTGCAGACGATGCGCAGCCACGACCAGTACAACACCACGATCTACGGGCTTTCCGACCGCTACCGCGGCATCGAGAACGCCCGCCGGGTGGTGCTGGTGAACCCGGACGACGTCGCGGCGCTCGGCCTGACCGACGGCGCGATGGTCGACCTGGTCTCGGAGTGGCGTGACGGCGACCGCCGCGCACCGTCGTTCCGGGTGGTGGCCTACCCGACGGCCCGCGGGTGCGCGGCGGCGTACTTCCCGGAGGCCAACGCGCTGGTGCCGCTGGACTCGGTGGCGGAGAAGTCGAACACGCCGGTGTCGAAGGCGATCGTGGTGCGCCTCGAACCTCAGGCCTGACGAGCCGGCCGCGTCGCGGCGGCGGGGAGGTCCCGGCCGGTCCGGATCGGGCCGGCGACGAGGACGAGCGTCGCCGCGACGAGCACGGCCATGACCGCCCACACCGCCGCCCGCGGGCCGGCGAGGGAACCGAGGGCACCGGCGAGCAGGGCGCCGGCCGCGCTCGAGCCGTTCGCCAGCAGGCTGCTCGTCGCGACGACCCGGCCGCGCACGCCCGGTGGCGGGTAGGTCTGCCGGAAGCCCGCGGCGAGCACGTTCGCGGCCACGACCGCCGCGCCGACGGCGACCCCGCCGGCCGCGGCGAGAGCGAGGCCGGGGCCAGGCGTGGTCAGGGGGATGAGCAACCCGAGCGGGGTCATGGTGAGCAGGCAGGCCAGCAGGCTGCGCGCGCTGCCCCAGCGCCGCGCGAGCCGGACGGCGACGGCCGCGCCGAGCACCCCGCCGGCCCCCGGGGCCGCCACCAGGACGCCCACGGCGCCCGGGGCGACGCCCACCACCCGCACGAAGAAGACGACCTGGATCGCCTGGTAGCCGGTCAATGCGACATTGGCGACCGCGCCGAACACCGCCAGCGAGCGCAGGTAACGGTCGTGAGCCACCCATCGCAGCCCGTCGGCGACTTCCCGGCGCAGGGTGCTTCGCCGCCGGGCCGCCGACCGGGGTGGCTCCCGCACGGAGATCGCCGCCAGGCACCCCGCGGAGACCAGGAACGTCACCGCGTCGACGACCAGGCCGGCCACCGCCCCCGCCCACTGGGCGAGCACGCCCGCCAGGCTCCGGCCCGCGAGCTGGGCGACGGCCTCGCTGCCCTGCAGCTTCGCGTTCCCCTCCGGCAGGTCCGCCGGGGCGACGAGGACCGGGAGGTAGACGCGGTAGGCGGTGCTGAACAGGACGCTGCTCGCCCCGGTGAGCACCGCGACCAGGACCAGCTGGGCCACGGTCAGGACGCCGAGCCAGGCGGCGACCGGGACGCTGACGAGCGCCGCCGCCGAGACGACGTCGCAGCCCAGCAGCACGGGCCGGCGCGGGAGCCGGTCGACCCACGCCCCGGCCGGCAGCCCGAGCACCAGCCACGGCACCCAGGACGCGGCCGCGATCAGGCCCACGGTGAACGGGCCGGCGTGCGTGCCGAGCACGGCCACCAAGGGCAGCGCGACCGTCGTGACGTTGCTGCCCAGCTTGCTGGTCGTCTCGCCCGCCCACAGCAGGCGGAAGTCCCGGTGCCGCCACAGGCCGCCCCGCGTTCCGGCCACCCCTGCCCCCTCCCCGATCTTCCGGGAGGATGCCTCGGACGCGCGCGGCTGTCAGCGGGTTTCGCGGCCGGCGCAACGCCAGGCCAGGCTCAGCCCTGGTAGTCGCGCTGCAGGGTGTTCGTCATGTCGGTGACCACGGCCTGGACGTTGTCGAGGGTCGCCGGCGGGATCAGCGCGGCCTCCGTGCCGCCGTCGGCGATGGCCAGGCCCAGCACGACGTTCCCGGTGCGGACGGCGGCCCACTGCTCGGAGAACCCGGCCTCGTCGCCGACGTCGGTGGCGAGGCGGACGCCCGAGTGGTCGCCGAGCGCGTCGGTCATCAGCTGGGTGGCCTTGGTCGCGCCCTCGTCCGCGTCGGCGTCGGTGAACCGCACGACGGCGATCGTGACGAGCCGGTAGTCCTGCAGGTTGGGCTTCCCGCCGCCGAGGTCGCGGGCGAACAGGCGCTTGCAGCTGGTGAGTTCGTTGCCTTCGGTGGAGCGGTCCTGGGGGACGACCTTGGCGTCGGCCGTCTTGACCGAATCGGGGGGGACCTCGACGGTGCCGGGCGCGAGCCGGTCGCGCGCGTTCGAGGCGGGCAGCTTGCAGGCGTCGATCGAGTCGGGGTAGTGCGCCGAAGCGGACGACGACTGGCACCCGGCACAAAGAACGGCGGAAGCGAGCACCGGAAGGAGCCACCCTCCGCGGGCAACGCTGTTGCGCATAGGTTCCGGACTTTCCGTATTTCTCGAAATTGACTTTCCGGACTGTCACCGTTCCGGTGATCTTTTCCGGTCCGTCCGGCGGGCTGCCGCCGACGGTCACCGCACACTGCCTCACCAGGGAGGCAGCGTCAAGACCAGTCACCCTCGTGGTCCGGTGTGGTCTGGTCGGCGAATACGGTTTTGCCCGCCTTTACGGAAATTCTTCGCGCAAATTCGCGGAATGCGGTGAAAAGCGCGCGGTCAATCCACCGCGCGGTCAATCCACGCAGACGACTCCGCTGGAGGTGATCGGGTCGTCGCCGGCGGCCGGGGCGCCCCCGCCCCCGGTGGTCCCGGGGCCGGCGTACACCGACCCGAGCACGACCTCGATGTGGCCGGGCGGCACCGCCGCGGACTCCTGCGTCGACAGCCCGCCGAGCAGCTTCGCGACCTCCGCGCCCCGCTGCGCGAGGTCGGCGCCGAAGGTGACCAGTGACGTCCGCCGCGCCCCGGTGTTGCCGGTCGTGCCCTTGGCGAACCCGTGCTCGCCCAGGAACCCGGCCACGCGGGCCGCGAGCCCTTCCTTCGGGCCCGCGTTGGAGATGTCGACGGTGACCGGGGCGGCCGGCGGCGCCTTCGGCGCGGCGGACCCGATCAGCCCCGCCGCGAAGGACTTGACCGCGGCCGGGTCGACCTGCACGGCCGTGGCCCGGGGGTTGTCCTGGTCGTACCGGTAGTCGCGGTTGACGACGGGGATCGTCTCGAACCGGATCCCGCCGCCGCTGACCCCGCGCATCTGCGAGACGAAGTCGAGCAGGTTCCACGAGGCGTCGAGCACCACCGAGCGCTTGACGGCGTCGATGAGGTCCGACAGCTTCCCGGGATCGGCCAGCGTCCCCGCCGACAGCACCTGCCGGGCCAGGCCGGCGAGGAACACCTGCTGCCGCCGGACGCGGGCGAAGTCGGTGCCCGGGAGCCCGTCGCGCTGCCGGACGAAGGCCAGCGCGTCCGCGCCCGAGATCCGCTGCGGCCCGGCCGGGAAGTCCGCGCCGGAGTTCTTGTCCTTGGTGGCGCTCTTGAGGCAGACGTCGACGCCGCCGACCGCCTTGCTGATCTCGGCGAAGCTCAGCAGGTTGACCTCGGCGAAGTGGTCGATCTTGACGCCGGTGAGGTCCTCGACGGCCTGCCGCGTCCCGCGCCGCGCGGCGGTGAGGGCGGCTTGGTCGATCTTCGCCTTGTCGGTCTCCCCCGAGTCGCGCTGCCGCTTCGCTTCGGCCGCCTTAGCCCGCCCGAACGCGGCGTTGATCTTGCCCTTCCCGCCGGGCATGGAGACGTAGCTGTCGCGCGGGATGGAGAACGCTTTCACGTCGTGCGTGCCGTTCGGGATCCGCAGCACGATGAGGGTGTCGGTGAGGTCGTCGCCGTTGGCGCCGGCCCGCAGCTCGCGCAGGACGTCCGCGGGAAGCGGCTTCCCCTCCTTGTCGGTGCGGGAGTCCCGGCCGACGAGCAGGATGTCAAGCGAGCCGTCGGCGGGCTGTTCCCCGGGCCCGGTGCCGCCGTCGGCGTCGATGACGCTGTCGCGCGAGACCTCGTCGAGGGCGTGGAGGTTCTGGTAGCCGTAAGCGGTCCCGCCCAGGACGGCGAAGGCGAGCCCGGCGACGGCGATCTTCCCCAGTAGGTGCACGCCCTACCGACGCCGCCGGGCCACCTCCCGCTGCAAGGGTGACTCAGCTCACACGGGCTAGCCGAAGAGCTGGACCAGCTTCAGGAACAGCTGGTACACGCCGTAGGCGAAGGGCAGCACGACCCACGCCCAGGCCAGCACGATCAGCGGCACCCGGTTGGGTTTCGTCGCCGGTTCCGTCATCACGCCTCACTCCCCGCCGTCGCGCCCGCCGTGACGGGCTCGTGGAACTTCGCCTTCACCGGCCGCACCAGCTCGTTGGCCACGAAGCCGACCACCAGCAGGCCGATCATGATGTAGAACGACAGCTGGTAGAGCTCCGGCCCGGACTTGCCCGCCGCCTTCTGGCTGTCGGCGATCCGGTTGACGATCAGCGGGCCGAGCACGCCGGCCACCGACCACGCGGTGAGCAGCCGGCCGTGGATCGCGCCGACCTGGTAAGTGCCGAAGAGGTCCTTCAGGTACGCCGGGATCGTCGCGAACCCGCCGCCGTAGAACGACAGGATCACCATCGCGCACAGGATGAACACCAGCTTCGACGAGTTGTCCGTCAGCGCGATCACCAGGTACAGCGCCGCGCCGACGCCGAGGTAGGTGCGGTAGATGTTCTTGCGGCCGACCAGGTCCGAAGTGGACGACCAGACGAACCGGCCGAGCATGTTGCACAGCGACAGCAACGCCACGAACCCGGCCGCCGCGGCCGTGCCCACCGGGGTGGACGTGTTCTTGAAGAAGTCCACGATCATCGGGGACGCCTTCTCCAGGATGCCGATGCCCGCGGTGACGTTGAAGCACAGCACGACCCACAGGCACCAGAACTGCGGCGTCTTGATCGCGTTGGCGGCCGAGACGTTCGCCGTGCTGATCATCGCCTTGCCGTGGTCGGTCTTCGGCTCCCAGCCCGCCGGCTTCCAGTCGTCGGCCGGGACGCGCACGAGCAGCCAGCCCATCGACATGAACGCCGCGTAGACGACGCCGTGGATCAGGAAGGCCGTCGCGATCGTGCCGGTGGTCGGCGACGTGCCGAGCATCGACGACGACCACGGCGACGCGATCAGCGCGCCGCCGCCGAAGCCCATGATCGCGATACCGGTCGCCATGCCCGGGCGGTCCGGGAACCACTTGATGAGCGTGGACACCGGCGAGATGTAGCCGATGCCGAGCCCCACGCCGCCGATCCCGCCGTAGCCGACGACGACCAGCCAGAACTGCCCGGTCGCGACACCGAGGGCGGAGACGAGGAACCCGCTGGCGAAGCAGCACATCGAGACGAACATCGCCCAGCGCGGGCCGTTCTTCTCGACGAGCGTGCCGCCGAACGCCGCGGACAGGCCGAGCATGACGATGCCGAGCTGGAACGGCAGCGAGCTCTGCGTTCCGTTCAGGTGCATCGTCTTCTCGAGCGGGGTCTTGAACACGCTCCACGCGTAGGCCTGCCCGATCGACAGGTGTACCGAAAGGGCCGCCGGCGGCACCAGCCAGCGCGTCCAGCCTGGGGGTGCCACGATCCGGGAACGGTCCAGGAAGCCGAGAGCCATCGGATCCCTCTCCTAGAGTGAAGATGATGGAGGGAATGTATTACTAAATACCCGGTGTTGCACCATGCGGGTGTCAAACTTTCCGGCGGAGAAGGGTGTGGGCGATGGGCAGGGTGACCGTGCGCAGGCCGGTGCGGAAGATCTCCGCGTCCGGCGACCGCCGCCGCCCCGACGCGCTGGCCGCCGAAGAGCCCCTGGAACTGCGGGTCGGCGGCAAGGCGCTGGCGGTGACGATGCGCACGCCCGGGAACGACGTCGAGCTGGCCCACGGCTTCCTGCTGTCCGAAGGCGTGATCGGCGGCCGTGAGGACATCGCCGTCGCCCGTTACTGCGACGGCGTCGACGATCAGGGCCGCAACACCTACAACGTGCTGGACATCGCGCTGGCGCCGGGCGTGCCGCCGCCGGACACGGGGGTCGAGCGCAACTTCTACACGACGTCCTCGTGCGGGGTCTGCGGCAAGGCCGCGCTCGACGCGGTCAAGCTCAAGACCCGCTTCTCCCCGGCCGACGCGGCCTTCACGGTGAAGAGCGAGACCCTGTCCGCCCTGCCGGACGCGTTGCGCGCCCGGCAGAAGGTGTTCGCCTCCACCGGCGGCTTGCACGCGGCGGGACTGTTCACCCCGGACGGTGAGATCGCCGTCGTCCGCGAGGACGTCGGCCGGCACAACGCGGTCGACAAGGTGCTCGGCTGGGCCGTCCTCGACGGCCGGATCCCGGCGCCCGGGCTCGGCCTGCTGGTGTCCGGACGCGCGTCGTTCGAACTGGTGCAGAAGGCCGCGATGGCCGGCATCGGGCTGCTGGCCGCGGTGTCCGCGCCGTCGTCACTGGCGGTCGAGCTGGCCGAGGAGAACGGCATGACGCTGATCGGCTTCCTGCGCGGCGACTCGATGAACCTCTACACCGGTGACCACCGCTTGCTCACCTGAGCGGTGCTCGACCAGGACATCGTGTCGTCCCTTCAATCACGCGTGTCGTCCCTTCAATCACACGTGTCGTCCCCTCGATCACGGGCGCCCGCGGGCCCACGGGTCGAACGCCGTGTCCAAACGGTCGACACGCGTGATTGGCGAGCCGACACGCGTGATCGGAGGGTCGACACGGCTCAGACCGACTCCACCCAGTTGCCGTGGAAGCCGTTGGGCACGCGGTCGGGCAGGTGGATCGCGGCGACCGTCTCCAGCGTGCCCGCGTCGAGCAGCGTGAGGTCGCTGCGTTGCGACGCCGGGTCGAACACGAAGCCCATCAGGACGCCGTCGTCCTCCGCCGCGTCCGCGTGGGACGGGACGAAGACGAACTCGCCGGGCTGCCGTCCCCCGCCGAACGCGCGCTCCTGGCGCGAACCCGTCGAGAAGTCGTGCTTGAACAGGGAGCCGCCGGGGGTCGCGCCGCCGTCGGCCGACATCGAGTAGCCGTAGCGGTGGCGCCGGCCGACGAGCCGCTCGTCCACCCGCGGGAACTCCTGGCCGCGGTCGTCGAGCCGCTCCTCCAGGACCTTGCCCGCGGTGAGGTCGACGGTCCACCGGTCCAGGGTGGGGCCGCCCTCGTCCGGGCCGTGCAGCTCGGTGTCGAACATCTTCGGGTGGCGGACGACGTCGAGCACGATGGCGTCGCCGTCGTCGTAGGCGTTGAGCGGGTGGAAGACGTAGCACGGCTCGACCTCGAACCACCGGACGTCACCGTTGCCGCCCTCGCGCGGCATGACGCCGATCCGCGCCGGGTACCTCGGGTTCCAGCGGTACGGCAGGCCGCCGTTCGCGCCGAGCTTGCGGGACATCATCGCCGTCACCGGGTCCGGCACGCGGACCTTGCCGACCATGGCCGAAAGGACGAGCTTCGCCGGCGCCCGCAGCGCGCCCGGCACGCTCGCGGCGACCGCCATGTCCGCGTTGAACGTCACCGGCAGGTCGTAGAACACGACGTGCTTTTCGGTCAGCGAGAAGTCGTGCATCATCGGCGACCCGGTGACCTCGACGTCGACCGTGCGGCGCGCGCGGCCCTGCGCGTCGATCACCGAGTACTGGACCTTGTTGCCCATGCCGAAGGAGTACGACACGGCGTGCAGCTCACCGGTGCGCGGGTCGCGCTTGGGGTGGGCGGTGTAGCCGCCGGGCAGCGTGCCGTCGAAGTCGCAGCGGCCGACGGTGTCGAGCTCCTCGGTCAGCTCGTAGATCGGCGCGCCCGCCTCGATCAGCGCGAGGGTCTTGCCGGCGTGGCCGATGACGTTGGTGTTGGCGCCGAGCGCGTCCAGCCCGCAGAAGCGGCTCGCGTCCTCGCCCGCCAGCGTCGCCGAGACGGCCGGGTTGCGCACCCACCGGTTGCGGTACCACTCGGCCTTGCCGTCGCGCAGGCGCACGCCGTGGACCATGCCGTCGCCCATGAACCAGTGGTAGGCCGCCGGGTCCACTTCGGACAGCGGGTTGGGCCCGTTGCGCAGGTAGCGGCCGTCGAGGAAGTCCGGGATGTGCCCGGTGACGGCCAGCTCGGTGATCGTGTGCTCCCGGCTCACCGGGGCGAAGTTGCCTTCGAGGAACTTGGTGCCCATGCCTGACCCCTCCGAAGCTGCCATAACTCGGTTATAGGGCAATTTATAACAGGGTTATGAGATACTGGCAACCATGAGCCCGAAACCGCGTGCGAACGACGTCAAGGAGCGGCTCGTCGAGGCGGCCATCCGGCTGCTCGACGAGGGCGGTCCCGAAGCCCTGCAGGCCCGCAAGCTGGCCGCGGAGGTCGGCGTCTCCACGATGGCCGTGTACACGCACTTCGGGGGCATGACCGCGCTGGTCGACGAGGTGGCGCGCACCGGGTTCCGGAGGCTCAGCGCGTGGCTGGCCGGGGTCGGCGAGACCGACGACCCGGTGGCGGACATCTTCAGCCTCGCCCGGACCTACCGGCAGGCGGTCGCCGAGCAGCCCCAGCTGTTCGCGGTGACGTTCGGCCAGTCCGCGCCCGGCGGCAAGCGGGCGACGCTGTCCGACCTGACCACCGAGGAGGGCCGCGAGGCCGCCCAGGAGGGCCTGGAGGCGTTCGAGCACATCGTCCGGGCGACCGAGCGGGCCATCGAGGCCGGCCGGTTCCGGCCCGCCGACAAGTACCAGGCGGCCGCGCAGCTGTGGAGCGCGCTCCACGGGTTCGTCACGCTCGAGGCTTCCGGGCACTTCGGCCCCGGTGAGCAGGGCATCGACCACATTTTGATACCCCTGGGGATCACCCTGGCGGTGGGCCTCGGGGACACTGTGGAGAGGGCGGAACACTCGACCGAGGCAGCGAAGGCGGCCTGGCGAGCGAGAACCGGAAACGCCGGGCAGGGTGGGAACGACTAACCCGGCGACAGGGACGCGAGGGGAACGCGGAGCGGGTGCGCGGCGTCCTAGGTGCAGCAGGCGGGGGACGGAGACAGGTGAACGAGGAAAACGGGGATCACGGCGAGGCCGAAGCCTCGGAGACCCCGCAGTCGGCCGGTGAGGCGGCCGTCCGGGACGCGCGGCGGTGGCTCAGCCGCCGCTCGGTGCTGATCGCGGGGGCGTCCGGGCTGGCCGTGGGCGGGCTCGCCCTCGGCACCGCGACCGGCAAGCTGCCGTTCAGCCAGGCCCTGCAGCGCACGCTGGGCGTGACGTCGTCGAACCCGACGACCCAGCTGGGCAGCACCCGCGTCGAGCGCGTCTACTCCCAGGCCCGCGGCCGGATGGTCGACCTGGTGTTCATCTTGCCGTCGAAGACCCCGCCGAAGGGGCTGCCGATGTCGCTCATGCTGCACGGCCTGCACGGCAACGCCCGCAGCGCGGCCCCGACCGGCACGCTCAAGCAGCTCTCCAGCGACGTCGCGCGCAAGGCGGTCCCGGCGTTCGGCTTCGTCGCGGTCGACGGCGGCGACAACTACTGGCACGAGGTGCACCCGGGCGACGACCCGATGGCGATGCTGCTGGAGGAGGTCCCGCAGTGGCTGCGGGCCCGCGGCTTCGCCGGCGACACCGGGCAGCCGTTCGCCTGCACCGGCGTCTCGATGGGCGGGTTCGGCGCGCTGGTGTACACGCGCCGCCGGGTCGAGCGGCGCCAGCCACCGGCCGCGGTCGCGACGCTGGCCCCGGCACTGATCCTGTCCTGGCAGGAGATGGCCAAGCGGCACATCTTCACCGGCCTGAACGACTGGACGGCGCTGGACCCGCTGCGGCACATCGACGAGACGAAGAGCGTGGCCAACGGCATCTGGTGCGGCACGGAGGACTCGTTCATCACGGGCGCCCGCCGCTACATCGAGGCCGCCCACCCGGCGGTCGCCCACACGGCCCACGGCAAGCACGGCGACCCGTTCAACCGCACGGTGGTGCCGAGCGTGATCAGCTTCCTCGGCAAGCACGTCCCCCGCAAGGACTGACCGGACCGGACGACACGCGTACCCCAACGGCCGACACGCGTACTCAGCCGGACGACACGCGTACCCCGATGGACGACACGACCGGCCCCGGCCCGCGCGCCGTGTCGTCCGGCCAGGTACGCGAGTCGTCCGCCCAGGTACGCGAGTCGTCCGGCCAGGTACGCGTGTCGGCCGTTGGGGTACGTGGTCAGCAGGTGAAGTGGACGCGGGTCGTCGTGCGGCCCGGGACCCAGTACGTCCGGACCAGGTCCGCCAGCCGGTTGACCAGCAGCAGTCCGCGGCCGCCCAGCGAGGCCGCCGCCGGCGGGATCCGCCCGGCCAGGGGCTCGGTGATCGTGCCCGTGTCGGTGACCTCGCCGACCACCTGACGCTCCTGCGCCCACAGCCGGAGCACGCCCGAGCCGCCGCCGTAGAGGACGCTGTTCGTCGTCAGCTCCGCGATCGCCAGGGTGAAGTCGTCCCGTCTCGGGCGGCGCAGGCCGTGGCGCGCGGCCCAGATCTCCGCGAACCCGCGCAGCGAGCTCAGCTGCCCGATGTCGAACTTCCGCTCGACCGCGGCCGCGGGCTGGTCCAGCGGCCGCGTGAAGTCCGCGCGGGCACCGTCCGGGTCGAAGCGGGAGCTGACGCACGGCCCCGCCGGCCCCCACACCTCCGGGTGGGTGCGCTCGGCGTCGGCCAGCACCTCCGGCGGCAGCGACGCGGTGTCGTACGGACAGAGAACCGCCAGGTCACGCCCCGCGAGAGCGTGGTTGATGAGCGCCTCGTGCAGGACGCACGCCGGGTACTCCTCGCCGGTGCGGCCACCCCACATCGGCTCCGACACGATCCGCACCGGGCCCGCGTGCTCACCGGCGAAGGCGAGCAGGACGTTCGGCAGGATCGCGCCCGGGTTGCGGCCCACACGGCACATGTCGGCCAGCCGCACTTCGCCGGCGCGGGCTTCCAGGGCGTTCTCGATCAGAGGGAGATTACGTGCCGGGACGGCGACGGCCACGGGTTCGCTCCGGCCGAGCCCGTCGAGCAGGAACGGAACGACGCCGTCCAAGTACTCAGTGTCACCGCGGTAGAACAGTGCCGTGTGCCGAACCGGTCTATCGGCACTCACCACGGGACCTTGCTACCCGGAGAAGGCCTCGCGCAAACCCTGCGGACGGAGGAAGTTCACTCCACCCAGCGGCCGACGACCGAGATCAGCCAGAAGCCGACCAGGGTCGCGAGGGCGAACAACACCACCCAGTTGACCAGCGGACGCCGCTCGGTGACCCCACGGGCCCGCCAGAGCGCGTAACCCGCGAGGACGAAAAGCGGCACCGGGATCAGCGGCAACGGCGACAGCCGGGCCACCACGGCCACGACGCACGTGCCGGCACACACGGCCAGCACGCCCATCAGCACCCGGTTCAGCCACGGGTACCGGTCGAACACGGACGCGATGACGCGTTCGCTCAGCTCACGGAACCCGAGGACCGGGCTGCCGGGCACCGGCGCCGGTTCGGGGGGCGGCGGCGCCTGCACGCCACCGGCGGGGGAGGTGCCCCCGCCGGTGACCGGCATAGAGTCAGCAGTCATTCAGCTTTCCTGTCGGGTCTCCGGACCGGGTTGACCCGGAGACGCCCGGCCTCAGGCCGACTTCTCGCCGCGCTCGCTGCGCGTGCGCCGCGTCGGCTGCCGGGCGACGATCGTCGGGTTCACGTTCTCCCGGACGGTCTGCTCGGTGATCACGACCTTCGCCACGTCGTCGCGGCTCGGGATGTCGTACATGACCGGCTGCAGCACCTCTTCCATGATGGCGCGGAGCCCGCGGGCACCGGTCCCGCGCAGGACCGCCTGGTCGGCGATCGCTTCGAGCGCGGTCTTGGTGAACTCGAGCTCGACGTTGTCCATCTCGAAGAGCTTCTTGTACTGCTTCACCAGGGCGTTGCGCGGCTGGGTGAGGATGCTGACCAGCGATTCCTTGTCCAGGTGGTTGACCGTCGCCACGACCGGGAGCCGGCCGATGAACTCCGGGATCAGCCCGAACTTGATCAGGTCCTCCGGCATGGTGTCCGAGAAGACGTCGCTCTCCTCGATCTCGGACTTCGTGCGGATCTCCGCGCCGAAGCCGAGGCCACGCTTGCCGACCCGCTCGTTGATGATCTTCTCCAGCCCGGCGAACGCGCCGGCCACGATGAACAGCACGTTCGTCGTGTCGATCTGGATGAACTCCTGGTGCGGGTGCTTGCGGCCGCCCTGCGGCGGCACCGAGGCGGTCGTGCCCTCGAGGATCTTCAGCAGCGCCTGCTGGACACCCTCGCCCGAGACATCCCGCGTGATCGACGGGTTCTCGCTCTTCCGGGCGATCTTGTCGACCTCGTCGATGTAGATGATCCCGGTCTCGGCCCGCTTGACGTCGTAGTCCGCCGCCTGGATGAGCTTGAGCAGGATGTTCTCGACGTCCTCGCCGACGTACCCGGCCTCGGTGAGCGCCGTGGCGTCCGCGATCGCGAACGGCACGTTGAGCAGCTTCGCCAGGGTCTGCGCGAGGTAGGTCTTGCCGCACCCGGTGGGGCCGAGCATCAGGATGTTCGACTTGGCGAGCTCGACCGACTCCTCCTTGGAGTCCTTCGGCCCGGCCTTGTCGTCCGCCTGGATCCGCTTGTAGTGGTTGTAAACCGCTACCGCGAGGGTCCGCTTGGCATCGTTCTGCCCGATGATGTACTGCTCGAGGAACTCGTGGATGTCGGCGGGCTTGGGCAGCTCGTCGAGCTTGACGTCGCCGGCCTCGGCCAGCTCCTCCTCGATGATCTCATTGCAGAGGTCGATGCACTCATCGCAGATGTAGACCCCGGGGCCGGCAATGAGCTTCTTCACCTGCTTCTGGCTCTTCCCGCAGAAAGAACACTTCAGCAGGTCTCCGCCGTCACCGATCCGTGCCATGGCCGTTGACCTCGTCCCCTCCGGCGCGGGTTGCCGCGCCTGACGTGTGTTGCGACGGTGCGACCCCCGGTCGCGAACGACCGAGTGGAGCCTCACGCATTGCCACTGACGGTACCCGTCCGATGCCGTGGGCGGGAACACCCACAGGCGCCGGGAGCACGTCAGAGGACGACCCTAAACCAGAGTGCCGGTGTATGTCGTCTCCTCGACACACACCGGCCTGGCGGATCTACAGAGCCGAGGCCTTCCGGTACGGGAGCACCTCGTCGATGATGCCGTACGCCTTGGCCTCGTCGGCGGTCAGGATCTTGTCCCGCTCGATGTCGGTCCGGATCTGGTCGGGGTCCTTGTTCGTGTGCTTGGCCAGGATGACCTCCATCTGGCGCCGCACCCGCTGGATCTCGTTCGCCTGGATCTCCAGGTCGGAGACCTGGCCGTAGGTGCCCTCGGTGGCCGGCTGGTGGATCAGCACCCGGGAGTTGGGCAGCGCGTAGCGCTTGCCCGGGGTGCCGGCCGCCAGCAGGACCGCGGCCGCGGAGGCGGCCTGGCCGAGGCAGTACGTCTGGATGTCCGGACGGACGAACTGCATCGTGTCGTAGATCGCCATCAGCGAGGTGAACGAGCCACCCGGCGAGTTGATGTACAGCAGGATGTCGCGGTCCGGGTCCTCGTGCTCGAGGTGCAGCAGCTGGGCCATCACGTCGTTGGCCGACGCGTCGTCCACCTGCACGCCGAGGAAGATGACGCGCTCTTCGTACAGCTTGTTGTACGGGTTCGACTCCTTGACGCCGTAGCTGGTGCGCTCGACGTACGACGGGAGGATGTACCGCGACTGGGGTGTGTTCGGAGCCCGGAAGTCACCCGGGAGCCTGAAGTTGCTCATGATCGAGTCTCCTGTGTGCTTCGCGCTCAGTTCGTGCCCGGACGGGCGATGTCGGCGGTGAGGACGTGGTCCACGAACCCGTAGTCCTTCGCCTCCTGCGCGGTGAACCAGCGGTCGCGGTCGCCGTCCGCGATGATCTGCTCGACCGTCTGCCCGGTCTGGTCCGCCGTGATCCGGGCCAGCTCCTGCTTCCACTTGTTGAACAGGTCGGCCTGGATCGCGATGTCCGACGCGGTGCCGCCGACACCGGCCGACGGCTGGTGCATCAGGATCCGCGCGTGCGGCAGCGAGTAGCGCTTGCCGGGCGCGCCCGAGGACAGCAGGAACTGGCCCATCGAGGCCGCCATGCCCATCGCGTACGTCGCGACGTCCGGGCGGATCAGCTGCATGGTGTCGTAGATGGCGAACCCGGCGGTGACCGAGCCACCCGGCGAGTTGATGTAGAAGCGGATGTCGGACTCGGCGTCGTCCGCGTCGAGCAGCAACAGCTGCGCGGTGATCCGGTTGGCGATCTCGTCGTTCACCTCGGAACCGAGGACGACGATGCGCTCCTGGAGCAACCGCTCGAACACCGAGTCGGTGAGGGTGAGCCCCGCGGTGCCGGACCGCGCCTCGGGCGTGTGCTGCGTCACGTCTGCCTGCCTTTTCGCCGGCGGTGGTCCCGTGCTGACGACCACCGCTGTCGTTTCAGATGCTTGAGATCTTGCAACCGACCCTAACGAACTTGGGCGGTGCAGAATGCCTGACACCGCCCAAGTTCGCTCACAGCTTCACTCCGCCGGAGTCTTCGCCGCCTCGTCGGTGGCCTGCGTCTCCTGGGTTGCCTCGTCGCCGGCCGGCTCCTCGGCGCCGAACAGCTCCGAGAGGTCGACCTCGGCACCCGAGCCGTCGGTGACGGTCGCCTTCCGGACCACGGAGGCGAGCGCCTTGCCGCGGCGGACGTCGGCGTAGATCGCGGTCAGCTGGCCGGACTGCTGGGCGCGCTGGACGTACTCGTCCGGGCTGATCCCGAAGCGCTGGGCCTGGTAGATGATCCGCTCGGTGAGCTCGCCGTCGTTGACCGAGACCTCTTCCTTGTCGGCGATGGTGTCCAGCAGCAGCTGCGTGCGGACGGCCTTCTCCGACTCGGCGCGGGTCTCCGCGTCGAACTCCTCCAGCGTGCGGCCTTCGGCCTCGAGGGCCTGCGCGAACTGGGCCTCGTCGTGGTCGAACGGGTGGATCGCGTCGTGCTTGCGGTTCTCGATCTCGGAGTCGAGGACCTTCTCCGGGATCGGCACCTCGGTGCGCTCGAGGAGCTCGTCGAGCACCTTGTCGCGGGCCTGGACGCCCTGCTGCATCTTCTTGACGCGGCCCAGGCGCTCGCGGAGGTCGCCCTTGAGCTCCTCGATCGTGTCGAACTCGCTCGCCATCTGGGCGAACTCGTCGTCGGCCTCGGGCAGCTCGCGCTGCTTGACCGACTGGACGGTCACGGTCACCTCGGCGTCCTTGCCGGCGTGGTCGCCGGCGACGAGCTGGGTGGTGAACGTCTTGGTCTCGCCGGCGTTCGCGCCGACGATCGCCTCGTCGATGCCGTCCACGAGCTGGCCGGAGCCGATCTCGTAGGACAGCCCCGAGGTGGCGGCCTCCTCGACGGCCTCGCCGTCGACGGTCGCGGCCAGATCGATCGAGACGAAGTCGCCGGTCTCGGCCGGGCGCTCGACGCCGGTCAGCGTGCCGAAGCGGGCGCGCAGCTCGTCGAGCTGCTCGTCGACCTCCGCGTCGGTCAGCTCGACGTCGTCGACGGTGACCGCGAAGCCTTCGAGGTCGGGCAGCTCGATCGCCGGTCGCACGTCCACCTCGGCGGTGAACTCGAGGACGTCGCGGTCCTCGAGCTTCGTGACGTCGAACTCCGGGTTCCCGAGCGTGCGGACCTCGTTCTCGCGGACCGCCTCCATGTACTTGGCCGGGATGGCCTCGTTGACGACCTCGTCGAGCACCGGGCCCCGCCCGATCCGGCTTTCCAGGACGCGAGCGGGCGCCTTGCCGGGCCGGAAGCCCGGGATGCGCACCTGCTGGGCGATCTTGCGGTAGGCGCGGTCGAAGTTCGGCTTCAACTCGTCGAACGGCACCTCGACATTGATCTTGACTCGCGTCGGGCTCAGCTGCTCGACGGTGCTCTTCAAGGTCTTCTCCTCGAGCGGTAACGATTGTGTAGGACAATCCAGCGGAAATGGTCCCTGGTCACCTGCAGACCGGGACGTCCGAGTCTAGGCCAGTGGCCCTCGCCGCCCGGGCGGGGGCCACCTGCGGCGTCACGACCCGAGCATCCGGCCGATCACCCAGCGCATCTGGCCGCTCGCGTGCTCGGCCGAGCCGCTGGGCTGCACCAGGTGGGAAAGCAGCAGGCGCATGAACGCCTCGACCGCCACCGCCCACTCCGACGCCGTCAGCGAGACCTCGGGGTAGCTGCGCGCGAAGACCGCCGCGACGGCTTCGACGGCCCGGCCCAGCACCGCCTCGGGCCGGGAGGTCAGCAGCGGGAGGAAGTCGTCGCGGCCGTTCTGTGCCCCACCGAGCGCGATCTCCACCAGCGGGTTGGCGTGCGCGGCTTCGAGGCTGTGCTTGAACGCGGCGGTGACGCCGTCGACCGGACGGCCCGGGTGCGCGGCGACGTCCGCGTTCACCCGCTCGACGAAGCGGTCGGTTTCGCTCAGCATCAGGGCCTTGGCAAGCTCGGCCTTGGAGCCCAGTTCGTTGTAGACGGTCTGCCTGCTCACGCCGACCTGCGCGGCCAGCTTGCCCATCGTCACGGCGGCCCAGCCGTCGGTGCTGATGACGTCGGCCGCCGCGGCCAGCAGCTTCTCCCGGGTCCGCGCCGGGACCGGGTGGGTGACGGCCTTCACACGGCGAGCGTACCCGCCGGTTCCGTTCCGCTGGCCGACACCTTTTTTCGAAGCCTGCTACAACGTTTACAAAACCGGATGAGTTGTCTACGGTGACTCCCGCCTGGCCAGGAGCTTCTCGACCGAGGAGACCGCTCGATGTCCGTCGCCGTCACCGAGCCGCAGGGTTCCGTCACAGTGGTGGCGCCCGCGACCGCGCTGGACGGCGCCCGCACGGTGCCTTCGCCCCGGATCGCGCTGCCCGCCGTCTCGGTGCCCACCCTGCTGCTGTTCGCCGCGGCCGCCGCGCTGTGGGGCACCGCGACCTGGCTGCTGCTCGCGGGGCTCGTGTCGCCGGTCGTGACCGTGGCGCTGAACACCGTCGTCACCTTCGCGATGTACACGGTGGTGCACGAGTCGGCGCACCATTCGGCCGGGAAGCTCACGTGGGTCAACGAGGTGCTCGGCCGGCTGGCCGTCCCGTTCGTCGCGGCGTACTCGGCGTTCCCCTCGCTGCGGTTCGTCCACGGTGAGCACCACCGCCACACCAACGGCCCGGTCCGCGACGACCCGGACGCCTGGACGTCGCGGGGCCCGCGCTGGCAGCTGCCGCTGCGCTGGCTGACCCTGGACGTGGCGTACGCGCGCTGCTACTTCGCGCGGCTGCGGGGCCGGCCCCCGCAGGAGCTGGCCGAAGCGCTGGTGGTGCTGGCGGCGGCCCTGTCGGCCGTGGTGGCGCTGGTCTCGGGCGGGCACGGCCTCGAGCTGCTGTTCGTCTACCTGCTGCCGCAGCGGCTGGGGCTCGGCCTGCTGGCCTGGTCGTTCGGCTGGCTGCCGCACCACGGCCTGCCCGCCGCCTGCACGCGCGGCCGGTTCGGCACCACCCGCGTGCGCATCGGCCTCGAGCGGCTGCTGACCCCGGTGCTGCTGGCGCAGAACCTGCACCTGGTGCACCACCTGCACCCGGCCGTCCCGTTCCACCGGTACCGGCGGGTGTGGCTCGAGAACCGCGAGGCCTACCTGGCCCACGACGTCCCGATCAGCACCGCCTGGGGCCGGGACCTGACCGCGGAGGAGTACCGCGTGGCGGTGGGCCTGGAGGCCGAGCCCGACGTCGAGGTCCCCGCGCCGGCGCCGCCCCCGCTCGGGCCGAGCCGGTTCCACCGGCTGCGGGTGCGCGAGATCAGCCCGCTGACCGCGGACGCCGTCGCGATCACCTTCTACGTCCCGCCGCAGCTGGCGGCCGAGTTCCGGTTCGTCCCCGGGCAGCACGTGGCGGTCCGCGCGGTGCTCGACGGGCAGCCGGTGCGCCGGACGTACTCGATCTGCGCGCCGGCGTCGTCGGGCGAGCTGCGGATCGCGGTGAAACGCCGTCCGGGTGGCGCGTTCTCCGGGTTCGCGACCACGACGCTGGCCGTCGGCGACTTCCTCGACGTCCTCCCGCCGACGGGAGGGTTCACGCTCACACCGGATCCTTCGCGGACCGCGCACTACGTCGCGCTGGCCGCGGGCAGTGGCATCACGCCGGTGCTGTCCATACTGGTCAGTGCGCTGTCCGCCGAGCCGCACAGCCGCGCGACGCTCTTGTACGTCAACACTTCGGGCGCGACGACGCTCTTCGCGCGTGAGCTGAGCGCGCTCGCCGACGGGTTCGGCGGACGGCTGCACGTCGTCCACTACCGGACCGACGAGCGCGACCCGGACCTCCACGCGCACCGCCCCCGGCAGTTCGACACGGTCGGCGAGGCCCTCGCGATTTCGCACGAGCGGTACCAGCGCGGGCGCCTCGACGGGACGCGGCTGCGCGCGCTGCTGCAGAACCGCCTCCACCCGGCCAAGGTCGACGAATGGTTCCTGTGCGGACCGCGCGGCCTGATGGACCTGGTCCGCCGGACGCTGGCCGACGCGGACGTCCCGGACGAGAGCGTCCACTTCGAGCTCTTCCGCGGCGCGGCACCCCTGCGCGACCCGGCGGGCACGCCGGCCGGGGTGGCGGTGACGCTGGGCGGTGCGACGACGTCCCTGGCGGCGGACGCCGGGGAGACGGTGCTGGACGTGGCGCTGCGAGCGGGGCTCGAAGTGCCGTACTCGTGCACGGGCGGCGCGTGCGGCACCTGCCGGGCGACGCTCCTGCACGGCCAGGTCGACATGGACGTCCGGTACGCGCTGACGGTCGACGACGTGGCGGCCGGCCGGATCCTGACGTGCCGCTCCCGCGCGACGACCCCGGAGGTCGCGGTCGACTACGACCGCCGCTGAACCCGGGTTCCCGGCGCCCCGGCCGGGACGCCGGCGAACCCCGGGTCAGCCGGTCTGCGTCGGCGCACCCGACGGTGGGGTTCCCTGGCCGCCGCCCGGTAGCTGCCCTTGGCCGCCGGACGCGCCGTCGGACACCGAGGTCGCCGTCGCCGTGTCGCCCGACTCCGTCGCCACCACCGTCACCGTGTCGCCGGTCGCCAGGCCCGTCGCCTGCGCCGACGTGATCGTGTACGTCTTCGAGAACCCGTCCTCGCTCTTCGCGGTCAGCGACGTCGCGCTCAGCGCCGTCACCTCGCCGGTCTGGGTGAGCTTCGTGACGTAGCCGCCGTTTCCGTCCGAGGCCACGTATTCGCCGTGCAACGCCGAAGCCAGGCCGCCGGCGCCGCCCCGCATGCCGCCCGGCCCGCCCTGCGTCCCGCCCGGCCCGGTCGCGGTGTCGGTCGCCGCCGAAGACGACGAAGCGGCCCAGACCGCCGCTCCCCCGCCGGCCACGATCACGGCCGCGACGGCGCCCGCGGCGATCTTCTTGCCGGGCGACCAGCCCGGCTTCGGGGGCGTGCTCGGCGCCGAGCCCCACGTCTGGTCCGGAGTGGACGGTGCCTGCGGTGTGGTCATCGTGGTGCTCCTCAACGAGATCCTTTGGGTGAGATCCACGGTGGAGCCGCTCGCTGTGTGCGCACTGTGGTTGCCGTCAGCCGTTCCTGTGACCGGAGAACTCGGACATCCGCGACCGGCCGGTCACCGCACAGCCGCCTCACAGGCAGCACACAACCCGCACACACGGCGCGGACGGACGCTTTACCCATGGCCGCGCGAACCGTTGCACCGCACCCCCGCCGGGGGCGCCTTTCGCTGCGCGCGAAGCTGACCGGCTCGATGGTCGTGCTGCTCACCGTGGTGTGCCTGATCGTCGGGGTGGTCAGCGAGCTCGCGCTCGACCTGTTCCTCACCCGCCAGATCGACCAGCAGCTGTCCGCCGCGGCGACGCGCTCGCTCGTCTTCGCGAGCAACGCCCACCCCGGGGACCCGGGTCCGCAGCCGGACGGCCAGGCGGGCGAGCACCCGCTCGGGCAGAACGTCGGCACGGTGAGCGGCACCTTCGACGGGCAGCAGCTCGTCCACGACGACAGCATCACCGAGCACGGCTCGCGGCTGAACCTCACCGCGGCCCAGCAGGCCCTCATGCTCTCGGTGCCCACCGACGGCAAGCCGCACACCCTGTCCTTCGACGACCTCGGCGAGTACCGGCTGATGGCGCTGCCGGTCACCGGGACGTCCGCCGTCGTGGTCACCGGCCTGCCGATGAAGCCGGTCACCGACACGCTGCTCACCGTCGGGCTGATCCTGTTCGGCGTCGCCGCCGCGGGGGTGCTCGGCGCGGCCTTCCTCGGCGCGTTCGCCGTCCGCCGGACGCTGCGGCCGCTCGACCGCGTCGCGGCCACCGCCGGGCGTGTCACCGAGCTACCGCTCGACCAGGGCAAGGTGGCGCTGTCGATCCGCGTGCCCGAGTCCGACACCGACCCGCGGACCGAGGTGGGCCAGGTGGGCTCGGCGCTGAACCTGATGCTCGGGCACGTCGCGCAGGCCCTGGAAGCCCGCCACGACAGCGAACTGCGCACCCGCCAGTTCGTCGCGGACGCCAGCCACGAGCTGCGGACGCCGCTGGCCGCCATCCGCGGGTACGCCGAGCTGGCCGCCCGCGGCAGCGCGCTGGTGCCGCCCGACGTCGCGCACTCGATGACCCGGATCCAGGCCGAAGCCGTCCGGATGAGCACGCTCGTCGAGGACCTCCTGCTGCTGGCGCGGCTCGACGCGGGCCGGCCGCTGGACGTGCGCGACATCGACCTGACCCGGCTGGTCGCCGACGCCGTCGGCGACGCCAGGGTCGCCGGGCGCGAGCACCGCTGGCTCCTGGAGCTTCCCCCCGACCCGGTGCTCGTGTTCGGCGACGTCCAGCGGCTGCACCAGGTGCTGGCGAACCTGCTGGCCAACGCCCGCACGCACACCCCGCCGGGCACCGCGGTGACGACGTCGCTCGCCCGCTCGGCCGACGGCAGCGCCGTGGTCACGGTGACCGACAACGGGCCCGGCATCGCGCCGGACCTGCTTCCGGACGTCTTCGAGCGGTTCGCCCGCGGTGATTCGTCGCGCTCCCGCACGGCCGGCAGCACCGGGCTGGGGCTGGCGATCGCGTGCGCCGTCGTCGTCGCCCACCACGGCACGATCGAGGTGCACAGCCGCCCCGGCCGGACGGAGTTCGCGGTGCGCCTGCCCGTGGCCGTACCCGCACAGCGGGTGCACAGCGTCGGCACAACGTTGCCCCAGCTGGAGACCGGAAGCTGATCTCATGACCGCACTCGCGTCGCGCGAAACCGTCGTGACACCTCCTTCGAAGCCCGCCCGCCGGACTTGGCACCGGCCCGCGCTCGGCGTGCTGCTTCTCGGGACCGCCGTCCTCTACCTGTGGGGCCTCGGCGCTTCCGGCTGGGCCAACGCTTTCTACTCCGCCGCCGCGCAAGCCGGTTCGCAGAGCTGGAAGGCGCTGTTCTTCGGTTCCAGCGACGCCGCGAACGCGATCACGGTGGACAAGACCCCGGCCGCGCTCTGGGTGATGAGCCTGTCGGCGCGGGTGTTCGGCGTCAACGCGTGGAGCATCCTGGTGCCGCAGGCGCTGATGGGTGTCGGCTCGGTGTGGCTGCTGCACGCGACGGTCAAGCGAACGTCCGGTCCGGCGGCCGGGCTCGTCGCGGGCCTGGTGCTCGCGCTGACGCCCGCGGCGGCGCTGATGTTCCGGTTCAACAACCCGGACGCACTGCTCGTGCTGCTGCTCGTCGCGGGTG
Source organism: Amycolatopsis camponoti (assembly GCF_902497555.1). Classification (NCBI taxonomy): domain Bacteria; kingdom Bacillati; phylum Actinomycetota; class Actinomycetes; order Pseudonocardiales; family Pseudonocardiaceae; genus Amycolatopsis; species Amycolatopsis camponoti. Next base: position 1,388,463 of record NZ_CABVGP010000002.1, on the reverse strand, counting down.
CCTACTGCGTGGTCCGGGCCCTCGAAAAGGCGAGCCCTCGCTGGCTGGCGCTGGCCGGCGTCGCGGTCGGGTTCGGTTTCCTGGCGAAGATGCTGCAGGCGTTCCTGGTGCTGCCCGCGTTCGCTCTCGCCTACCTCGTCGCGGCGCCGGTTTCGCTCGGCAAGCGGCTGCTGCACCTGCTGGGTGCGCTGGCGGCGACGCTGGTCGCGGCGGGCTGGTACCTCGTGGTCGTCGCGCTGTGGCCGGCGGCCGACCGGCCGTTCATCGGCGGGTCGCAGACGAACTCGCTGTGGGAGCTGGTGTTCGGCTACAACGGCTTCGGCCGCATCACCGGCGACGAGGTGGGCAGCGTCGGCGGCGGTGGCGGCCGCGGCTGGGGCTCGACCGGCCTGACCCGCCTGTTCGGCAGCGAGATGGCGGGCGGGATCGCGTGGCTGATCCCGGCGGCGCTGCTCGCGCTGGGTGCCGGCCTGTGGTTCACGCGTCGTTCCGCGCGTACGGACCGATCGCGCGCGGCCCTGCTGCTGTGGGGCGGCTGGCTGCTGGTGACGGGGCTGGTGTTCAGCTACATGGGCGGCATCATCCACCCGTACTACACGGTGGCTTTGGCGCCGGCGATCGCGGCGCTGGCCGGCACGGCGGCGGTCCAGCTGTGGCGGCTCCGGTCGAACCCCGCGGCGGCGGGCGTCTTGAGCGGCGGAGTGGCTTTGACTTCTCTCACTGCCTACTTGCTCCTGTCGGACTCGACGTGGCAACCGTGGCTCGCGCCTTCCGTGCTGGTCGGCGGATTGCTGGCGGCCGTGGGCTTGTTCTTCGCCTCGCATTTGACGCGATGGGCGGCTGCGTCGGTCGCGGCGTTGGGGTTGGTGGTGCTGCTGTCCGGCACCGGGGCTTACACGCTGGCGACCGCGGCGACGACCCACGACGGGGCGATCCCCTCGGCGGGTCCGTCATCGGGCTTCGGCTTCGGCGGCGGCTTCGGCGGTGGCCGTGGCGGCGGCCCGGGTTCGCTCCTGTCGACGACGATGCCCGGCGCTTCCCTCACGGCGTTGCTGAAGCAGGACACGTCCCGCTACACCTGGACGGCGGCCACGGTGCTCTCCAACGCGGCCGCGGGCTACCAGCTGGCCAGTGGCGCGCCGGTGATGGCGGTCGGCGGTTTCAACGGGACGGACCCGTACCCGACTCTCGACCAGTTCCGGCAGTACGTGGCGAGCGGACGGATCCACTACTTCCTCGGCGACGGCATGACGATGCAGGGTTCCACCGGTTCGGACGCGGCCCAGCAGATCGCGGAGTGGGTGGCATCGACGTACCAGGCGACGACGGTGGACGGCGTGACGGTCTACGACCTCACTGCGGGCGTCTGACGAGCACCGACGAAAGCAGGGTCAGGGCCGGATGACCTGGTCAACTCCGTGCCGCCTCCGGCACTATGGAAGTACCCGTCGGACGGAGTTTCTGCAGATGACCGAGCCCTACGTGCGGCCGGCCCGCTCGGCAGACCTGGATTTGTTCGCCGCAGCCCTGGACGACGACAGATTCTTCGATGATCGCTGGCTTCGCCTGCGGAAAGAGCGGGGCGTGCTCTTTTTCGCCTGGCTCGGCCCTCGACCGGCCGGGTCGGTGTACCTGTGGCTGGTGAAGGCCGAGGAGGCGCCGATCCAGACGCACCTCCCGGGCGTCCCGCTCCTCATGCACCTGCAGGTTCACCCCGAGCTGCGCAGGCTCGGCGTCGGCACGGCCCTGGTCGAGGAGGTGGAGGACCATCTCGTCGAGCACGGCCACGACCGAGTCGCCTTGGCGGTCCGAACGGACAACCCGGCCGCGGCGCAGTTGTACGACAAGCTCGGCTACCAGGACTGGGGGCACGGCACGGTCACTTGCTATGCGCAGGTGACCTTGCGGAACGGTGGGGTCCTCGAAGTCCCGGAACGCTGCTACGTCCTGGTCAAAGACCTTGCCGTGATCACGCCGGCACAGCGAACGACGTCGTGGATCGGGGCGTCCCACCGATAGCCTCCGGGCTCCAGCGCGCCAGGTGGCTGATCCCCAGGGTCACGAGCGCCTTTTCGGCACCCGAACCGCGGTGGCCGCGCCGTAGCTCGTCGACGTGGGCCCCCCAGCGCGCGCAGTCCGCCTGCCAGGCGCGGAGATAGCGCTCGCAGAACTCCGGCCGGATCGCCTGACTGCGTTGGAAACCAGCGTGGAGGGCTTCGACCATCTGCATCTTCCGGGTCGATTCGATCGGCGAGTCACGCACCCGCTTGATCGCGTCACGGATGATTCGCCGCCGGTCGTGGAGGAACTCGTCCCAGTACCCGTCGCTGGCGTCCGACAACGGGCGCCCGCTGTCCAGCAGACCGAAGATCCCTTCGGCGAGCGTGTCTCCCAGTTCCTCGCCGCGGGCACGCAACACGCTCTGGTAAGGGTCGTAGCGTCGTTGCCGCGCTCTCCCGGTGACCGCGGCACGGCGCAGCCGTACCCACTCCATCACGAAGAACCAGTCTTCGTTGTAGATGTCCGGGAAGAAGGACTCGAACGCGGCCTTGCCGACCGCGAGCGCACCACCGCCGATGAACGTGTCTTGTTCGACGCCCACGTCACGCAGTGCGTGGCACACGACGGAATTGTCGGGCATGCCCTCGTTCGCCAGCCCGACGACCGGGAACGTATCGAGCAGACCGGCCGCCGCGGCGAGATCCGCCGGGTCGGGCAGCACGATGTCGTCGTCCAGGAAGAAGATCCGTTCCCAGCCCGCGAGTTCGGCGATCAGCAGACCGAGATTCCGCTTGAGGCCGGTGTCGGTATTGCGGTTGTACCTACTGGAGCGGATCAGCTTGTCGGTGGCCAGCTCGGGCAGGAGACCGGCAGGCGCCTGGACGATGTCGATCGCGACCATCCTCGCTCCGGCAGCGGTCGCCGCGGCGACGGCACCCTCCACATCGGCCAGCATGCTGCACAGCACGACCAGCAAGGCGTCGTGCTCCCTGGCCGCGGCTATCGCCTGCGCCAGATACCGGGGCGGCCGGCCGTTGGGCACGATGATCGCGTCCAGCGTCCCGCTCGCGTGACGAGCTTCGAAGTGGGCCAGCAGGCCCTGGTGCGATGTGTGCTGCCGTGCGTTCACGGGGCCTCGGGCCACTCGTGCAAGCGGTTCTCCGGCAGGGTCCAGTCCGGGGTCAGGCCGACGCCGGCCAGCACCGGAACCCGGCTGATGATGCTGTAGGACTCCACGCCGGCGAACCGCTTTCGCAGGTACTCGCTGTTGCGATCACGGAACCGGCGGTCGGTGAGGGCGCGGACCGCGCCGAGGGTGCCACGACCGTACATACCATTGCATACGGTCACGGAGCGCTTTCGGTTGAAAGGACTTACACCCCGGTAGAAATGTGCCACGTCTTCCAACAGGTGACCTTCACTGTCCAGGAGGGGCGGGAAGAGCTCGGTCCCGCTGTCACGCTGCACTCGGAAGCCGCCAGGTTCGCTGGTCGGCGCGTCGTCGGCGCGAACTACCTGTTCCACCGGCAGCTCCACCCGCTCGATCACGGCGGCGGTGACGGTGTTCCAGTCGACGCCACCCAGGAGTACGAGGTGGGTCGTGTAGTCGTCGGGTGTCAGCTCCTCGGTCGTGTGGAAGCTGACGTCGTTTTCGGGGTTGCGTGCCCGGATGTGTCCGTAGAGCTCGATCAACGCGTCCGGGTCGGCGTAAGTGTAGAGAGTCACGAAGTCGGCACTGTCCGGGTCCGCGTAACTCAGGTGATCACGCAGCTCACGAGGCAGTTCGGCGCACACGATGGTGACGTCCTCCCCTTCGGGGAAGGTCCATACGTCGGCCACGGCCGACCTGGCGACCTCTTTGCCTTCGCGGAGCCGCAGCAGCTCCTCCAGGAGTCCCTTGCGCCGGAGGTGCTCTTCGTCCGTCAGTTCCTCGAGTGGGAGAGCCCGGAGAGTGCCGTCGTCAAGAGAGCGGGGCGTCGCGAAGAGCGTCGCGTAAGCCTCGAGCCGCTTGACCGGCGGGCGGACCGGCTTGTCGGGGTTCTCCCACGACGAGATGAGCGAGACGCTCACACCGCCCAACGCCTCGGCCAGCTGGGCCTGGGTGAGCCCGGCTTCGGGCCACAACTCCTCCCGCAGCGCCTTCAGGCGGCTCGCGAGCGCATGTCGCGGCGCGACTGGGGACACAGTCTTCGCCACCCTTCAGTAAATTTCAGTAGTGCGGAAAGTGGCCTGATAGTACTCCTGAGATCTAAAGGCACGGTCGGCGACCTGCCGAAGCCGGGGCTGAAACGTTACGTCTACCCAAACTCCCTCGCACCAAACGGGTAACGCCGATTCAAGCCCGTTGTTCCAGGGTACTCCACCCGTTACAGTGAACTTGACTGAACTTCAGTTCATACCTGAAGGCAGGAGCGGGCCATGAGTACTCCAGCAGACATACCCCGGCACCGGGCCATCGTGGCGGTCGACATCGAGGGGTCGACCAAGCACACCAACTCGGTGCGAGCCCTGCTCCGGAATGTCCTCTTCCAGCTGCTCGACGAAGCCTTCACCGCCGGTGGGATCGGCCGGAAGCACCGCGAACCCTTCGTAGACCGCGGAGATGGCGCGCTGTGTCTCGTGCGGCCCTTCGACCAGGTGCCCAAGACGCTGCTGCTCGCCACCTTCGTCCCGGCTCTCACCGACCTGCTGGACAAGCACGCCCGCAACGCCCCCGACCTCGCCTTCCGGCTGCGCGTCGCCGTGCACGCCGGTGAAGTGCACCGGGACAGCCGTGGGCCGTACGGCGAGGACGTCGACATCGCCTGCCGTCTCGTGGATGCCCCCGAGCTGAAGCGGCAGCTGAAGGAAACCGCCGGGCCGCTCGCGTTGGCCGTCTCGCAAGAGATCCACCGCGCCGTCGTGCGGCACGGCTACCCGGGCATCGACCACGCCGCCTTCACCAAGGCCGTCCACATCAAGCTCGGCGAAGAACGGCTCCGCGGCTGGCTTTACACGCCCGAAGCCGGCGCACCGCAAGAGGGGCTGACCGCGTAAGGACCGGAAGCGAGGTGGGGGACGTGGAACAGACCGGATTCTGGGCCGACCTGGCCCCGGCCGATCGCAAGGTCCTGGCGGGCTCCGGCACGCGGCGCAGCTATCCGCGCGGCGGGACCCTCTGCCGGGAAGGCGACCGCTCCAGCGTCGTGCTGGTCGTGATCGCCGGGCACGTGCGGATCGTGCACGGGACGCCGGACGGGCGCGAGGTCGTCGTCGGGGTGCGCGGCCAGGGTGACGTCGTCGGCGAACTGGCCGCCATCGACGCCCAGCCGCGCTCGGCGACCGTCGAAGCCCTCGACGACGTCGAGGTCCTGGAAGTGGCGGGCGACCGCTTCGCCGCTCTGTGCCGGACGCGGTCGCGGATCTCGTGGGCGTTGCTGCTCGTGCTGTCGACGCGGCTGCGGTCGGTCGGCCGGCAGTGGCTTGAGGTCGGGGGCGGCGCCGCCGCGCGGCGGGTGGCCGCGCAGCTGATGCAACTGGCCGTCCAGCACGGTATCGCCCACGGGACGGACATCCGGATCGCCGTCCCCGCCACCCAGGCCGAACTGGCGATGACCGCGGCGATCTCCCGCGAATCCTGGGCGCGCGCGACGCGCGACCTGAGGCGGCAAGGCGTCATCAGCACCGGCAGAAGACAGGTGACGATCCACCGCCTGGCTGAACTTCGACGACTGGCGAGCTGAATCCCGCCTTCTGTGTCAGCTGACACAGAAGGTGCGGCGAGCCGGAGGTTTCCTGGATCCACGGGCAGAGGAGGGCACTCATGGACCCCTACACCACCGCACCGGGCCAGAGCCGCTGGCGCCGGGGCGTCTACGCGGCCGGGCTCGTCATCCCGTTCACCGCCACACAGATCTGGGCACTGCTGGTGCTGCTGCGGCTCGCGCCGCTCGACGGGCTCGTGGGCCAGGCCTTCGTGCTGGTCCTGCTGGGATCCGTCGTCGCGATCTGGGCGGGGTGGCGCTGGACCTACAAGCTCGGCCGGGACCGCGACACCCGGCCCGAGCCCACCCCCAAGACCAGGATCCCGACATGACGTCGGGGCCGGTGATCGTCGCCGCGCTCGTGCTCGGCATCGCCGCCGGACGTCTCTCGCGCCACCTCGGCGGCCTGCTGCGCCGCCGGCTGACCGGAAGGAACACCGAAATGACCAGCAGGCAAGCGTCGTTCGCCGCCCGGCTCTACCACTGGCGGTGGGAGATCCTGGCGATGACGCTGCTCCCGTACGCCCTGGTGACGTTCGCGATGTGGGCCGGCCCGCTGTGGGCGTCGGCCGTCTTCGTCACCGCGCTCGGGTGGGCGCTGCTGCGCCGCCGCCAGGTGCGGACCCGGATCCAGGCGGTCCGGCTGCAGCACCGCCTGCGCGCGGCGTTCCCGTTGCTGCGCCTGCCCGGCGGCCGCCTCCCGGCGATCCTGTGGTCCCGCCCCCGCGGCGGCGACGTCGTGGTGTCGCTGTTCGGCCGCGAAGCGTTCGAACACCTGCACCGCAACCGGATGGTCCTCGCGGCGGCGTGCGCGGTCCCGGAGGTGTACGTCGACCGCCACCCGAGGTACGCGAGCCTCGTGACGCTGACGATCAGCCCGACCGAGGCCCCGCGTGAGCGGGCGGTCCTGCCCAGCAACGTGGTTCCCCTGCGGGCGCACAGCTAGACGCCCAGCACCTCGGTGACCAAAGTGGACAGTTCACCGCCGTGCCACGAGCTCGTCGAGAACCGCTCCTGGGCGATCCCCTGCCAGGGAGCGGTTCCCTTCGTGATCGCGGTGTCCGCGGTGAACGACCCGATCTCCTGCACCGGGATGTCTTCTTCGGCCAGCGTCTTCCGGACCTGACCGGCGTCCTCGGCCACCACGACCAGACCCCAGTCACCCCAGGTTTCGGCGAGGTCGAACGCCCGCACTCCGCACTGGGCGGCGACCGCGGCCACGGGCTCGTCGAGAGCGAACTCACCGGTGACCACCGCGCCGAGGCCGTTCGCCTCGCAGAGCGTGCGGACCGTGGCGAACAGGCCGTCGGAGACGTCCATCGCCGTCCGCACGTGCCCGGCTTCGGCCAGCGTCCGACCCGCCTTCAGCTGAGCCATCGGGCGGCGGGCACGGTCCCATATCTCGTCGCGAGCCGGCTTCGGGAGCGTCGCCCGCCCGGTCTCGAGCAGCGCCGCGGCCCAGAGGTAGCCGGGGGAACCGACCAGCATCAAGTGGTCGCCGGCCTTCGCACCGGAACGCCGCAGCCTGCTACCCGGAGCACAGCGCCCGATGGCCGTCGCGGTGAGCTGCGGGGAGCCGTCGCGGAGGTCGCCGCCGGCGACCTTCGTCCCGTGCGCGCGGCAACAGTCGTCGACACCGTCGAGCAGCCGCTCGAACGCCACGACCGTCGTCGTCTTGGGCAGCGTGTAGTTGACGACGAGACCCAGCGGCTCGGCCCCGGCGGCGGCCAGGTCGGACAGGTTGATCGTCGCGAGCAGCCAGCCCGCGTGGTACAGGTCGGGTTCGCGCAGCAGGTCGACGACGGGGGTCGGGCAGCTGTCCGTCGTCGCGACGAGCTCGCTCGGCCGGTCCACCTTGGCCAGGAACGCGCTGTCGTCGCCGAAGCCTTCGGTGCTTCCGTACCGCGGCCGCAGGACCTTTTCCTGGATGCCCCGCTCGCCCAGGTCGCCGAGGCAAAGTTCAGTGCCGGACATGATCCGCCAATCGGGACGCGACGACCACGTGGTCGCTCGAGTAGTTGTGCGGCATGGTGCCGTAGGGCCGCTCGCTCCCGGACGAAGCGAACAACATCAAGTTGCAGATCCGGGCGCCGGGATACACCAGCACCGGGTGCCGGAGGTGGTTGACGATCTCCAGGGTGAGCACGGCGCCGCCGTCCCGGCCGAAGCCCGGGCTGACCTGCCCGCACAGGACCACGCCGATCCCGAGCCGCGCGTAGTCGCTGGTGCCGTCGACGAGCCCGGCGAGGTTTTCGGACAGGCCGATCTTCTCGAGCGTCGGCGCGAGCACGACCTCGCCGGGGTCGATGGCCAGCCGCCCGCTCGCGTCCAGCGCCTTCGGGACCAGCTCGGGGTGGGTCGACCGGTCCGCGACGTCGACCGGCCCGCGGGTCACGAGGCTGAACGCCTCGTGGCCGAGCCGCAGGCTCAGCGCGGCCGGCCGCACGAGCGCGGCGTCGAACGGGTCCACCCGCAGCTCGCCGGTCGCGTGGGCCCGCCGGATGCCCCGGTCGGTCAGCACGCCGTTGCGGTCCCGCTTCACGAGCATCATGCTGCGACCCCGCTGTCCAGGTTCGCCAGTACCGCGATCACGAGTTCCTCGAAGTCTTCTTCGGTGAGGTCGAAGTTCGGCTGGTCGTCGCTCTCCCCCGGCTCGCAGTAGACGACCGTGGTGGGCGTCCGGCGGGGACCTTGGACGACGACCGTCGCGGTCAGCCCGGCGTCGATCGGCCGCACCGTGTGGACGACCGCGGTGTCGCACGTGTAGACGTCGCCGCCCTGGACGTGGGGCACCGCACGGCGTTTGAGCCGTACCTCGCCGTCGGACACCAGTGCGGCCGGGTTCGCGGGGTCGGCGCCGTAGCGGAACCGCCGGAACGGCTTGCCCCGCTCGGCGGTCTCGGTGAACTCGACCATGTGCATGCCCGTGCCGGCGAGCACGTGGGAGGCGAACTCCCAGCGGTGGCTGTGCGGGTTGGACTCGCCGCGGGAGACGGTCTCGCTTTCCGGCCAGACGTGGAGGCGGACGCGGAACTCGGGTTCGACACCCGTGTGGAGGACGATCTTCGCGAAGCCGTTGGGGTGCCAGTACGAGCGTTTCGCGATCTCGGCGACGGCCGGGGCGTCGGCCGCCAGGTCGCGCAGCCAGTCGGCGAACGCGCCGCGGTGGGCGCGGATGTACTCCGCCGTTGCCCGGAGCTGGTCCAGGCCGGGCCGGGAACCGTTGCCGCGCAACGCTTCCGCGAGCTGCCGCGGGAACGGGTGATCGCCGTTGACCACCGGAGGTGTCGTGCTCATCGTGCGGGCTTCTCTATTCTGCGGCTGCTGGGGGCAGGAACTGCGGCGCCGGGAAGGCCAGCGCGATCGCGCGCAAGGCCGTCACGGCGTCCAGGGTCATCCAGATGGGAAGATCGCCGCTGCCCCAAGCCCACAGGCCGCGCCCGGGTTCGTAGCGTTCCCACAGGGAATTGAGCGCGCGGCTCAACCTGGCCACCGGCACTTGTGGCGCCTCGGCCAGCGCCTGGAGGACCCAGGCGGAAGTGAAGTGCTTGATCGTGATCCGCACGTCCGGGAGCCCACCGGGCTGGGGAAGGGCGAGATCTTCCGAAACGCCGTCGTCCGGGTGGATCCGTTCGACGAGCCAGCGGGTGCCGACCTCGACGGCGTCGGAGACTTCGGCGCTGCCGTGCCCGGAGCGCAGCAGTTCGCGCAGGGACACCACCGCCCGCGCCGTGTGCGCCGTGGACGGCTCCGGCGCGACCAGCCCCTCTTCCTTCTTCTCACCCCAGAGCGGGACGCCGTCGAAGTCGAGCCGGGCCGCGAGGAGGTCGTCCGTCAGGCGCCGGGTCAGGGGGGCGTCGGGCGCGAGCCGGACCGAAGTGCGCAGCGCGGCCGAGAGGAGGAACGGCCGCGTCCGGCTGCGATCGTCGAGCGAGTGCTCGAGGTGGGCCAGTCCCTCCTCGGCCGGGAGGATGGTGCTGGCTTGGAACAGCGCGCCCACGACGGCCGCGGTGACCTCGGGGCGGCGGCCGCCCGACCGGCCCTGCCAGCCGAACTCGGAACGCTTCGCGTAGAGGTCGTCGACGAGCGCATGTAGGTCGATGTAGGGCTCGCCTACCACGCTCATGGCCGAGATCCCGTAGGCGGTGGCGAGCGTCGTGTGCGCGCCCCGCTTCTGGAGGTTGTGGCGCCAGCCGACCGGGCGGCCGTCGCCGTCGCGGATCAGCTCCTCGGCCAGGCTGGCCCCGGCCCGGCGGAAGACCTCCAGCAGGGAGCCTCCGGTGGTCAGGACCCCGGCGGTCACCGGCCCGGGCGAGCGGGCCGCTTCGGCCATCTCAACCAGGGCATTAGCCGCCCGGAAGTGATCGTCGAGCAACCGGGCGTTCTCCGCCGACGGCAGGTAGCGCCCGGTCTCCCACTGGGTCAGGTTCGCGCGGCTCACGCCGACGATCCGGGCCACGTCCGCCTGCGTCTGCCCGGCGGCCTTGCGCAGCCGGCGCAGTTCGGCGCCCACGCCCTCGGCCGTTACCACATCAGTACCTATCGACCGGGCCCCGGCCGACGTAGAATGTAGGTAAGCCTGCGACATCAGGCTTACCTACACCAGTAGGCGAGGGTAGGGAGGTGACAGAATGTGGACACAGAGCGCACTCTATCCCACCGGCGACTCTTTGTTGGTGCGGACTGGGGTCGACTCGCCCGAACGGGTTGAAACCCCTGCTCGCGGCCCCCCTGTTCGTCGCAATGGCCGCGACCACGCGCAGCTGGGGCACTACGCAAAGTGCCCGGCGGCCTCCCCGAGCCGCCCGTGGGCGCCCTTGCCGGGCTGCCCGTTCGAGTCCGTGCGGAGTCGCCGGGGGTGTCACGATGAAAGACCACAACCTACCTACGTCCCGCGGGCCCGGTTGGTTCGACCGGCTGGTGCTCCGCCTCGGCGAGTGGCTGTTCGCCGCCGAAGAAGACGCCCGCGCCACCGAGCGCGGCTGGGAAGTCCGGCGCGGGGCCCGAGGCACCCGCGTCTACCGCGACCCCCGGTGGGACACCGTGCACGCCTGCGGTTCCTGCGGCGGCCACGGGCTCACCCGCACCGACGGCGCGGCCTGCCCGGCCTGCGCCGGCACCGGAGTCGTCCGCTCGGCGCCCGCGGTCGCGGCCGCCGAGGGAGGGAAAGGAGCACGGCCATGAACCGCGACCACCACGCCACCGAACTGGCCCGGCAGCTGACCCACGTCAAGCGGCCCAACCCGGTCCTGCGGCTCTACCACTGGCGTTACGAGATCCTCGCCGTGACGCTCCTGCCCTACGCCGTGGTCAACGCCGTCCTCGCGCTGGGGCTGATCTGGTCCCTGGTCGCCCTGGTGGTGGCGTTCAACTGGGTCTTCTACTGGCGCGCGGCCCGCCGCCACGTCCGCGGCCGGCTGCGCGCGATCGTCGTGCAGCACCGCCTGCGCACGGGTTTCGCGGGCGCGCGCATCTGCACGGTGGACGGCCGCCGGCCGGCGATCCTCTGGACCCGCCCGGTCGACGGCGACGTCATGGTCTGGCTGTTCTGCCCGGCGGGCATCGGGTTCGAGCAGATCCACGCGGGCCGCGCGGCACTGGCGGCGGCGTGCTTCACGACGGAGGTCTACGTCGACCGCCACCCGAAGTACGCGGCCCTGATCACGCTGACGATCTGCACGACGGCGATCCGGCGTGAGCCGGGACGCGCGGCGTCGCCGGGCGAGGTCGTCCCGCTCCGGGCGCACAGCTGACCCCGCGCCCGGCGTCCACCAGGTGGGCGCCGGGTGCGGCGCACAGCAACCGCACAGGGCGATCACCAAAGCGGGACCTGTTCATTCCGCCGGCGGTTCCTCGTCCTGCCGAGAGCCGAGTTTGTCCTCAGGATCGGTTGCACGAGAGTACTGAAAAGCACCGAGCACGGCGACGATCAAGAGTGTGGCCGCCATCAGCAGGACGGCAATGGCGTAGATGGTCGCCGGAGGGGTGCCAGACAGTACGCAGGTCAGGGCGACGATCAGCACCAGCACGATGACGCCTGTAGCACCACGAGCCGCTGCGGCCTGGAACAACGCCTGCAGCCAAGGTTTCATGACGATCGATTTCCTTCGGCCGAGCAGAGCGGAACGTCGCAGTTGCCGGCGCTACGAGTTGGATTGGTCATCGTGCTGGAGCTCTATTCTGCGGCTGATGGGGATGGGAAGGTCGCCACTGCCCCGGTCCCGCTACCGGCTCCTGCGGTGCCTCGGCCAGTGCCTGGAGCACCCAGGCGGACGTGAAGTGCTTGATCGTGGTCCGCGCATCCGGCCGCCACCCGGCTGCGGCAGCGCGACGTCGTCCGACACGCCGTCGTCGGGGTGGATCCGCTCGCCGAGGCGACGAGCAGCGCCATACCGCAGCTCAGCCTGGGCGCGCACGTAACCGTGAAGTACTCGCCCCGGGTGCGGCGCACAGCAACCGCACAGGGCGATCACACCGTCACCAAAGCGGGGCCCGCGACCGTAGTACCCATGACAGCCACCGCCTCCGCAGCAAGGCCCGGGACCGTCCCGGTCGATCTGGCCGGTCCGCAGCCCGTTCTCGACGTCGTCATCCCGGTCTACAACGAAGAGGCCGACCTCGAACCGTGCATCCGACGGCTGCACGCGCACCTGGCCGCGCACGTCTCCTACCCCTACCGGATCACCGTCGCCGACAACGCGAGCACCGATGGGACGCTGCGGGTGGCCGAAAGACTCGCCCGGGAGTTCCCCGAGGTGGCCGTCCACCACCTCGACGAGAAAGGCCGCGGCCGCGCGCTCAACGCCGTCTGGCGGGCCTCCGACGCCGCCGTCCTCGCCTACATGGACGTCGACCTCTCCACCGATCTCGCCGCACTCGGGCCACTCGTCGCCCCTCTTCTCTCCGGGCACTCCGATCTCGCCATCGGCAGCCGGCTCGCCCGGGGCGCGCGCGTCGTGCGGGGGCCGAAGCGGGAGTTCATCTCCCGGGCCTACAACCTGATCCTGCGCTCGACGCTCGCCGCGAAGTTCAGCGACGCGCAATGCGGCTTCAAGGCCATCCGCGCCGACGTCGCGCGTGAGCTGCTCCCCCACGTCGAGGACACCGGCTGGTTCTTCGACACCGAGCTGCTCGTCCTCGCGCAACGCGCCGGGCTGCGGATCCACGAGGTGCCCGTCGACTGGGTCGACGACCCCGACTCGTCGGTCAACATCGTCAGGACCGCCACCGAGGACCTCAAAGGCATCGTGCGCGTCACCAAGGCCACCTTCACCGGCGAGATCCCGATCAGCAGGCTGCGCGAGCAGCTCGGCCGGCAGCCGATCGGCGTCGACGCGCCGGGCGTGCCGCCGCGGCTGGTGACGCAGCTCGTGCGGTTCGCCGCCATCGGCGTCAGCAGCACGCTGGCCTACCTCGTGCTGTTCCTGCTGCTGCGGACGGCCGTCGGCGCGCAGCCGGCGAACTTCGCCGCGCTGCTCGTCACCGCGATCGGGAACACCGCGCTGAACCGGCGGCTCACGTTCGGCATCCGCGGGCGCGCCGGTGCCGGGCGGCACCAGTTCGAAGGGCTGATCGTGTTCGGCCTCGGGCTCGCCCTGACGAGCGGGTCGCTGGCCCTGCTCAACGGATCCACCACCCCCGGCCTCGTCCTGGAGATCACCGTGCTCGTGCTGGCGAACCTCGCCGCGACGGTCCTCCGGTTCCTGCTCCTGCGCGGCTGGGTGTTCAACCCGCGCCGCCAGGCCGCTACCCAGAAGGAGTACTGATGACCGCCGTCCTTTCCGACGCCGTGACGCAGGAACCGCGTCACCGCAAGGAATCCGACGCACACGCGCCACCGCGCTGGGTCCGCCCGTCGGTGTTCGCGCTGCTGGCCGCGACCGCGGTGCTGTACTTCTGGAACCTGACCGCGTCCGGCTACGGCAACTCGTTCTACGCCGCCGCCGTGCAGTCCGGGACGCAGGACTGGAAGGCCTGGCTGTTCGGGTCGCTCGACTCGGGCAACGTGCTGACCGTCGACAAGCCGCCGGCGGCGCTATGGGTCGCCACGGCCTTCGCGCGGATCTTCGGGTTCTCCAGCTTCACCGTGCTGGCCCCGCAAGCGCTGATGGGCGTCGCTTCCGTCGGAATCCTTTACCTTGCGGTGAAACGGACTTCGGGTCCGGCCGCCGGGCTGATGACCGGTGCGGTGCTGGCCCTGAGCCCGGTCGCCGCACTGATGTTCCGGTTCAACAACCCGGACGCGCTGCTCGTGCTGCTCATGGTCGCCGGCGCCTACTTCGTCGTGCGGGCCACGGAAAAGGCGTCGCCCGGCTGGCTCGCGCTGGCGGGCGTCGCGATCGGGTTCGGCTTCCTGACGAAGATGATGCAGGCGTTCCTGGTGCTGCCGGCGTTCGGGCTGGTGTACCTGATCGCGGCCCCGGCCTCGCTCGGCAAGCGGCTGCTGCACCTCGGCGGCGCGGTCGTCGCGCTGGTCGTCTCGGCGGGCTGGTACATCGCGCTGGTCGACCTCTGGCCGACGGCGTCGCGGCCCTACATCGGCGGGTCCGAAGGGGACAGTCTGCTCGAACTCGCGTTGGGCTACAACGGTTTGTCGCGCATCTTCGGTGGCGGCGAAGGCGGCGGACCCGGTGGCGGCATGGGCGGCGGGAACACCGGCTTCGGCGGCTCGTCGGGTCTCTTCCGGATGTTCGGGTCGAGCTTCGGCACGGAGATCTCGTGGCTGCTGCCCGCCGCGCTGATCGGGCTGGTGGCCGGGCTGTGGTTCACCCGCCGCGCGCCGCGCACCGACCGGACGCGCCTGGCGCTGGTCCTGTGGGGCGGCTGGCTGGTCGTCACGGCGGTGGTGTTCAGCTACATGAGCGGCATCGTGCACCCGTACTACTCGGTCGCGCTCGCCCCGGCGATCGCCGCGCTGGTCGCGATTTCCGGCCGCGCGCTGTGGCAGGGCAGGGACAACCTCGGCCCCCGGGCGACGCTCGCCGGGATGGTCGTCGCGACGGCGGTCTGGTCGTTCATCCTGCTCGACCGGACGCCGGACTGGTTCCCGGCGCTGCGCTGGATCGTGGCGGTGCTGGGCGTCCTGGCCGGGACCGTGCTGGTCATGGGCGTGCCCACCGTCCGCAAGACGGCCACGATCGTCGCGGCGGCGGTGGTACTGACGCTCGGTGTCTCGACCGCGGCGTACGGCGTCGAGACGGCGTCGGTCGCGCACAGCGGCTCGATCCCGACGTCGGGACCGACGTCGAGCGCGATGGGCGGTGGCATGGGTGGGGGCTTCGGCGACGACTCGGCTTCGAGCGCGGTCGGCGAGCTGCTGGCGAAGACGACGACGAAGTGGGCCGCGGCGACGACGGGCTCGCAGAGCGCGGCGTCGCTGGAGCTGGCGAGCGGCAAGGCGGTGATCGGCATCGGCGGCTGGAGCGGCTCCGACCCGGCACCGACGCTGGACGAGTTCAAGGCGTACGTCGCGGCGGGCGAGATCGAGTACTACGTCGACGGCGGCCGCGGCGGCGGGCCCGGCGGCGGCTCGTCGGAGATCACCTCGTGGGTGACGGCGAACTTCACCGCCACCACGGTCGACGGGCAGACGGTGTACGACCTGCAGAAGTGACCCTCAGGCCCGGGCTTCCCACGGAGGCCCGGGCCCGGTCACGCGATCCCGCGCGCTTCCCGGACGAACGTGTCGCGGTGGGAGCCGCGGAAGACGGTCGTCTCGACGAGCGCCTCGAAGTGCCGGTACCCGCCGAGGGCTTCGGCCTGGTCGAACGCCTCGGCCGCGGCGGCGGTCCCGTGGCTCCCGCACCCCGCGACGACCACGACCTCCGCGGTTTCCGGGGCGAAGGGGTTCGCGGCGCGGATGACCAGCCCGTAGTCGACGCGCGGTTCGCCGGCGTCGTCGTAGCGTGGTGAGGCCGCGAAGCCGGACTTGCGGTCGTAGACGGAGGAGCCGTTCTCGGCGAACCCGAGCGAGAGCACGCCGTCCAGCCGCTCGAGGACGCTGCCGGTGAGGGAATTACCGCCGATCAGGATGAGGTCTTCGCGGATCTCGTTTTCGGTGAGCGCGCCGGCCTCGACGAGCCGCACGGCCGAGCCGAGCTGAGCCTGCAGTTCGACCGCGGCCAGCAGGTCACCCTGGTCGACCACCCCCGTGTGGTCGCGGCACGCGCCGAACACCATGAGCGGCCGGAGGTCGTACGGCAGTGGACCCATGCCCGGCTCCTTCGGGTCGTTTCTCCGAAGTCGTCGCAGGCCAGCGGGTCGTTACGGCCGCAGCCGCAGGTGGCGGCCGACATCGCCGACGAGGTCGGCCGTCACCCGGCGCTCGGTGAATCGCCACCCGTCCGCGGCGTGCGTGAACCGGTCCGCGTACCGGCCCGCCGCGATCGTCTGCAGCGGCAGCCCCGGCGCCGCCTGGAGCACCGTGAAGCAAGCGCGCCCGGACGCCGTGTCGCCGGACACCGTGCCGAAGTCGCGCGGACGCTGCGCGACACGGTGATCGTGTACGAGGACGGGACGCCGCGGACCAAGCACGTGACGACGAACATCGCGCTGGAGAGGTTCTCGAGCGCGCGGGTAGTCGTCCACGGAAAACGATCGTACAGAGAAAGTATGGAAACCTTCCGTACCGTGGCGGCGACGGCGGCAGGGGGCCGCCGACGGGGGTGAATCCATGACGCTCGATCGCCGGAACCTGCTCAAGCTCGGCGCGGCCGTGGCGGTCGCGAGCACCGCGCTCGTGACCGGCACGGCCGAGGCCGCCACGACGACCCTGCCGCCCGTGCCGGGCATGCTGGGTGATCGGAAAGCCAACGAACTCTGGTACCAGCTCGACGAAATCGCGCTGTACCACCCGGCCCAGGAGGTCCGGGACGCCTACGCGATCCTCTTCCCGTTCATCCAGCAGAACGCCCCGGAGGGCCTGCCCGCGAAGTGGCGGGCGCTGAGCCTCGAACCGGGCTACCCGCACAACTACGCCGAGTTCGTCAAGCCCCTCGAGCAGCCGCTCACCACGCTTTCGCGGCTCCAGCTCGGCAACTTCGACCGCTTCTACCGCGGCGACGAAGAGGGCCTCATGAAAGCCTTCGCGGCCTTCGGGCAGGGAATCCTGTTCGACCCGCGGCGGGCCGATGTCGAGTCCGAAGTGCACACCATGGACGGGGATCCGCCGTCGGGGTACCACTTCTGGCACGCCATCCAGCGCGCGCAGATGGTGCTGGACATCGACCGCCGCCGCTGGGCGCGGATCACGCCGATGCTCGGGTTCGCCTGGGCGCTGCAGTCGATAGCGAGGCCCGACCACCGGCACGTCAACCCGGGCCTGCCGCGGGACCAGGTCCGCGCGCAGGCCCGGTATTGGCTGCCGCGCTCGACCGCGGAACTGGACCGCGACTTCCGTTCGACGCCCTACCCGGACAGCACCCGCTGATACGCCGCCCGCAGCACGGGGCCCGGCGCGATCCCGAGCCGTTCGTCGAGGATCCGCCGGCCCCGGTGGTAGACCGCCACGGCGTCCGCCGGCCGCCCGCTCGCGCAGAGCGCGGCCATGAGCAGCGCGCGTGCGCGTTCCCGCAGCGGGTGGTCGAGCACGAGGCCGGTGGCGTCCGGCACCGCCCGCAGGTGGTCGCCGGCCGCCACCTCGGCTTCGATCCGGCTCTCCAGGACGGCCAGCCGGAGCTCCTCGAACCGCGCCGACTCCCCCGCGCGGAGCGGTTCGGCGATGCCGGCCAGCACCGGACCACGCCACAGGTCGAGCGCGGAGCGGAACAACGCCGCCGCACGCGCGGCCTCGCCGGCGCGCAGTTCGCGGTGCCCCACGGCCGCCAGCCGCTCGAACTCCTCCGCGTCGACGGTGCTGCCGTCCGGGGCCAGCAGGTACCCGCCACCCGATCGGACGAGCCGCGCGGGCTGCCCGAGTCCCTTGCGCAGGCGGGAAACGTACGTGCACAGCTGCGCGTCGACCGTCGCAGGCCGCACGCCGTCCCACAGCAGCGAAATGAGCCGCTCATCGGCGACCACCCGGTCGCGTGCCAGCAGCAGCGCCGCCAGCAGCGTCCGCGGTTTCCGGCCGCCGAGCACGGCCGGGCGGCCGTCCGCGCGGATCACCGCCAACGGCCCGAGAATCCGGAACTCCATGCCCCACCCCGTTCCCAAGGTACCCGGACCGACACCGCCGGCACAGGAACGTCTCAGACTGCCCACAGGTTTAGCGCGGACCATGGAGAGCAGAGGGAACGAGGAGGCCGCGATGATCACGACACGACCGGAGTACCCGCGCTGGCACACCGCGAGCGCCCAGGGGCCGCGCTCGCTCAACGCGGATGCCGTCGGCGCCTACGCCGCGGCCGGCGGTCCCGGCATCGTGTTCGCCCTCGCCGACGGTGTCGGGGACGATCCCGCCGCCGCGCGGGCCGCCCGCACCGCCGCCGCGGCCGCCGCCCGCACGCCGGTCCACAAAGGACCGACCGAGGCCGTTCTCGCCGCGCAGCGCGCGATTCGCGAACAAACCCTCGGGGACGCCGTGCTCGTCGTCGCCATGCCGGCCGAGCACGGCGGGTACCGCATCGCCTGGGTCGGCGACGCCCGCGCGTACGCCTGGGACGGCACCACGCTCGGCCGCCTGACCACCGACCACACCCTCGCCGAGTACTTCCGCGCCCGCCACCAGCCGGTGACCCCGCGGATGGAGCACGTCGTCACCACGAGCGTCCGCACGGCCAAGCCCGAGGAGATCGGCACGGCGGAAACGCCGAGCGCGGGGCTGCTGCTGACCAGCGACGGTGTCCACAAGCCACTGACCGGCAGCGGGATCCGCGCGGTGCTGGCCCGGCCGGGCGCCGGCGCGGCCGAGCTCGTCGAGGCCGCGCTCGCCCGCGGTGGTTCGGACAACGCGACCGCCCTCTACGTCGAACCCCTGGAGGCCGGCAGCACGACGGTGCGATTTCCCGTCGCCGCCTAGCGCTCCCGCCTGAGCTGCCGGTATTCGCGCAGCACCAGGACGATGATCACGACGTCGAGTGCGGCGAAGAACGGCAGCGCGATCGAGTGGGTGTGGATCGCCCGGATGATCTCGTAGACGACGAACGCCGCGAGGACGACCGCCGCGACCGGGTACGCCCGGACGATCTTGCGCGCCAACGCCCAGACCAGGCCGAGCTTGATCAGGCCGTGGGCGAGCAGGTACGCGACGGCGAACGTCTTCGTGTCGCCGTGGAGGAAGTTCTCCGTCGCCGACTCCAGGTGGCGCGCGAGGGTGCCGGACGGGTCGCCCAGCAGGTCGCGGGTGATGACCGCGTGGGTGAACCCGCTGACGGTCGACGCGGGGATGAACGCGAGGATCAGCGCCCCGACGACCTGCAACGCGCCGTCGAGGCCCTTGATCGCGATCGCGATCCGGAAGAACCTCTCGGTCGCGTTCGTCTTCGCTTCGGCCATAGTGCCTCCTCTGACCCTCACTCTGCCTCAGCTACGGTGTGTCCGCACCCGGGAACAACACATGCGCAAACGGGGCATATACCGGTCAATCCTCGGAAACGGCATGGAATGCATTGCCAGCACATCAAGATCATCCCTATGCTGTGATTTCCGTTCGCCGGCGAAGAAGGGGAGCGCGTGATGCCACGTCCGTGGGAAGCCGATCCGAACGCATCGTTCAAACGCCGACTCGGGAAGTCCGCGACCGAACTGGGAGGCACCAACGACGACGCGACGTGCCCGGACATCTGGGAGCTTTCCAACGGGGATGTCGCGATCATCGGGCGTGATCTCACCTCGGGCTACGCACTGCGCCTGCCCCGCGGGGTCAGCATCG
The DNA here is from genome assembly GCF_902497555.1 of Amycolatopsis camponoti. Taxonomy (NCBI): domain Bacteria; kingdom Bacillati; phylum Actinomycetota; class Actinomycetes; order Pseudonocardiales; family Pseudonocardiaceae; genus Amycolatopsis; species Amycolatopsis camponoti. Next base: position 1,368,909 of record NZ_CABVGP010000002.1, on the reverse strand, counting down.
GCACGGATGAGCGACTCGTCGTCATTCCGGGCATCATGATGCGCACGGCGAAGGAGGACATCCCCGATGCATAGACCTCTCGTCACCCTTTCCGGTGACCGGTTGACACCGGACGAGTACTTCGCCGACTACGACAGGAACTTCTGGCACACCGACAACACCGGCTGCTGGAAGCTCGAGCGTCAGCAGCACTTCGTCGAGAACGGCAACGCGAGCTGGGACGCCTTCGATGCGGGCGATTGGCCCAAAGCGCTGAGGCTCATGGAGGAGCGCCGCCACGCCCTCGCCGACTACGAGAAACGCATCGCCGGCCACGGCTTCGAAGTACGGCGCATCCGCATCGTCGAAGAACCGATCAGCCCCTATTTGATCTGGGAGCTCAACTCCTTGTACGTGCGGCACCAAGTCGGCGGAAAGATCCGGGTGGTCGACGGAGGAGCCGTAGCCGATCTGGAACGGGATGAGGTTCTCCCGGAACTGTTCATCCTCGGCAAGAAGGTCATTTATCAGGTTTTGTACACCGAGAGCGGTGAACTCGAGGGGGCGATCAGGTCCGACGCACCCGACCTCATCCACCGCTGGAGGGCGACGGCCGGCCGGCTCTACGACGAAGGCGAAGACCTGGGCGGGTACTTCGCCCGAAAGGTCGCCGGACGGCAGCCACACTCGGCGTGGTGAGCCGGCCGATGTCCGGGACCGAGCCATCCGGCCCGGTCCCCCGCCAGCTGCCCGCCGATGTCCGCGGTTTCGTCAACCGGCTGCAGGACCTCGCCCGGCTCGACGAGATCATCGACGACAGCGCCGCTCCCGGGGCGACGATCGTCGTCGTGGGCACGGCGGGAGTGGGCAAGACCTCGCTCGCCGTGCACTGGGCTCACCGGGTCCGCGCGCGGTTCCCGGACGGGCAGCTCTACGTCAACCTCCACGGGTACGACCCCGGCCCGCCGATCACGCCGCACGAGGTGCTCGAGCGGTTCCTGCACGCGCTGACCGTGCCGGTGGCGGCGGTTCCGGCCGATCTCGAGTCGCGAGCCGCCTTGTTCCGGTCGCTCCTGTCCGGCCGCCGGATGCTCGTGGTGCTGGACAACGCCGCGACCGTCGGGCAGGTCCGGCCGCTGCTGCCCGGCAGCAGCGAGTGCCTGGTGCTCGTGACCAGCCGGAGCAGCCTGTCCGGGCTGGTGGCCCGGGACGGCGCCCGCCGGCTGAGCCTGCGCGTGCTGTCCGAGGACGAAGCGACCGAGCTGATCCAGCGCATCACCTCCGGGTACCGCGATCAGGACGACACCGCGGAACTCGCCGAACTGGCCCGGCTGTGCGCGCGGCTCCCTCTCGCCCTGCGCATCGCCGCCGAACGGGCGATCAACCGGCCCTGGACTCCGTTGCGCGACCTCATCACCGAACTGCGGGACGAATCCGCGCTGTGGGACGCGCTGACCGCCGATGACGACGACGAGTCCGACGCCGGCCGCACCGTTTTCGCCTGGTCCTACCGAGCGCTGACCCCCGAGGTGAGCCGGATGTTCCGGCTCCTCGGCCTGCACCCCGGCGCGGAGTTCTCGCTCGCCGCCGCGGCAGCGCTCGCCGGCCGGTCCCCGGCCAAGGTCCGGCATGTCCTCGACGACCTGGTCGGCGCGCACCTGCTCGAGCAACCGCAAGCGGACCGGTACCAGTTCCACGACCTGCTGCGGATGTACGCGAATGACCAGGCGCGGGCCGAGGAGACCGCCGAGGACGCCTTCGAGGCCGCGCACCGCGTCCTGTCGTGGTACCTGCACGGCGCGCTCGCCGCGCGGGAACGCCTCGGCGGCGGTGCTTTGCCCTGGACGCCTGCCCCGGCCGAAGCGGAAATCAGCCCGCCGGCCTTTCCGGACCGGACGGCCGCCCTCACCTGGTACGCGCAGGAGCGGGAAAATCTGGTCCGGGCCGTCCGCGCGGCCGACGACCTGGACATCTCCGCCGTCACCTGGCAGCTTCCGGCCGCGCTTTACCCGATCTACGCCGAACACAACCATTTCGGCGACTGGATCGAAACGAGCACCATCGCCCTCCGGGTGACTCGGCGACTCGGAGACCGGGCCGCCGAGGCGGAAGTCCTGGAGAGCCTGGGCAAGGCGCACACCCAGCACTTCGACCGGGCGCGAGGGATCGAACTGCAGTCGGCGGCGCTACGCCTGCGCCGTGAACTCGACGACCCCTTCGGCGAGCTGAAGTCGGCCAACGCTCTCGGGCTCGCTCGGTTGCGCGCACGCGAGCTGACCGCGGCCCGTGACTTGTTCGACCGGGTCACCACGCTCGCCGGCGTTCTCGGCGAGCAGTACTGGCTGGCGGTCGCGGCCAACAACACCGCCAACGTCGATCTCGAACTCGAATCGTTCGAGCGAGCGCAGCAGTTGCTGACCGACGCACTGGCCCGGTTCCGGCGCCTCGGGCTGCGCAGTGGTGAAGGCGACGCCCTGCGCGGGCTCAGCCGCACCGAGCGGGAGCTCGGCCGGCCCGCCGAGGCGTACGAGCACATCCGAGCCGCCGTGGCCATCGCGCGGGAAGACGAGAACCCTGCCCGGGAAGCGTTCTGGTTGCTGGAACTGGGCCGCGCCCAGGTCGATCTCGGTCAGCCGTCGGACGCCCTCGAAACGTTCCGGCGCTCCGCGACCCTCCAGCGGCAACTGGGTGACCGCGTGCGTGAGGCCGAGGCCTGGGACGCCACCGGCACGGCCTACCAAGCGATGGGGAGGGCCGAAGAAGCGGTGCCGTTCTGCCGCCGGGCGGTCTCCGTGTTCCGCGAGCTGAACGAAACCTGGCTGCTTGCCCTCGCGCTCGAACACCTCGGTGCCGCACTGGCCGATTCGGGCAGCGCGGGGGAAGCCGCGGAGGGCCGCCGGGGAGCGCTCGCGTTGTTCGAGCGCTTTCCCGATCCTCGCGCGCAGCGGCACTTCGACCGCCTGGCGGCGATGCTCACGAGCTGATCCGGCTCAGGCACCTCGCGCACCGTTCGTGCCGGGCTGTCCGGCCCGACGGGTCGGTGCCGTAGAACGGGAAGCACGCCGCGCCGCAGACGGCCAGGAAGATCGGCCCGCACCGGAGGGGGTGCGGGCCGACCTGGTGGGCGACGGCCAGTGCGCGCCGCCGTGCGCCCGCTTCGGGGAGCCAGCCGTGGTCCGGGAGGGTGGCCCGGACCCGGGCGTCCAGCTCGTCGGCGCGGGCGACGAGGTCCGCGCCCAGCTCGGCGAGCCGTTCGCCGAGGTCGCGGAGGATGTCCGGCCGCGGTGTCTCGTCGTCCAGGGTGCGCGCCAGCCACGAGACGTCGAGGCCTAGCGAGCCGTGCAGGTCGCGGACGCGCTCGACCAGCCGCTGGTCCCGGTCGGCGCCGGTCAGCACCGAGCCAGCCACGCTTTCCGGCATTCGGCACAGGTCGGGTCGAACCAGTGCCCGCCGAGCTGCGGAACGTCGCGCACCGCGACGGTCACCTCTTCCCCGCACAAGGCCTCGAACCGTTCTTCCGGACGCGGCGGGAACGCCCCGTCGAGCGCATGACGCTTTCCTTCCGCCTGTTGCCACCTCAACATGACGTCCATTCAATCTGTCCGATCCGGTTGACACCAAGACATCGAGAGGGTGATGGACGAGGTTCGTATCATCGGCGCATGAAAGCGACTTCTTCCACGCCACGCGCTCGCGCGTTGGCCGCCGGGCTGCGCGAAGTACGCGAAGCGCACGGAGTGGGGTTGCGCCAGCTGGCGCGCATACTCGGCTTCGCGCCGCAAGTGCTGTCGTTGTGGGAGAAGGGGTTGAGGCTGCCGTCGGTGGCGGACGTTGCGCTCATCCTCGGCTTCTTCAAAGTCCGCGGCGAAAAGCAGAAATATCTGTTAGAATTGGCGGGGTCGGCACGGGAACCGGATTGGGTGACAGCGAGCTTGCCCAGCCTGAACCATTGCGAGCGGGATGCGGCAATCCTGACGAATTGGGAAACAGGAATCATTCCCGGACTCCTGCAGACCGCCGACTACGCACGAGCGATATTCGAAAGTTCGAACCTCGCCGCCGACGAAGTCGATGCACGCATTGTCGCGCGCATGAGTCGGCAGCAGATGCTCACCGAACCCGATCCGGTCAAGCTGCACGCGATCATCGACGAGCGAGTTCTCGCGAGCACGGTCGGCAACGAGGACATCATGTCCGACCAGATGGACCGCCTGCTGGCGGCCTCCAGCCTCCCCCACGTTTCGGTGCGAATCCTCGGCGGCGACACCGGTTACCACCCCGGCAGGGTGGGTTCGTTCCTGGTGATGGAATACGAGGCCGCGCCGCCCATCGTGCTGCTGGAACACCACCGGTGCAGCGTGTTCCTCTCCGCCGCCGACAAGGTCACCGCATTCCGCAAGCTCGCTAAGATGCTCACCGAGGCGGCGATGAGCGAAGAACACTCACGCGAGCGAATCGCGGAGGCCGCGCGCTAGGAGGAGCGATGGTCACCGCCGAATGGCGCAAATCCACCCACAGTGGCGACGACACCAACTGCGTCGAGGTGGCGATCGAACGCACCGTCGGGGTGCGGGACAGCAAGGCGCCGGCCGCCGGTCAGCTGACCGTGTCGCGTCGGGCCTGGTCAGCGGCCCTTCGCCGGCTCCGCTGAGGTCTCCGCCTCCACCACGTCCTGCGCGAACGCGACCGCCGCCTTGGCCGCGTCGTCGCCGAAGATCGGGCCGTTCGCGTACAGGCCGTCGATGATCAGCAGCACCCGGGCGGCCAGCCGCTCGGGGTCGGCCGCCGACGTCTCCGCCGCCAGGTCGCGCAGCTGCGCCCGCGCCCGCACCAGGTACTCCACCGCCACGCGGTGGGCCGGGTGCCGCCACTCGGGGAACTCAGCCAGCGTGGCGCGCAGCGCGCACCCGCGCGCGCCGGGCTCGGTCGCCCGCACCCCGGCCGCGCGCACCAGCTCGACCAGCTGCCGCTCGGGGATGTCCGCGGCCGCCTTCGCGCCGTCCAGGAGCGCGTCCCAGCGGGTGGCGCAGCGCCTCAGGTACGCCACCACCAGGTCGTCCTTGCTCGCGAAGCACATGTAGAGCAGGTTCTTGCCGCAGCCGCACTCGTCGATGATCCGCTGCAGCCCCACGGCGTGCACCCCGTGCCGGTCGAACAGCCGCGTGGCGGTTCCGAGGATGCGTTCACGGGCGTCCGGCGTCGGCATGCGGGGGATCGTACGGCCTCCCCGGACGCCGGGGAGGCCGTCACGCGATCACATCGACGGCGGTGCCGACTTCGTCCCCCAGCTCGTGGGGGTGTCACTCAGCCGGAACTGGATCTTGCCCGCGCGGAGCAGGTCCGCGTGGGAGATCCAGCTGCGGTCGTAGCCGCGGTGTCCGACCTGGACGTCCTTTGTGTACTGCAGCTTCGCCGCGCTCGCGCCGGGCGCCTCGATCTCGATCTTGCGCCCGCCTTCCGGGTGGATCTCGACCTTCTCGAACATCGGCGTGCTGAGCAGGTACGTCCCGGAGCCGGGCTGGGCTTCGAAGACGCCGGCCATGCCGAAGACGAGCCACGACGAGATGGTGCCGAGGTCGTCGTTGCCGGGCATGCCGTAGGGCGTGTCGGTGAAGAGCGTCCGCGCCGCGCGCAGCACGGCCGAGGTCTTCCACGGCGCGCCGGTCCAGCTGTACATCCAGGGCGCGTGCAGGTCGGGCTCGTTGTTCGGGTTGAAGGCGAAGTTGTTGTGGTAGTCGTACGCGCCGTGGACCCAGGAGTCCGTGGCGGCCTTCCCCGGGTCGCTCAGCAGCAGCGGCATGTCGAAGAACGTGTCGAGCCGCTTCTCCGCCTGGCCCGCGCCGCCCATCAGGCCGAACAGCTTCGCGGTGTCCTGCTGGGCGAGCCACTGGTACTGCCACGGCGTGCCCTCGTGGAAGCCGGTGGACTGCGCCGGGTCGGGGTTGCCGACGCCGGTGCCGTCCGCGGCCTTCGTGCGCGGGAAGCCGGTGAAGCCGTGGGATTCGACGCTGCCGTCCCACAGCTTGGTGAAGTTCCCACAGCGGGCCTGGAGCGTCTTGGCCTTGTCCCGGTACCCGAGCCCTTGCGCCATGGTGGACAGCGCGCAGTCGGCGAGGGCGTACTCGAGGGTCGCCGAACCGGCCTGGCGGGTGTCGCCGTAGGTGTAGCCGGGCAGGTCCTGGTAGCCGATCCAGCCGTTCTTCACGTAGGTCGGGTTGCCGTCGCGACCCCGGAAGATCGACTGGTCCGCCGGCACCTCGTTGGCGTTGCGCCACAGCGCGTCGAAGAGCTGGCGCGCGGTCTTGTCGTCGAGGAGGCCGCGGCGGTAGTTGTCGACGACCCAGGGCGTGACGGGGTCGCCGCTCATCACGTTCGTCTCGCCGCCGGCGAGCGCCCAGCGGGGTACCCAGCCGCCGTCCTGGTAGATCTTGAGAACGGACTTGGTCATGTCCGCGGCCTTGTCCGGGTGCAGGAGCGCGACCAGCTGGTTCTGCGAGCGGTAGGTGTCCCACAGCGAGAACATCTGGTAGTACGTGTCCCGGCTGCGGTGCACGGAGTCGTCGAAGCCGCGGTAGGAACCGTCCACATCGGACCCGACGGACGGGTGCAGCAGCGACCGGTACAGCGCGCTGTAGTAGGTGCGCTGGTCGGCGGTCGTCCCGCCGGCGACGCGCATGCGGTTCAGCTCGTCCGCCCAGGTGTCGTGGGCCTGCTTCTCGGCCTTGTCGAACGACCGGGGCTGTTCGGTGGTGCGGTTCAGCCTCGCGCCGTCGATTGAGGTGTAGGAGAGGCCGACGGAGGCACCGACCTGGCTCTTGTCGGAGCCGAAGGTGAGCCAGGCGCCGGTGCGCTGGGAGCCGAGGGTGGCGTCGCGCTGGTTCGGCGTCAGCTTGTTGTCGGTCCAGGTGCCGAAGCTGGTGAACGCGCGGTCGAACTTGGCGCTGAAGAAGACCTTGTAGCGTTCTTTCTGGGTCTCCCAGCAGAAGTTGCCGCCCTGCAGCCAGCCTTCGACGGTGTCGTCGCCGACGACGTGGACGTCGCCGGCGTAGGTGTAGCCGTTGCTCTCGCCGACCTCGATGAGGACGTTCTCGCTGGTGGCGCCGGCGGGGAAGGTGTAGCGGTGCTGGCCGGTGCGCTGGGTGGCGGTCAGCTCGGCTTCGATGCCGTTGCCGAGCTTGACGCCGTAGTACCCGGGCCGGCGGGTCTCGTCGGCGTGGCTGAACCCGGCCCCGTACCGGGCGGGGTCCGAGCTGGTGACGGCGCCCGTGGTGGGCATGAACCGGAAGTTGCCCATGGTCTGGCAGCCGACGCCGGAGAGGTGGGTGTGGCTGAAGCCGAGGGTGGTGTCCTGCGCGTAGTCGTAGGACGCGTACTTCTTGAGCTGGGTGTCCGGGCTGAGCTGCACCATGCCGAAGGGGCTGGTGGCGCCCGGGAAGGTGGTGCCGTCCCCGTTGTTGCCGATCGAGGTGTCGACGAGGGTGGTGGGGTCGTCGGCGAACCTGGTCTTCGCTTCGGCGGGCGTCGCGAGGGCCACGGTGGTGGCTCCCGCGAGCAGGGTGGCAAGGACGCGCGTCCGCGCTCTCATCCGTTTCCTCCTGACAACGTTGTCACCGATCCGGGGTGATCTTTTCCGTTGTCCGGTGGACAAAGCAAGCCCGGAAAGACTTGAACCTGACGCGACGTCAGGTTTTACGGTCGAGGCGTGAGCGAACGCAGGTGGAGCATCGGGGAGCTGGCCCGGGCCAGTGGCGTCACGGTGCGCACCCTGCACCACTACGACCGGATCGGCCTGGTGTCGCCGGCCGAACGGACGCCGGCCGGGCACCGGCGGTACGTCGAGGCCGACGTGCGCCGGCTCTACCGGGTGCGGACCTTGTGCGGGATGGGGCTATCCCTGGACGAGGTGGCCGTCGTGCTGCGGAACGCGGCCGACGACCTCGGCTCGCTGCGGGGCCTGCTGACCGCCCAGCTCGCCGACCTGGAGGCCCGGGCCGCGCGCGTCGAGGAGTCGGCCCAGCGGCTCCGGGGCCTGCTCGCCCGGCTGGCCGAGGCGGCCATGCCGGCACCGGAGCAGTTCCTCGCCGCCCTGGAGCCGATGTCCGTCGAGGCCGGCCGGTACCTGTCCGCCGCCCAGCTCGAGACGATCACCGGACGGGCCGCGCGGCTGGGCGGCGGCGCGATCGAGACCCTGAAGGCCGAGTGGCTCGAGCTCTTCACCCGGCTTCGGCGGCACCTGCTCGACGGGACCCCGGTCGACGCTCCGGCCGTGCAGGAGCTGGTCGCGCGCTGGCGGACGACGGCGGCCGCGTTCCACCCCGGCGACCGCCGGTTCGAGGCGGCGACCACGGCGCTGTGGGAGGACAACCGGGCCGGGCTGGGCCGGGACCTCGACGAGCGGCTCGGCTGGGCCGGTCCGGGCGGCGCCGCCGAGGTCGTCGACTACCTGCGCAAGGCCCGTGCCGCGGGCGAAGACGCCCCCGAAGACATCTCCGAAGACATCCCCGAAGAAAAGGACGAGTGAATGGACGCCGACATCACCGGGTGGCTCCGGGAGAACATGGTCCGCCTGCGGACGCTCGAGCCGGACTCCGGCTACGACGAGCTCGAGCCGCTGCGCGACATCGTCGGCGACGCTCGCGTCGTGGCCGTCGGTGAGAGCACGCACCGGGTGCACGAGTTCTACCAGCTGCGCCACCTTGTGACCCGGTTCCTCGTCGACGAGCTGGGGTTCACCGGGTTCGCGATGGAGTCCGGCTTCCCGGAGGGCTGGGCGGTCCACGACTGGGTGCTCGGCGGCGACGGCGACCTGGACGAGCTCCTGCGCACCGGGATCACCTACCACATGGGCAAGTGCGCGGAGATGCGTGACCAGCTGGTCTGGCTGCGCGAGCACAACCGCACGCACGACCGCAAGATCCGCTTCTACGGCATGGACGTGCCCGACTCCAGCGCGTCCGCCCGGCCCGGGGTCACGGCCGCCTTGGCTTTCCTGGACGAGGCGGACCCGGCCTACGCCGCGGCGGCCCGCAAGACCCTGCTGCCGCTGTTCGGCTACCTGCCGTCCGATCGGAGCGGGCTCGCCTGGGCCGCCCCCGCGATCCACGCCTACCTGGCGCTCGACACCGCCCACCGCCACGAGCTGACCGCCCGGATCGGCGAGCTGACCGAACGCCTGCGCGCCCTGCGCGTCCCCTACTCCACTGTGGACGCGACCGGCGCCGACATCGCGCTGCAGTGCGCGGTCAACGCGAGGTACGCCGACGCCTTCCTGGCGAACATGGCCGCCGCGCCGGGACGCACCTACCGGGGCGCCAACGTCCGGGACGCGGCGATGGCCGACAACGTCGAGTGGATCCTCGGCCGGGAGGACCGCATCGTCGTCGGGGCCGCCAACGGGCACGTGCAGCGCTCGCCGTACCGCGTGCCGCCGATCATCAACGAGGAGCAGGTCATGCTCGGCCAGCACCTGGCCCGCTCGCTCGGCGACCGGATGGTGGTCATCGCGACCACGTACGACGGCGGTCGCGTGTTCGGCCACCGAGCGCTGCCCGACGGGCCGGCCGGCCACACCGAAGTGTTCTACGAGGACGTCGCGCCCTTCACCGAGCCGGGCAGCCTCGATGTCCTGCTCGCCGGCGCCGGTGCCCCGCTCGGCCTGCTCGACCTGCGGGACGTCCCGCGTGACGGCGAGGTGGCCCGCCGCTTCGCCGAGATCGACGGCCTCCGGCAAGGACCGTACAAGCAGCTGGTGGACCCGCTCGCCGCGTTCGACGCCGTCGTGCACATCGACAAGATCACGCCCTGGCACACCTTCATCGACGCTCCGGACCCTGGCGAGGGCCGGTGATCGCGGGTGCGTGGAACCGGTTCGCCGGGGTCAGCTCTGGTGCGTGACGTGACCGCCGAGGATCGTCGCCGTCACCGGGAGGGCCCGGAGGTCCGCGGCCGACAACGTCGACGGGTCGGCCGCCGTCACCATCAAGTCCGCCACGTCACCCACGGAAACCCCGCGACGGCCGCCCGAAGACGCCGCCAGTGCGTCGGGGAACGGGATGGACTCCTCCGGGTGCCACGCCGGGCGGTCGTCGTCCGTGCGGAACACCGCCGACGCGATGCCGTCCCACGGGTCCAGCGGTGCCACCGGTGCGTCCGACCCGAATTCCAGGCGGGCACCCGATTCCAGCAGCGAGCGGTACGGGAAGGCGCGGGACGTCCGGCCGTGCCAATGGCGGTCGGCGACGTCGCGGTCGTCCGGCTGGTGCGCCGGCTGGACCGCCGCGATCACGCCCAGCTCGGCGAACCGCTCGACGTCGGAAGCCGAGAGCAGCTGCGCGTGCTCGATCCGGCCGGGACAGCCGACCTCTTCGAACGCGTCCAGCGCGATCGTGTTCGCGTGGTCGCCGATCGCGTGGACCGCCGGGAGCAAGCCGTGCGAGAAAGCCCGCTCCATCAAGGGAACCAGCTCGGCCGGCGGGAGTTCGAGGAGCCCCGGCGAATCCCCGCCGGGATAGGGGTCGTGGCAATAAGCCGTGCGCGTGTTGAGTGAGCCGTCCACGAAGAGCTTGAACGGGCCCACCGTCAGCAGCCCGTCCGAACCCGGGAGGACGTCACCCGTGCGGTGGCCGCGCTCGATCGTCTGGTCCAGCAGGAACCTGGCGATCACGCACGAGATCCGGGCCGCCGGCGCGCCGCGGCGGGTCCAGTCCGCGACCGTGTCCGCGTATTCGTAGTCGACGATCTGCGTCACCCCACGCGCGGCCGCCGCGGCCACCGCCTCCGCCACCCACTGGTCCTGGACGTCGATCGCGGCCGTCGGGAGCTGAGCCGTCGCGCTCATGCAGTCGTTTTCCAGCAGCACGCCCGTCGGGTGGTCGCGGCCGATCAGCTTCAGCGCCGCCGGGCTCAGCCACAGCGTGTGCAGGTCCGCGCTGAACAACGCCACCGCCCGGCCCGGCAGCGCCCGCTGCAGCAGGTCCTTGTGCGGCCGGTCCGGCCAGAGCGCGTCGCGGAACCCGGCGCCCACGACCAGTTCCGTCTGCCGCGCCGGTGTCGCCAGCAGGTGCGCCAGCAGCAGCTCGATCGCCTCACCCGCCGACCGCGCCGCGTCGAGGGGGATCCGGCGGCGGGACGTCGCCCACTGCACCAGGTGGACGTGCGCGTCGACCAGTCCCGGCAGCAGCGTGCCACCGTGCCCGTCGACGACCCGCGCCGCGAACCCGGCCGACCCCGGCTCGGTGATCGCCGTGACACGGCCGTCGTTGACGCGGACGTCCGCGAGCTCCCCGCCGAGCCCCGGCCGCACGCGGCGCAGCAGTAGATCATCCATGCGGACAACCTTGCCAGCCGGACCCGTCCGGGTGAAGCACGGAGTGAGATGGGAATGAGATGGGTATTAGCTACCGTTGTAAGAGATGGCAGCCGTCGCCCGCCGAAGGGTCAGGGCCGGTCCATGGGCGCCGCCCTCATAAGCCGCGCAGGGTTCGACTCCCTCGGTTGCCACGCGATGCTCGGGGCGAGGCCTGTTCGCGGAAAGCGCGAACCGGGCCTCGCCTCGCGGTGTCTCCCGGGGGTCGAACCCCCGGACCCCCGCCAGGGGGCAAGCCCCCTGGACCCCCGCGGTGGTCGCGTCTTGCAGTCAGCCCACCGGGATGTCGCGCCTTCGCAACGCTGCCAGGCCTCCCGCGCCGGCCGCGAGGGCGACCGCCACCAGCCAGAGCACCGGCGTCGCCGAGAACGTGCCGCCCGGCAGCCGCGGCAGGTGCTGGAACGGGGAGATCCCCAGCACCACGTCGTTCCACCGCAACGCCGTTCCCACCAGCGACAGCAGCAGGAACGCACCCAGCAGCCCCCACGCCGCCGCCGCGAAACGCGGGACGAAACCGATCAGCAACGCCGACAACCCGGCCAGCACCCACACCGCCGGCAACTGGGCCAGCGCCGCCGGGACCAGCGAAGCGCCGTACGCCGACCCCATCGCCAAACCCGTGACAGCCAGCAGGAACGCCGAGCCCAGCACCGCGAACGTCAGGTGCGCGAGCGCCCAGCCGGTGCGGCCGACCGCCGTCGCCAGCAGCGGTTCCGCCCGCCCGGCCGCCTCCTCCGCGCGCAGCTTCAGCGTCGCCTGCACCGCGTAGCCCGCCGCCGCCAGGCCGAACAGCGTCATCGTCCCCGCCAGGTACGCGTCCGTCACCGCGCCTCCGCCGCCGACGCGCGAGAACACGTCCGCGACGGCCTTGTTGTCCCGCATCATCTCCGCGACGTTCTTCCCGACCCCGCCCATCAGCAGCCCGACCAACGCCAGGCAGACGGTCCAGACCAGCAGCGTCCCCCGCTGCAGCCGCCAGGCCAGCGCCGACGGCGACCGCAGGGACGCCTTCGCCGTCGCCCGCCCCAGCCGGGCCGGGAGGAGCGCCGCGCCGAGGTCCCGCCGCGCGGACAGCGCGACCGCCAGGACCACCAGCGCGCCGGTCGCGAGAACGCCCAAGGCGAGCACCCACCACTGCTCCCCCGCGAACGGCCGCAGCCGGTGCGCCCAGCCGATCGGCGACAGCCACGCGACCCAGCCCGCCGAGCCGCTGCTGTCGCCCGCCGCCCGCAGCAGGAACGCCAGGACCAGCACGCCGATCCCGATCCCCCGCGCGCCGCTCGCACCCCACGTCAGCTGCGCGGCGACCGCGCCGACGCCGACGAACACCCAGCCCGCCAAGGAAAACCCGAGACCCAGCGCCAGCGCACCGGCGAAGGGGGCGCCCTGCGCGGCGAGGCCGAACCCGACCAGGAGCCCGTACGCCAGGCACGCGCCACAGGCGGCGATCACCGCGGCCGCCAGACCCGCGTGCCGCCCGACGACGGTCGCGCCGGTCAGCTCCCGGCGGCCCGCCTCCTCCTCGGCCCGGGTGTGCCGGACGACCGTCAGCAGCGCGATCAGCCCGACGACGACCGGGACGAACCCGCACTGCCACGCGAGGAGATTCCCCACCGACGAGCCGTACAGCGGCCCGTTTCGGACCACGAACGTCGCGCTGGACGCGTTGAGGTCGTAGAAGTGCTGCCGCGACGCCGCATCCGGGTAGGCCGCCTCGATCGACGACAGGTAGCCCATCGGCGCGACCGCCAGGCAGACGATCCACAGCGGCATCAGCAACCGGTCCCGGCGCAGCACCAGCCGCAGCAGCGACCAGGTCCCCGTCATCGCGCCGCTCCGACCGGCTCGTCGTGGCGGTAGTGACGCAGGAACAGCTCCTCGAGCGTCGGCGGACGGCTCACCAGGTTCCGCAGCCCGGCCTCGGCGAGGTGGCGCATCACGTCGTCCAGCGAAGCCTGGTCGACCGACAGGTGGACGTGCGAGCCGTACGTGCTCAGGTCGTGGACGCCCGGCAGCGCGGCCAGGTCCGCGGGGACGTGCGCGAGCGAGGCGTCGATCGTGATCCGGCCCAGGTGCCGCAGCTCGTCCAGGGTGCCCGACTCGACGGTGCGCCCGGCCCGGATGATCGTGACGCGGTCGCACAGCGCCTCGACCTCGGACAGGATGTGCGAGGACAGCAGCACGGTCCGGTCACCGCGCTCCCGCTCCTCCTCGACGACCTGCCGGAACACCTCCTCCATGAGCGGGTCGAGCCCGGACGTCGGCTCGTCGAGCACCAGCAGCTCCACATCGGACGCCAGCGCCGCGACGAGCGCGACCTTCTGCCGGTTGCCCTTCGAGTACGTCCGGCCCTTCTTGCGCGGGTCGAGGTCGAAGCGCTCGATGAGTTCCGCGCGCCGCTCGACGTCCAGCCCGCCGCGCAGCCGGCCGAGCAGGTCGATGACCTCGCCGCCGGTGAGGTTGGGCCAGAGCGTGACGTCGCCCGGCACGTACGCGAGCCGCCGGTGCAGCTCGGTCGCGTCGGTCCAGGGGTTCCCGCCGAGCAGGGTGGCGCGGCCGCCGTCGGCCCGTATCAGCCCCAGCAGGACGCGGATCGTGGTGGTCTTGCCGGCGCCGTTCGGCCCGAGGAAGCCGTGCACCTCGCCGGTGTGGACGGTCAGGTCGAGCCCGTCGAGGGCTTTCGCCGCGCCGAACGCCTTGGTGAGGCCGTCGGCGGTGATCGCTTCGGCCATCGTCATTCCTTCCGTTGGTAGGCGGCCAGCGCTTCGCGGGCCTTTTCGAGGACTTCGGTGGTGGCGAGCGGGTTCAGGAACAGGTGCCCGGCGGCCGCGGACATCCGCAGCATCGCCTCGTTCGTGCCCGGCTCCTCGCCGAGCGCGCGGGCGACGTGGTCCTGCAGGATCATCAGCCCGCCGGTCATCGCGGCGAGGGCGGCGGCGACGCCCCGCGGGTCGGGCATGTCCATGCCCTGCTCGCGGAAGTAGCGCTCGGTTTCGTCGACGATCCCGGTGAACTGCGCGTCGGCGGCGGCGGAGCCGTCGACCATGGCGCGGCCCAGGTACCGGCGGTAGAGCAGCTGGCGGGCGTCGAACGTCGGGAGGAACCCCGGGTTCGCGGCACCCTTCGCCAGCACCTCCTCCTTGAACTTCAGCAGCTCGTCGAAGACGTGGGTGTCGCACGCCTCGCGCAGGCCGTCCTTGGAGCCGAAGTGGTGGCGGATCAGGCCGCCGGACACCCCGGCGGCCTCGGCGATGTCGAGGATCGAGGTCTTCTCCATGCCGCGCTCGGTGAACAGCTTGATCGCCGCGTCGCGGATCCGGGCCCTCGCCGTGAAGTCTTCCGTGCTCATCAGCAGTCCTATACGTACATGTAGTCGACTACACGAGAATATAGTCCGCTACACGCTCGTACAGCAAGGCATCCCTTTCACCGGAAAGTGGCGCTTCGAGTTGACTCCCAACCGGGCAGTCGATTAGGCCATTCGGCTCGCAACCAATTGCGGTCAATGGGCTAAGTGTCTGATTGCTGACGAAGATCTCACGTTGTGTACTTCACGGACGCATCTCTTCATGAAGGGTCGTTCTCAGTGACAACGCACAGATCGCGCTGGAGACGGCGGGCCGGGATCACCGTCCTCGCCACCGCACTCGGCGCTTCCGTCCTCGGCGTCGCCGTTCCCGTGGCGTCCGCCCAGCAGGCCCCGCCGACCTCCGGCGCGGCCGAGGGCAAGACCCTCGACGAGCACGACCGCGCGCTCGTCGCCGAAGCCGAGAAGGCCGGGAAGCCCGACGTCACGCTGCTGATCGCGGCGGAGAAGGGCCAGACCGGCGCCGCCGTGAACGAGCTCAAGGCGCTCGGCGGCGTCGTCCAGTCCACCGACACCAAGCTCGACTACGTCAAGGTCAGCGTCCCCACGGACAAGGCCGAGAAGGCCGCGAAGCTCAAGTCGGTCAACGCCGTCGACGTCGACGGCCTCGTCTACCGCGACGACCCGAAGCCCGACGGCGCGCAGGTCCCCTCGCCGCAGCCGGCACCGGGCAAGAACACCCCGCGCGTGAACCCGTACCTGCCGACCGGCGACACCTACGCGGCGCAGTTCGGCCAGGTCCTGCCCAACTGGGACGGCAAGGACACCACGGTCGCGGTGCTCGACTCCGGCGTCGACCTCGACTCCCCCGCGCTGGCGACCACCAGCCACGGCGAACGCAAGATCGTCGACTGGTACAACGCCAACGCCACCAACTCCGGTGACGGCACCTGGGTCAAGCAGTCCACCGCGACCTACACCGGCGCCTTCACCTCGAACGGCAAGAGCTGGACGGCCCCGGCGACCGGCGGCCCGTACACCTTCGGCCTGTTCAGCGAGACCGCCGGCGACCTGGGCGCCGCGGACAGCGAGACCGGCGGTGACGTCAACCGCGACGGCGACCGCGCCGACTCCTGGGGCGTGCTGCAGGACAGCGTGACCAAGGAAGTCCGGGTCGACCTCAACGGCAACGGCGACTTCACCGACGAGAAGCCGATGACCGACTACGCCAAGAAGTACGACGTCGGCTTCTTCGGCACCGACAACCCGGCGACCGACATCGCCGAGCGGATGGCCTTCGTGGTCCAGACCGACAAGCCGGGCTACGTCGGCATCGGCATCGCCGGCGCCGAGCACGGCTCGCACGTCGCGGGCATCGCCACCGGCAACGACCTGTTCGGCGGCAAGATGGACGGTGCGGCTCCGGGCGCGAAGGTCCTGGCGGTCAAGGTCTGCCTCACCGGCAGCGCCTGCACCTCCTCGGGCCTCATCGACGGTGTCGTCTACGCGGCCAGCCACGGCGCCGACGTCATCAACATCTCCATCGGCGGACTGCCGGCGCTCAACGACGGCAACAACGCCCGCGCGGAGCTCTACAACCGCACGATCGCCGAGTACAACGTCCAGATCTTCATCTCGGCCGGCAACAGCGGCTACGGGGCGAACACCGTCGGCGACCCGTCGGTGGCCACGGACGCGATCTCGGTCGGCTCGTACATCACCAAGGAGACCTGGCTCTCGAACTACGGCTCGAAGACCCAGAACGCCGAGTCGCTGCACCCGTTCTCCTCGCGCGGCCCGCGTGAGGACGGCGGCTTCAAGCCGGACATCATCGCGCCCGGCGCGGCGATCTCCACCACCCCGCGCTGGGAGGCGCCGGGCCCGGTGGCCGGAACGTACAGCCTGCCCGCGGGGTACGCGATGCTGCAGGGCACGTCGATGGCGGCGCCGCAGGCGACCGGCGCGGCGGCCCTGCTGGTGAGCGCGTACAAGGCGACGCACCAGGGTCAGCGGCCGCCGGTCGCGCAGCTGCGCGCGGCCATCAAGTCGACCGCGCGGTTCGTGCCGGGCATCGGCGCGTACGCCCAGGGCGCGGGCCTGTTCAACGTCCCGGCGGCGTTCGTCGCGCTGTCGCTCAACCCGAAGCCGGACGCGGTCTCGACGTCGGTCGAGGTGCACACCGCGCTGTCGGGCCTGCTGGCCACCCCGAACACCGGCGTGGGCATCCACGACCGCGAGGGCGTGACCACGGGCAAGGCCTACACCCGCACGTACACGATCACCCGCACGACGGGCTCGGCCAAGCCGGTGCCGTACTTCGCGCGGTGGACCGGCAACGACGGGACGTTCGCCTCGCCGTCGACGGTGGTGCTGCCGCTGAACACGCCGGTGAAGTTCGACGTCAAGGTGAACCCGAAGAACGCGGGCGTCCACTCGGCGCTGCTGTACCTGGACAACCCGCTGACCATCGGCATCGACGTGCAGACCCTCAACACGGTCTTCGCGCCGCAGGAGTTCACCGCCGACAAGGGCTACCAGGTCGACGTCTCCGGCAAGATCGCCCGCAACCAGGCGACCAGCTACTTCGTGCGGGTGCCCCAGGGCGCCAGCGCGCTGAAGGTGGACCTGGACGCGGGGGCCGGCGCCCCGGGCAAGGGCCAGGTGCGGTTCCTGCGCTACGACCCGACCGGTGTCCCGGCCGAGGCGAGCACGTCGACGACGTTCTGCTACCTGCCCGACGCCGGCGCCGGCTGCCCCGGTGGCACGCCGACCAGCCGGACGATCGCCAACCCCCAGCCGGGTGTGTGGGAGATCGTCGTGGAAGCGCGCCGGACGTCCGATGTGGACAATGCGGCGTACAAGCTGTCGGCTTCGGTGCTGGGCACGGCCATCGCGCCCAACCCGGACACGATCGCCTCGGCCACGCTGGGCACGCCGATCGCGCGTTCGTACACCGTGACGAACACGCTGGGCGCGTTCACCGGCAAGCTGAACGGCGCCACGCTGGGCAGCGCGAAGGTCGCGCGGCCGTCGATCGCCGACGGGGCGCAGCAGCAGTACCAGATCCAGGTGACGCCGGGTTCGACGTCGCTGACGGCCACGATCGGCCGGACGTCCGACGTCGGCGCCGACCTGGACCTGGTGCTGTACAACTGCTCGACCGGGTCCTGCGTGCAGGCGGCGGTCAGCGCGGACGGTGACTCCGAGGAGTCGGTGACCGTGGCCAACCCGGCCGCGGGTGTCTGGGTCGCGCTGGTCGACGGGTTCGCGGTGCCCGCGGGTACCACGGACTACGACTACCTGGACGTGTTCACCAACCCGGCGTTCGGTTCGGTCGCGGTGACCGACGCGAACGCGCTGCGGGCGTCCGGCAGCTCGTGGACGGTGCCGGCGACGGTCACCGCCACGGCGGCCCCGGCGGCCGGCCGGATCCTGCGCGGTCAGCTGACCGTGCAGACCGACACGGGCGTCACGGTCGGCTCCTCGCTGGTGCTGGTCAACTCCGTCAGCTAGTCCCGCTCAACGGAAACCGCCCCGGGTGCGCCCGGGGCGGTTTTCGCTGTATTGGTGGGTTTCCGACGCAAGTTTGCGTATGTGCGGTGAACTCTTGCCCTGGCGCGGAAGCCGTCCGTATGGTCTGGAACACTCCGCACCCACCGAGGGGTTCCCGCATGCGACGGATTTCGACGTTCTTCGCCGCTCTTCTCCTGCTGGCCGCGACCTTGCCGGGCGTCTCGCACGCCGCGGCGGCGCTGTCGAGCCGGACCCACCTGTTCTACTACCCTTGGTACGGCGGCAGTTCCACCGGTTACCGGCACTGGCAGCAGGGCGGGCACACCCCGCCGGACGACGTCGGCGCGAACTTCTACCCGGTGCTGGGCCCGTACGACTCCGGGGACTTCACCGGCGCCGTCGAGCAGCACATGCGGTGGATCGAGCAGTCCGGCGCCGGGGTGATCGTCTACAGCTGGTGGGGCCAGGGGTCCTATGAGGACGGTCTGGCGGCCGGCGTGCTGGAAGCCGCGGCGCGGCACGGGATCCGCGTCGCGTGGCACCTGGAGCCCTACAGCGGGCGGACGGCGGCTTCGACGGTCTCGGACATCGGCTACATCCAGAGCCGCTACGGCTCCAGCCCGGCGTACTACCGCGAAGGCGGCCGCGGCGCGTTCTACGTCTTCGAAAGCCTGCGCATCACGGACTGGACGCCGCTGGACCAGGTGCGCTCGTCGGCGATCGTGCTGGCGCAGACGACCGACACGAGCAAGGTCGCGCACTTCGGCGGGATGTACACCTACGACGCGATCGCCGGGGCCACGGCACCGGGCTGGCGCGAAGCGGGGGCGTACTGCGAAGCGAACGGCCTGGTCTGGGCGCCTTCGGTGGGCCCGGGGTACGTCGACGACCGCGCGGTGCCGGGCAACACGACCCCGACCCTGGGCCGCGACAACGGGGCGACCTACGACCGCGAGTGGCAGAACGCGCTTTCCTCGAACGCGGACTGGGTTTCGGTGACGTCGTTCAACGAATGGCACGAAGGCTCGGTCATCGAGCCGGCCCGGTCGTCGCCGCCTTCGGGAGCGTACGAAACATTCGCCGGAGCGTATGGGACTTCGGGAGCGGCGTCGGAAACCGCCTACCTCGACCGGACGCGCTACTGGGCGGCGCAGCTCGGCGGCCCGCCGCCCGCCTCGGTCAACCTGGCGCAGGGCAGGCCGGTGTCGGCGAGCGGGTCGCAGGGCGGGTACCCGCCGGGCAACGCCGTGGACGGGAACGCGTCGAGCTACTGGGAAAGCACGAACAACGCGTTCCCGCAGACGTTCACGGTGGACCTCGGCGCCGCGGCGAGCAGGCTGGTGCTGAAGCTGCCGCCGTCGTGGGGCGCCCGGACGCAGACGATCGCGGTGAACGGCGGCAGCCCGGCGGGGTACGTGTTCGACCCGGCGAACGGGAACACCGTGACCATCCCGGTGTCCGGCACGGATCACTCCGTGCGCCTGACCTTCACCGGCAACACCGGCTGGCCCGCCGGCCAGCTGTCCGAGGTGGAGGCCTACGCCTCCTGAGCCCGGGTCAGGAACGGCGCCGGATCGGCGAGCACCCGGTGCACGATCCGCCCGGCCGCGCCCAGCGTGGCGGCGTCACCGCCGAGGCGTGACGCCGACAACACCGGCGGCGCGCCCCGGAGGCCGCCGAGGCGGGCCGAGAGCACCTCCGACACCGGGCCGGACAGCCACGGGTACAGCTGCGTGAACACCCCGCCCAGCACGATCCGGTCGAGGTCCAGGAGGTTGACCGCCGACGTCAGCGCGATGCCGAGGGCCCGCCCCGCCGCCGCGCACGCTTCGCTCGCCGCGGGGTCGCCGTCTTCGAGCGCGGCCAGCAGCGCGGGGACCGACGCCGTGTGCCCCGCCGTCAGCAGTGCCTCCTGGCCGGCGAACATCTCCAGGCACCCGCTGCCGCCGCACCGGCAGGGCGGCCCGTCCGGCGCCACGACGACGTGGCCCAGCTCGCCGGCCAGGCCCCGCGCGCCGGAGAACAGCGCGCCGTTCACGACCAGGCCCGCGCCGATGCCGACTTCGCCCGACACGTAGAGGAAGTCACGTTCGCCGTCGCCGAACCAGAGCTCGCCCAGCGCCGCGAGGTTCGCTTCGTTGTCCAGTTCGACCGGGACGGGCAGGCGCAGCAGGTCCGCCGGGCGGACGTCCTGCCAACCGAGGTTGGGGGCGCTGAACAGCACGCCGTCGCCGACCGGGCCGGACACCGCGAGCACCGCGCCGGCGACCTCCAGCCCGAGCCGGTGCGTCTCGGTCAGCGCCTCCGACGCCAGCGCCTGCAGCTCCGCCAAGACCTTCTTCGGCCGCGAACCGCGGTTGTCGCGCTCGCGGCGCGCGGCGAACCGGACCTCGCCGGTGAGGTCGAGCACCCGCGCCGCGAGGTAGTCGACGTTGATCTCCAGTCCCAGCGACGCCACGCGCGTGCCGCTGAGCACGACCTCCACGCCCGGCCGGCCGCGTTCGCCTCCTCGCGCGGGCCCGGTCTCGGCCAGCAGGCCGGCTTCGACGAGGTCGCCGACGAGCTTGGAGACCGTGGACTTGGTCAGGCCGGTCAGCTCGGCGAGGGAAGCCCTGGTCAGCGGGCCGCCGCGGCTGACCGCGCCCAGCACGACCTCGAGGTTGCGGGCGCGCATCGAGTCGTGCCGCACGGCCTGGGTCATCGCGTCCCCTCCTGCGAAGCACTCTAACCGGCCCTCTTGACGCCCGGGACCACCGCGGCGCATATTTAGTCTACAACGTGAACTAAATGAAGGGACAGTCATGAGCGACTACGCTCCCCAGCCGGCCGACAAGTTCACCTTCGGCCTCTGGACCGTGGGCTGGCCCGCGAACGACCCGTTCGGGGTCGGGACGCGGCCGCCGCTGGACCCGGTGGAGAGCGTGCACCGGCTCGCGGAGCTGGGCGCCTACGGCGTGACGTTCCACGACGACGACCTCCTCGCCACCGAGCCCGACCGCGACAAGGCGATCGAGCGGTTCCGCAAGGCGCTCGCCGAGACCGGGCTCAAGGTCCCGATGGCGACGACGAACCTGTTCACCCACCCGGTGTTCAAGGACGGCGGCCTGACCAGCAACGACCGCGACGTCCGGCGCTACGCGCTGCGGAAGGTGCGCCGCAACCTCGACCTCGCGGCCGAGCTGGGCGCGGAGACCTACGTCGTCTGGGGCGGCCGCGAAGGCGCCGAGTCGGACGCCGCGAAGGACGTCCGCGCGGCGCTGGACCGGTACAAGGAGGGCCTGGACCTGCTCGCGGACTACGTCGTCGAGCAGGGCTACTCCCTGCGGTTCGCCCTCGAGCCCAAGCCGAACGAGCCGCGCGGCGACATCCTGCTGCCGACCATCGGGCACGCGCTGGGCTTCATCTCGCAGCTCGCGCGGTCCGAGATGTTCGGGCTCAACCCGGAGGTCGGGCACGAGCAGATGGCCGGGCTCAACTTCGTGCACGGTATTTCGCAGGCGCTGTGGCAGGGCAAGCTCTTCCACATCGACCTCAACGGCCAGCACGGCCCGAAGTACGACCAGGACCTGATCTTCGGCCACGGCGACGTGAAGAGCGCGTTCTTCCTGGTCGACCTGCTGGAGAACGGCGGGTACGAGGGTCCGCGGCACTTCGACTACAAGCCGCTGCGCACCGAGGACCCGTCGGACGTGTGGGTGTCCGCCGCGGCGAACATGCGGACGTACCTGATCCTCAAGGAGAAGTCGGCGGCGTTCCGCGCCGACCCGGAGGTCGCGGAGGCGCTGGCGGCGTCCCGCGTCCCGGAGCTGTCGACGCCGACGCTGGCGCCGGGCGAGTCGTTCGACGACCTGCTGAAGGACGACTTCGACCTCGACGCGGCAGGCGCCCGCGGCTACCACTTCACGCGCCTGAACCAGCTGGCCCTGGAGCACCTCCTCGGCGTCCGCTGACGACGAAGGGGCCGCCGTGCGCGCACGGCGGCCCCTTCACCGGGCTTACGAGACGGTCAGCGTGTCGATGTCGAACAGGGAACCCGCGCCGCCTCGGAAGACCAGGTGGAGCGGGCCCGAGCCGGGTGACAGCGTCGTCGAGACCGTCTGGAACGTCTCCCAGCTGCCCGTGTTCGGCACCGCCACCGTGCCCAGCAGGGCGCCGGTCGGCGAGCCGTCGCGGATCTCGATCGTGCCGCCCGCGCCCGCCGACGACACGACCGCGCTGAACCGCGTGACGCCCGCCGTGCTCACCGGCGCGTAGCCGGCCCAGTCACCGTTCTCGATGTAGCCCAGCGTCTGGCCGCCGCTCGCCGGAGCGTGCGAAGCGATCTGCACGCCCGAGCCGGACGTGAACGACTCACCCTCCACTGTGGACGACGACGAGCCGCACGAAGCCGGGACGACCCCGGCGGCGTAGCGGATCCCGCCCAGCAGCTCGGTCCGGAACGCCGGGTCCGAGTACGACTCGATCGTGTGGCCGAGCCCGGTGTAGAACGAGCGGCCGGCACCCTGCGGGTGGCACCACGTGATCGGGTGGTCGGCACCCATCTCGCCGCCGGTGTAGCTGGACTCGTCCAGCGTCTGCAGCACGTGGACACTGCCGCGCGGGTTCGTGCGGTAGTTGTACAGCTCGTCGGTCCGGGTCCAGACCGCCGGCAGGTGCGCCGTCGCCGGGTGGGTGCCGTCTTCGGTCACGAACCGGGCCTGCTGGATCGCCGGGTGGCTCTTGAAGTAAGCGCCGACCAGCGTGCCGTACCACGGCCAGTCGTACTCGGTGTCCGCCGCCGCGTGGACGCCGAGGTAGCCGCCCCCACCCTCCACATAGGACTCGAACGCCGCCTGCTGCGTCGCGTCCAGGACGTCACCGGTGGTCGAGAGGAACACCACCGCCTGGTACTTCGCCAGTTCGGTCGCCGTGAACACCGACGCGTCCTCGGTCGCCGTCACCCCGAACCCCTGGGCGGCGCCCAGCTCCCGGATCGCCTGGATCCCGGCCGGGATCGCGTCGTGCCGGAAGCCGGCCGTCTTGGAGA
Source organism: Amycolatopsis camponoti (assembly GCF_902497555.1). Taxonomy (NCBI): domain Bacteria; kingdom Bacillati; phylum Actinomycetota; class Actinomycetes; order Pseudonocardiales; family Pseudonocardiaceae; genus Amycolatopsis; species Amycolatopsis camponoti. The sequence continues at coordinate 1,345,719 of NZ_CABVGP010000002.1, read as the reverse complement.
ACACCAGCACGTCGTACGCGGGATCGACCTGGGTCGGCATGCTGCTCAGGCTAAACGTGTCGATGTCGAACAGGGAACCGGAGCCGCCGCGGAAAACCAGGAACAGCGGCCCGGACCCGCTCGACACCGACGCGGTGACGGTCTGGAAGACCTCCCAGTCACCGGTCGGCGGCACCGCGACCGTGCCCAGCAGCGTCCCGGTCGCCGAGCCGGACCGGATCTCGATCGTGCCGCCCGCGCCGGCCGACGACACCCGCGCGGTGAACGTCCGGGCGCCCGCCGTGCTCACCGACGCGTACCCGGCCCAGTCGCCGTTCTCGATGTAGCCCAGGGTGTTCCCGCCGCTCGCCGCGGCGTGCGGCGCGATCTGGACGCCCGAGCCGGAGGTGAACGACTCGCCTTCGACCGGGCCCGCCTGGGTGGCGGTGGTGAAGGTGAACGCGTCGAGGTCGAACAGGTTGCCCTGCCCGGTGACGCCCTTGAACACGAGGTACAGCGTCGTCGTGCCGGCCGGGCGGTTCGCCAGGTTCGCCGTGACGTTCTGGAACGTGTCCCAGTCACCGGTGTTGGCGACGGCCACCGACCCGAGCAGGGTGCCGGTCGGCGAGCCCGCGCGGACCTCCAGGGTCCCGCCGGGACCACCCGAGGACACCCGCGCGCTGATCGACGTCGCGTTGGCCAGCGCGTACGGCGTGAAGGAGATCCAGTCACCGTCGTCGGTGTACCCGACCGTCCGGCCGCCCTCGGCCGAGCCGTGGTCCGCGAGCTGGATCCCGGACTGCGCCGAGAAGTGCTCGCCTTGACGGTGCCGCGGCTGCAGCTTGCGGACGCTGTGGGACGTCAGCCCGCCGTTGTCGGTGTACTGCGCGTCGAAGACGCCGAAGATGTTCGCCGCGGCGTCGTGCTCACCGTCGACCGGGACGGCGATCGAGCCGCTGCACCCGGTCGCCTGCGTGATCTGGTGCTGGTGGCTGTCGTGGCCCAGCAGGTAGGTGACCTTGACCTTCGAGCAGTCCAGCGGCCCGTCCTCCGGGTCGCTGCCGGTCACCTGGAAGGGCACGGTGTCACCGAAGGAGAACAGCTGTCCGTCGGCCGGGGTGCCGAGCGCGATCGTCGGCGCGGTGTTCCCGACCGTGACGACCAAGCTCGCCGTGCCGGTCAGGCCCTCCGGATCGGACACCGTGAGCGTCGGCGAATAGGTCCCGTTGGTCGTGTAGGTGTGCGCCGGGTTCACCGACGTCGACGTCTGACCGTCGCCGAAGTCCCAGCGGTAGGTCAGCGCCCCGCCTTCGGGGTCGCTGCTGCCCGCCGAGGAGAAGTTCACGGTCAGCGGGTTCGGGCCGGACGTCTTGTCGGACGCGGCTTTCGCGACCGGGTTGCGGTTGGTGCCCGCCAGGTACTCGATCCGGTAGAGCGCCTGGTTGTCGTCGCCGGTGCCGTAGTCGAGGACGTACAGGGCGCCGTCCGGACCGAACGCCATGTCCATGACCTGCGTGCCGGTCCACGGGAAGTTCTCGATACCGCCGCGCGTGCCGTCGGCGTTGACGGTCACCGCCTTGATCCACTTGCGCCCGTACTCCCCGGCGAAGAACTTGCCGTCGAGGGACTGTGGGAACTTGACCGTGGACGTCGAAGCGGCGTCGTACCGGTAGACCGGCCCGCCCATCGGCGACTCCGAACCGCTGCCGAACTCCGGCGGCGAGCCTTCGTCACCCGCGTACTTGATCCACGCGGGCTTCGGCACCGGCAGCTGGGCGAGGCCGGTGTTGCGGAACGAAGAGTTCGTCGGGCCGCCGGCGCAGTCGTACTTCGCGCCCGACGGCCCGCTCGGGAACGTGTAGTGGTTGTACGTCTCGGTCGTCGTGTTCGAGCCGGTGCAGTACGGCCAGCCGAAGTTGCCCGGCCCGGTGATCCGGTCGAACTCGACCTGGCCCTGCGGCCCGCGGTTCGGGTCCGTGGTGCCGGCGTCCGGGCCGTAGTCGCCGAGGTAGACGACGCCGGTCGGTTTGTCGACACTCATCCGGAACGGGTTGCGGAAGCCCATCGCGTAGATCTCCGCCCGGGTGTTCGCGGTACCCGGCGCGAAGAGGTTGCCGGACGGCACCGTGTACGTCCCGTCGGCCTGCGGGTGGATCCGCAGCAGCTTGCCGCGCAGGTCGTTCGTGTTGCCCGACGACCGCTGCGCGTCGAACTGCGGGTTGCGGGTGGTCCGTTCGTCGATCGGCGAGTAGCTGTCGGAGGAGAACGGGTTGGTGTCGTCGCCGGTGGTGAGGTAGAGGTTGCCGGCGGAGTCGAAGTCGATGTCGCCGCCGACGTGGCAGCACTGGCCGCGGTCGTTGGCCACCTTGAGGACGACCTTCTCGCTGGCCAGGTCGAGCGTGTTGTCGGTCTTGAGAACGAACCTCGACAGGTGCAGCTCGCCCTTGAACGGCGCGAAGTCCGCCTCGGTGCCCTCGGTCGGCGCGTCACCGTCCGGTGTGGACAGACGCGGCGAGTAGTACAGCCAGACGTAGCGGTTGGTCGCGAAGCCCGGGTCGGCGGCGACGCCCTGGAGGCCTTCCTCGTCGTGGGTGTAGACGTTCAGCTTGGCCGCGACGGAGGTCGCGCCGGCCGCGGTGGTGACGCGGACGGTGCCGTCGCGGGAGGTGTGCACGACCGAGCGGTCCGGGAGCACGGCGAGCGACATCGCCTCGCCGAGCTCGGCCGCGCCGGTGGCGAGCGCGACCTGCTGGTAGTCCGCGGGCGGGATGTCCGCGCGGGCCGGGGTGTCGAGGGTGAGCAGGAGGCCGGCGCTCAAGAGTGCGGCGCCGAACAGCCTCGCCCACTTCGGTGGGGACGGAGACATGCTGGATCCTTCCTGATTTTGAGCGTGCTTCGCCCCGGAGTGGGCCGAAGCCGTTTCGATCACCTTCCGACGGGGCTGGCGGTCACCCGTTGAACAGAAGCCTGGAGCGTGCGTAAGCGGTCTGCCGCGGCTGTCGTGAGTGAGAAACAGTGTTAGAACACTGTTTCTCACTCACGACCCCCGCTGCGGCGCCCTTACGGTTTCGAGGAGAAGGCGGCGTCGAACGCCGCCGTGGGTGGGGTGAAGTTGAGCTTGCGGACGAACTCCAGCGCTTCCGGAGCGCCGACGAGCCGGTCCATGCCCGCGTCCTCCCACTCGATGGAGATCGGGCCGTCGTAGCCGATGGCGTTGAGCATCCGGAAGACGTCCTCCCACGGGACGTCGCCGTGGCCGGTGGACACGAAGTCCCAGCCGCGGCGGGGATCCGCCCAGGGCAGGTGGGAGCCGAGCCGGCCGTTGCGGCCGTTGAGCTGCTTGCGGGCCTCCTTGCAGTCGACGTGGTAGATGCGGTCCTTGAAGTCCCACAGGAACCCGACCGGGTCGAGGTCCTGCCAGACGAAGTGCGACGGGTCGAAGTTCAGCCCGAACGCCTCGCGGTGGCCGATCGCCTCCAGCGTCCGGACGGTGCTCCAGTAGTCGTAGGCGATCTCGCTCGGGTGCACCTCGTGGGCGAAGCGCACGCCGACCTCGTCGAACACGTCGAGGATCGGGTTCCAGCGGTCGGCGAAGTCGGCGTACCCGCGCTCGATCATCGACGGCGGCACCGGCGGGAACATCGCCACCGTGTGCCAGATCGACGAGCCGGTGAACCCGACCACGGTGGACACCCCGAGCTTCGCCGCGGCGCGGGCGGTGGTCTTCATCTCCTCCGCCGCCCGCTGCCGGACGCCCTCGGCCTCCCCGTCGCCCCAGATCCGGGCGGGCAGGATGGCCTCGTGCCGCTCGTCGATCGGGTGGTCGCAGACGGCCTGGCCGAGCAGGTGGTTCGAGATCGCCCACACCTTGAGGTCGTACTTGGCCAGCGTCTCCAGCTTGGTCTGGACGTAGCCGTCTTCCGCCAGCGCGCGGTCCACTTCGAAGTGGTCGCCCCAGCAGGCGATCTCGAGGCCTTCGTAGCCCCAGCCGCTCGCCAGCTCGCACACCTCCTCGAACGGCAGATCGGCCCACTGCCCGGTGAACAGGGTCAACGGTCGTGCCATGTCCTGACCTCCTGGATGCGTTACTCCGTGCGAACGGCGGCTAGCAGCAGTTCCTTGACCTCGGTGGCGTGGATCTTTTCGCGCGCGAGCGAAGGATCCGAGCACAGCAGCACCGGCCCGTCCTCGGGCGAGTCGGGCAGCCGCCCGTGACTCCCGCGGACCGGCGCCGGGTCGAGCGGCACGACCTGCATCGAGTACCGCAGGCCGAGCTTCTTGCGGGCCAGCGCGGACGCGGCCTTCAGCTTCACCGCCGGGTCGTTCGGGTCGAAGAACAGCTCGGCCGGGTCGTAGCCGGGCTTGCGGTGGATCTCGACGGTCTTGGCGAAGTCGGGCGCGCGGTCGTCGCTCAGCCAGTAGTAGTACGTGAACCAGGCGTCCGGCTCGGCGATCGCGACCAGCTCACCGGCCCGTTCGTGGTTGATGCCGATCCCCGCCTGCCCCTCGCGGTCGAGGACGACGTCCACTCCGGACAGTCCGGCGACGATGTCCCGCACGCGCGGGATGTCGGCGGGGTCGGCGACGTAGACGTGCGCGACCTGGTGGTCGGCCACCGCGAACGCCCGCGACGTCCACGGGTCGAGGTACTCCATGCCCGCCTGGACGTACACGTTGAGCAGGCCCTCGCGGCGCAGCGCTCGGTTGATGTCGACGGGACGGCTCGCGTTCGTGATGCCGTACTCCGAGAGCGCGACGACGGTGTGCCCGCCCGCGGCCGCTTGGTCCAGCAGCGGCTTCATGGCCGTGTCGATCTCGCGCGCGGCGGCCGCGGCCTGGGGCGCGTCGGGGCCGAAGCGCTGCAGGTCGTAGTCCAGGTGCGGGAGGTAGACGAGCGTGGTGTCCGGCTTGTCCTCGGCCATGATCTTCTGCGCGGCGGCGATGATCCACTTCGACGACGTGATCGCCGCCGTCGGCCCCCAGTAGGTGAAGAGCGGGAACTCGCCGAGGGCGCCGACCAGGCGGTCGTGCAGCTGCGGCGGGTGGGTGTAGGCGTCCGGGGACTTCTTGCCGTCGGCGTGGTAGATCGGCCGCGGGGTCACCGTCAGGTCGACGTCCATGCCCATCGCGTACCACCAGCAGACGTTCGCGACCTTGTGCCCGGCCTGCGCGCGGCGGGCCGCGTCCCAGAACTTGTCACCCTGGACGAGCTTGTTGTGCTGGCGCCACAAGAAGATCTCGCCGAGGTCGCGGAAGTACCAGCCGTTGCCGACGATGCCGTGCTCGGCCGGCTGCAGCCCGGTGAGGAACGTCGACTGCACCGAGCACGTGACCGCCGGGAACACGGTGTCCAGCTGCGCGGTGAAACCGGGTTCGGCCATCTTGCGCAGGTTGGGCATGTGCGGGAGCAGCCGCGGCGTCAGCCCCACGACGTCGAGAACCAGCAAGCTCATTCGGAAACCTCTTCCAAGCCTAGTGCGATCAGGGAACGCCGGGTCCAGTCCAGCTCGGCCGCGATGCCCGCGACGAGCCCGGCGTCGTCGGCGGGTGCGTCCGGGAGCACCTGCCAGGTGTAGGTCTCGACCTCGACGTGGTCGGTGCGCGCGCTCGCGCCGCCGAACAGCTCGGCCAGGGTGCCGGCCAGCACCGGCCGCGTCGACGTCAGCGGCGGCGCCGGATCGGCGTGCAGCGGCACGTGGAAGTGCACGCGCCACGGCGCCTCGCCCGGGAGCCCACCGGCCAGCGCTTCGTCAAGGTCGTCGGCGCCCGGCGGAGCGCCTTCGTTGCTCTGGTGCAGGAACCGGGGTTCCACAAAGGACTCCAGCGCCTTCCGCGTCGCCGGGTCGTTCGGCGCGGCCGCCTCCAGAGCCGCGGACGCCTGCAGCTTGACGACGTCGAGCCCGGCCGCGGCGAGCCGCTCCAGCGCGGCCGCCGGGTCCTCGAACCCGACCGCGAGGTGGCACGTGTCGAGGCAGACGCCCAGCCAGTCTTTGTCCACATCGGACAAAAGGGTCGCCGCCTGCGCAGTCGTCTCGATGACGCAGCCGGGCTCGGGCTCGAACGCGACGCGCACCGGACGCTCCTGCTTCGCGAGCCCTTCCGCGAGCAAGCCGAGCTGGCCACGGTCGTCGCGCCATTCGGTGCGCCAGCCGAGCGGCAACGTCGAGACGCTGCCGCGCACGGCGTCCGCCGGCAGCAGCTCGGCGAGCAGCCGGGCCAGGTCGAGGGTGTACCGCGTCCGCTCGGGCGTCGACCAGTCCGGCCGGTAGACCTTGTGCTTGACGACCGGATCGTGGAAGCCCTGGTACGGGAACCCGTTGAGGGTGACGACCTCCAGGCCACGCGCGGCGAGTTCGCGCCGGAGCCGGGAAACCGCGGCCGGGTCGGCGGTCAGCTCGGTCGCCACCGGCCGGGCCAACCACAGGCCGAGCCCGAGCCGGCCGACGCCCAGGCGTTCCCGCACCGGCTCGCCGAAGCGGGCCAGCTGAGCGAGCACGCCGTCGAGGTCCTCGGCCTGGTGCACGTTGGTGCAGTAGGCGAGGTGGACGAGCGTGCCGTCGGGGTGCCGGAACCTCACTTGCGGGCCCCCCGCAGGATCGAGTTGCCCGCGAACTCGGCTTCCGTCGCCGCGCCTTCGAGGTCGAGCCGCCCGCTCTGGCCGTAGAACTCGACGGGGTTGCGCCACAGCACCCGGTCGACGTCGTCGTCGGTGAACCCGGCGGCGAGCATCGCGTCGCCGGTCTTGCGGGTCTTGAGCGGGTCGCTCTTGCCCCAGTCCGCCGCGGAGTTCACCAGCACCCGCTCGGTCCCGTACTCGCGCAGGATCGCGACCATCCGCTCCTCGTCCATCTTGGTGTCCGGGTAGATCGAGAACCCCATCCAGGAGCCGGACTCCTTGACCATCGCGACGGTCATCTCGTTGAGGTGGTCGAGCACCACCCGCTCGGGCGCGATGCCCGACTCGCGGACGACGGCGATGCTGCGCTCGGTGCCGGCCGCCTTGTCGCGGTGCGGGGTGTGCACCATCGCGGGCAGCTCGTGGTCGATCGCCAGGGCCAGCTGCGCGGCGAACGCCTTGTCCTCCTCCGCGGTCATCGAGTCGTAGCCGATCTCGCCGACCGCGACCACGCCGTCCTTCTCCAGGTACCGCGGCAGCAGGTCGAGCACCGGCGCGCACCGCGGGTCGTTCGCTTCCTTGGGGTTCAGCGCGATCGTGCAGTGGTGGGCGATGCCGAACTGGCTGGCGCGGAACGGTTCCCAGCCGACGAGCGCGTCGAAGTAGTCGGTGAAGCTGCCGACGTTCGTGCGCGGCTGGCCCAGCCAGAACGCCGGCTCGACGAGTGCGCGGACCCCGGCGGCGTGCATGGCCGCGTAGTCGTCGGTGGTGCGGGAGCTCATGTGGATGTGCGGGTCGAAGATGCGCATCAGGCGTCCTGTTCGTTCAGCAGCGGGAGGAGGTCGGCGGGCACGTCCCGGCCCGCGGCGGTGCGCTCGGCGGCGAACGACCGCATCATGCGCAGCAGCTCCTCGTCGGTCCGGCGGTCCAGCCCGGCGACCTCGGCCAGGGGGATGCCCATGAAGACGCACTTGAGGACGCCGTGGCGGTACGCGGAGTCGTCCAGATGGGTGGCCGCGTACTCCCCCATCGCCGCGGTGACGAGCCGGGTGTCGTTGGTCCGCAGGGCGTCGGCGACCAGGTCGAGCCCGGCGTCTCCGATATCCACAACGGACAGTCCACGGAGGACCGCCCGCTTCTCGGCGGCGTCGCCGTAGCGGTAGAGGTCGGGCATCTCCGCCGCGGCCCCGGGAGCCGCCCGGAGCAGCTCCACGCGGGCCACGTCGTCCACCGTCCAGCCCGGGACGTCCGACGGGCCCCGGCCGACCCGCCGGCCGACACCGGGGAAGAGCGTGCGCAACGCGGTCGCGTCTTCGGCGACCTTGGTCAGGGCTTCGTCCAGCCAGGCGTTCACGCGGCCACCGCCTTGCGCAGGAATTCCAGGGACTCGCGGGCGATCCGCGGGGCCGCGTGGCTGTCGCGCGGCAGTTCCACGGCCACGAGCCCGGGGTACGGCGACAGCGCTTCCAGCACGGGCGGGAAGTCGATCTCGCCCCGGCCGAACTCCAGGTGCTCGTGCGTGCCGCGGCGCATGTCGTCGATCTGGACGTTCACCAGCCGCGGCAGGGCGCGCCGGACGCAGTCGGACACGGACGCCGTCTCGTTGCACCGGCAGTGCCCGATGTCCAGCGTCAGCCCGAACCGCTCCGGGTCGCCGAGCCGTCGCGCCAGCTCGAAGTAGCCGTCGAGGTCCTCGACGAGCATCCCCGGCTCGGGCTCGAACCCGAGCGCGACGTCGTGCTCGCCGGCGGCTTTCAGCACGTCGGCGCACCCGTCGACCAGATGGGTCCACGCGTCCTCAGTGGACAGATCGGCGGGCTTGTTGCCGCTCCAGAACGACACCGCCTCGGCGCCGAGGTCCGCGGCGATCTCGACGGCCCGGGTCAGGAACCCGATCCGCCCGGCCCGGTCCGGGTCGAGGAACGTCGGCGAGTGCTTGCGCCACGGGTCCAGCAGGAACCGCGCGCCCGTCTCGATCACGACGGCCAGCCCGAGCCGGTCCAGGTCCGCGGCGACGTCGGCGACGCGGCGGGCGAGGTCCGGCCCGAACGGGTCGAGGTGCTGGTGGTCCAGCGTCAGCGCGACGCCGTCGTAGCCGAGGTCGGCCAGGACGCGCAGGGCGTCGCCGAGGCGATGGTTGGCGAAGCCGTTGGTGCCGTACCCGAACCTCATGTCGGCGACACCTTCCGGCTCAGCGCCCGTGCGATCGGGAACGCGGCGGCGACGGCCAGCGCCGAGCGCCACGCGCCGGTGCGGGCGATCAGCCCGGCCTGCAGCGGGATCATCCCGTGGATGCCCGCGCCGACCGCGCGCCGGATCTTCGGCGCGGCCGGGTCGCGGATGGCGTCGTACTGCGCCCGCCCGGTGGTCAGCGCGTACGTCCCGAGCAGCGCCGAAGCCAGCGGCCCGACGCGGCCGGCGGCGACGCGCACCCCGGCCGTGGCGGCGAGGGTGGCCGCCGGCAGGGCGGGCCTGGCACCGTCCACTTCGGACCTTGACAACGCTGTCACCGCGTAGGTGTGCGCCCCGACCGTCAACGCGGCCGGGACCGCCGCCCGGGCACCGCCCCCGCCGAGCAGTACGTCCAGGGCCCGGGCGGCGGCCATCGCGGCCGGCCCGAACACGGTCTCCTTGAGCACGAAGTCGTACGCCCAGACCGTCGCGGCCAGCGGCAGCGCGACACGCAGGGCCTGCTTCCCGCCGGCGGCCGCGGCGATGCCCAGCCCGCCCGCGGTCAGGCCGGTCGCCACCCCGAGCGCCGTGCCGGCCTTGATCCGGCCGGACGGGATCGGCCGCTCGGGCCGTTCCATCGCGTCGAGGTGGCGGTCGGCGTAGTCGTTGAGCGCCATGCCCGCCCAGTAGATGCAGACGGACGCGCCGGTCAGGGCGAGGGTCCGGCGGCCGAAGGGCCAGCCCGACGCGGCGGCCCCGGCGACGGCGTCCCCGGGCACGGTCAGCGCGGCGGGCGCGCGGACGAGCTCGACGAGCGCCTTCACCGGTTCGCCCACTCGCGCAGGGCCGCGTACTGCGACGCGAGGTCGTGCGGGCCCTCGCCGACGGGATCCTTGAAGAAGAACCCGAACTCGGCGACCGGCCCGGCGACGCCGTCACCGCACGCCTTGGCGGTGAGCCGGGCGAGGTCGAGCACCAGCGGCGCCGCGAGCGCGGAGTCGCAGCCCTGCCACGTCAGCTGCAGGGTCATGCGCGCGCCGAGGAACCCCTCGAACAGCACGTGGTCCCAGGCGGTCTTCCAGTCGCCGAGCGCCGGGACGTAGTCGATGTGCACCTCGCCGTCGACGTCGCGGCCGAGGTTCTGCGAGAGCACCTGCTGCTTCGACGCGTTCTTGCTCGACGCCGCACCCGGGTCGGCGAGCGTGGCGCCGTCCCCGCCGCCGAGCAGGTTCGTGCCCGACCAGGACAGGACGTTCAGCGCGCGCTGGGCGAACATCGGCGCGAGCACCGACCGCAGCAGCGTCTCGCCGGTCTTGCCGTCGCGGCCCGCGTACGGCAGTCCCGCGGTACGGGCGAGCTCGTCGAGCGCGGGCAGCCGCGCGCCGGTGGACGGGGTGAAGTCGACAAAGCCACAGCCCGCGCGGAAGGCGGCGTAGGCGTAGACGGCGCTCGCCGGGAGGACGTCCTCGCCCGCGTCCAGCGCGGCGTCGAGGGCGGCCAGGGAAGCGTGCGCCGGGTGCGGGACGCACGGCGGCTCGGTGGAGGAGACGTTGAGGACGACGACGTGGTCCAAGCCCTCGCGGAACGCCGTCAGGTCGGCGGCGATCCGGTCGATCGCCGCCCGGCCGCCACCGTCCGGCGCCGGGCGCAGCCGGGCTTCGGCGGCTTCCAGGTCGGCGCTGATCGGGCCGGGCAGGGTCGCGGGCAGCACGCCCGCCGCGACCAGCTGCTCCGCCCGCTTGACCAGCGGCGTGTCGACGACGTCGTGACCCCCGAAGACCAGGTCTCCCAGTCCGGGCAGCCGCGTCCCGGCGAAGTCCGGCAGCTCGGTCACGCACCCCGTGCGCGCGGCCAGTCCCGCGCGCATCGCGGCGGCGCCGGCGATGGCCGTCGTGGCCACCGAGCCCCGGGCACCGATCAGCCAGACACCGATCTTCCCCATGTTCTTCCTCCAGTTCGGCAAATTCAGCCCGCGCCGGTCGCCCCCGACGGGACGCGGGTCAAGACACTGCTCGCCGCGGTGCGCCCGCCGGCCGCGGCGAGCGCGGTCCCCCCGGGCGGGCAGAGGTCCACCCGGACTACATCGCCGCAGTCGATCAAGTGTTTCCGCACTCCTTCGCGACGAGGGCGCGGCGTCGGGCCACCGTGGCCGGCGCCGCCCGGCCCGCCGGGTCTTCGAGCCCCCTCACCTGCGGCGGCGCGGCCGTCCGGGCCTGCCCAGTCTGCCCGGTGGGCCCGGCCACAGCACGTCCCATCTTGCGGATTCCGGCAGGCTCCGATAAGCCCCTGGCCGGTACCGGCCACCTCCGCGAACGTCATCCGCTGTCCCTTTCCGGCCGCACCGGCACGAGCGCCGGATCGTCGAACACCGCTTGCAGCGCGACGTGCGCGCCGCCGCGCGAAGCCGCGGAGAACCCGAGCCAGGACAGCTCGACGCGGCAGCCCCCGGTACCCGGGGCGATCACCCGGGCCTCCAGCTCGGCCAGCATCGGGCCGAGCAGGTACGGGCCCAGCTGGGCGAAGTACCCGCCGAGCAGCACCACGCGCGGGTTGAAGACGTTGACCAGCACGGCCGCGCCGACGCCCAGGCCGGTGCCGACCTGCGCGAGCGCGTCGAGCGTCCGCTTGTCCTTGAGCTCGGCGCGGCGGCGGATCATGTCGAGCCGCTGTTCGAGGTCGAGCGACGGGTCGTGCACCGGGTCGCTCGGCGACGCGGCGAGCCGCAGCATCCCGGCCAGCCCGACGAGGGTCTCCCAGCAGCCGCGGCGCCCGCACCCGCAGACGCGGCCCGCCGGGTCGACCTGGATGTGCCCGACCTCGCCGGAGAACCCCTCCGCGCCGCCGAGCAGCCGGCCGCCGGAGATCACGCCGCCGCCGACGCCGATCTCGCCGGTCAGGTACACCAGGTCGGCGGTCCCGGCCATGCTGCCCATGGCGTACTCGCCGAGCGCGCCGAGGTTCGCGTCGTTGGCCGTGCGGATCGGGAACGACGGCGGCCCGAGCCGCCGCGTCAGCCGGTCGGTGATCCCGCGGACCACCGGGACGTCGGTCCAGTGCAGGTTCGGCGCGAAGGCGACGGTGCCGCTCGTGACGTCGACGAGCGCCGGGATGCCGACGGTGACCCCGGCCGGCGTGACCCCGAGCCGCCGGCATTCCCGCAGCGCCCGCGCGGTGAGCTCGGCGCCCGCGTCGAGCACCTTCGCCACGGGGAGGGCTTGCACGTCGAGCGCCACGCGTTGTTCGAAGAGCACGGTGCCGGTGAGGTCGAGGGCGAGCGCGGTCAGGTAGTCGACGTTGATCTCGACGCCGATGCCGCCGACGCCACGGCCGTCCAGCTCGACGATCGTGCCCGGCCGCCCGACCGCGCCGGCGCGTTCCCGCTCGCCTTCGCGAGCCAGCCCGCGCTCGACGAGCTCGGCGACGAGACTCGAGACGGTTCCCTTGTTCAGCCCGGTGTCCGCGGCGATCGCCGCTCGCGAGCGGGGTCCCGCGTCCCGCAGGTGCCGCAGCACCAGCGCGAGGTTGCTCCGGCGGACGGCGGCCTGGTCGGCCGGGCGCACCGGCTTGAGCGAGAAGGAGGAGTCCACGCCGACACCACCCCGGTTCGTCTGGTGGTTCAACAAATTAGGTGCGGCGAAACGATCGGGTCAACGACGGCACCCGGGGTCTTTCGTGGACAAAAGCCACAGAAATCGGTCTGACCAGCGAAACTATCGAACGCAGGCAGCAAAAGGGTCCCACGGATGGAGCACGGGTTAGGGTGCGCGGCCGCCCCAATCCCCCGGCCGAACGGGACCGCCTTCCGTCGGGTACCGCTGACCGGGACGGACCGTGTTTCGCTTCGGGCGACGCGAAAGTGCCGATGGGGCATCGAAACTTTCCGCAAGCGGAGTCAGCGGGTGAAGGTGAGCGTGCCGAGCGCGGCGACCAGCGGTGCGAGTTCCGGCAGGGTCTCGGCTTCGGCGAGAGCTTCCGCCAGCGCCGTGTCGTGGGTCGGGCGTGCCGCCGTCAGCAGGGCCCGGCCCGCCGGCGTCACCTCCGTGTAGATGCCCCGACGGTCGTCGGCGCAGAGGTAGCGCGCCAGCAGCCCGCGGCCCTCCAGCCGCGTGACCAGCCGGGTCGTCGCCGACTGGCTGAGCACCACCGCGTTGGCCAGCTGGTTCATCCGCAGGTGGAAGCCGTCCTGGCGGCCCAGCGCGTCGAGCACGCTGTACTCGCTCACCGACAGCTCGTGGTCGCGCTCGAGTGCGCGCTGCAGCCGGTCTTCGATCCGCGCGTGCAGCGCGGCCAGTGTGCGCCAGCCCTGCGCGCGGGCTTCGACGGCGTCGTCGTCCAGTGACACGGTTCACCTCTCCCGGACTTGCCGCATACGTTTGCGCGCGGCACTATCAAGCCTGTGCAATATACGGCGTGTGCAACTATCTCGGACGCTCGTAGTTGCTCACGCTCCCAACTCTACTCCGGAAGAAGGAAGTCCATGCCCGCCGCTCTGCTCGCCCTCGCGATCAGCGCTTTCGGGATCGGCACCACCGAGTTCGTGATCATGGGCCTGCTGCCCGAGGTCGCGACCGACTTCGGCGTCTCGATCCCTTCCGCAGGCCTGCTCATCTCCGGCTACGCGCTCGGCGTCGTCGTCGGTGCCCCCGTCCTCACCGCCCTCGCCTCGCGGGTGCCGCGCAAGACCGTGCTGGTCGCCCTGATGGGCCTGTTCATCGCGGGCAACGTGCTCTCGGCCCTGGCGCCGAGCTACGGCCTGCTGATGACCGGCCGGGTCGTCGCGGCCCTCTCGCACGGCGCGTTCTTCGGCGTGGGCTCGGTCGTCGCCGCGTCGCTGGTCGCCCCGGCCAAGCAGGCCAGTGCGATCGCGCTGATGTTCACCGGGCTGACCGTGGCGAACGTGCTCGGCGTGCCCGCCGGCACCGCGCTCGGCCAGGCCTTCGGCTGGCGCTCGACGTTCTGGGTGGTCAGCGTCCTCGGTGTCGTCGGCGCGATCGGCATCCTCGCGCTCGTGCCGCACCAGCCGAAGAGCGACAACGTGGGCCTGCGCGGCGAACTGGCCGTGTTCCGCCGCCCGCAGGTCTGGCTGGCGCTGGCCATGACGGCGCTCGGCTTCGCCGGGGTGTTCGCGTCCTTCACCTACATCGCGCCGATGATGACCGAGGTCGCCGGTTTCTCCAGCGGCGCCGTCACCTGGCTGCTCGTGCTCTTCGGCGCCGGGCTGTTCGCCGGCAACCTGCTCGGTGGCCGGGCGGCGGACCGCAAGCTGATGCCCAGCCTGTACGTCATCCTCGCCGCGCTGGCGATCGTGCTCGTCGCCTTCGTCTTCACCGCGCACGCCCAGGTGCCGGCCGCGATCACGATCGCGCTGTTCGGCGCGGCCGGCTTCGCGACGGTCCCGCCGCTGCAGGCCCGCGTGATGGCCAAGGCCGAGGGCGCCCCGGCGCTGGCGTCGGCGGCGAACATCGCCGCGTTCAACCTCGGCAACGCCGGCGGCGCGTGGCTCGGCGGCCAGGCCATCGAAGCCGGCCTCGGCTACACCGCCCCCAACTGGATCGGCGCCGCGCTCGCCGCGGCCGGCCTCGCGGTAGCACTCGTTTCGGGGCTGCTCGACCGCCGGACCTCCACTAGTTTCACCTCAGGGGAACGGGTACTCACCCGCTAGCCCATGAACCGGAAAGGAAATCACGTGACCAGCGTGCCCGTGATCGAACTCAACAACGGCGTCCGGATGCCCCAGCTCGGCTTCGGTGTCTTCCAGATCCCGGACGACGAGACCGTCGCGGCCGTGCAAGCCGCGCTCGACGCCGGTTACCGCAGCATCGACACCGCGTCCATCTACGGCAACGAGGCCGCGGTCGGCCGTGCGCTGGCCGAGTCGGCCGTGCCCCGCGACGAGCTGTTCGTCACCACCAAGCTGTTCAACAGCGACCAAGGCTACGACGAGACGCTGCGCGCGTTCGACGAAAGCATGAAGCGGCTGGGCCTGGAGCAGCTGGACCTGTACCTGATCCACTGGCCGCTGCCCGCGCGCGACAAGTACCTCGACACCTGGCGGGCGTTCGAAAAGCTGTACGCCGACGGCCGCGTCCGCGCGATCGGCGTCTCCAACTTCCAGCCCGCGCACCTCACGCGGCTGCTCGACGCCGGCGACGTCGCCCCGGCCGTCAACCAGGTCGAGCTCCACCCCTACCTGCAGCAGCGGGAGGTCCGCGAGTTCGACGCCAAGCACGGGATCGCGACCGAGGCATGGAGCCCGCTGGCCAAGGGCGGCTCGCTGCTGGGCGAGCCGATCATCGCGGAGCTGGCGGTGAAGCACGGCCGCACGCCGGCGCAGATCGTGCTCCGCTGGCACCTGCAGCTGGGCAACGTGGTGATCCCGAAGTCCGTGACGCCGTCGCGGATCGAAGAGAACTTCGACCTGTTCGGGTTCACCCTCACGGAGGAGGAGATGGATTCGCTGGCGCCGCTGGACCGCGGCGAGCGCACCGGCCCGGACCCGGACACCTTCAACGCCGGCTGACCCCGTCGTGAGTGGGAAACAGGGTTCTAACCCGGTTTCCCACTCACGACCCGGGCGTCACTGCTTGCGGGCGACTCCGCCCAGCGTGAGGAAGTTCAGCTCGCTCAACGGGTGGATCCGGGGGCCGTCCGGCCACCACTCGTGCAGGTAGACCAGCCCCGGCCGGAGCAGGTCCGTGCCGTCGAAGAACTCCGTGATCTGCTCCCGGGTGCGGAACACGCTCCCCAGCCCGGTGCCCTGGAAGCTCGTCTCCAGCAGCCGCGCCAGCTCCTGGCGGGGCGAGTCCTCTTCCGGGTCGAAGTTGTGCGTGAGCAGGAGAAACGAACCGGGCGCGAGCGCCGCGACGTACTCGGCGACGATCGACTTCGCCCGCTCGAAGTCGTCGATGTGGTGGATGATCGACGTCAGGATCAGCGCGACCGGCCGCGTGAAGTCGAGGTACTCCTTGACGACCTCGTCGGCCAGCGTCTCGGCCGGCCGGGTCAGGTCGGCGCCCGTGACGTGGGTCAGGTAGTTCTCTTCGAGCAACGCCCGGCCGTGCACCTGCACGACCGGGTCGTTGTCTACGTACACGACCTGCGCGTCCGGGTTGTACCGCTGGGCCACCTGGTGGGTGTTCTCCGCCGTCGGCATGCCCGAGCCCAGGTCCAGGAACTGGTCGATGCCGCGCTTCCCGGCGAGGAACCGGACCGCGCGCACCAGCCAGTCGCGGTGCTCCTTCGCCATCGTGCGCGCGCCGGGTGCGATCGCCAGCAGCCGCCGCATCGCTTCGCGGTCGACCTCGTAGTGGTCGTGACCGCCCAGCAGCGCGTCGGACAGCCGGGCCAGGCTCGCCTTGGAGAAATCGAGGGACGCCGAACCGCCCTCGGTTCCGGACCGCAGGTCGCCAGGCGTCATCGACTGTTCTCCCTCGTCTGTGGAGCCGGCCCCTGCCCGGGTCCGGCCACCTGTGTCCGGCAACGGACAGTGCTCAGACTACGACATGCCGTTCACCAAGTGAACCGGGCCGAAGGGCCTTGCCTGCCAGGGACAACTACCCGATCGGCTGTTCGCGCCAGTTGTGTCCGCCGTCCGTGGTCCGGTACAGCGCGGATCCGCCGTCGGCGTCCGGCTGGCCGTCGACGACCACGCCGGTACCGCCACCGGGGAAGTCCAAATCGGTCAGGCTGAGCCCGCGGTCGGCGAGCACCGTCGTCGTCCAGGTGCGGCCGCCGTCGGCGGTGCTGTGCAGGAACCCGGTCCCGCCGCCCTCGGCCGCGACCGTCGCGGACGACGGCGACGCCGCGCCGAAGCCCTGCGTGATCCCGGCGAACGGCGCCGCGTCACCCCCGCTGAACGTCCCGCCGAGCTTCGCCGCGTGCCGCAGCTGCCGCTCGGTCGACCCGGGCTGCGGCGAGCCGGGGCTGCTGCTGCACAACGCCACGACCTGCCGGTCCCGCACCCCGGCGAGCGAGGCGACCGACCCGGCCGGGCACGGCGGCTCGGCGGGGGTGAAGCGGACGCCGTCGCGCGAGGTCCAGTACTTCTCGGTGCCGTAATCCGCGCCGAGTGCGACCTGCAGGCCGCCGCCGACGGCCAGGTCGCCGTAGGTGATCCCGCCGGCGGCCGCGAAACCGGGCACCGGGACCAGCACCGGCGAGCCGGCGACGCCGGAGTACAAGCGCGTCGAGCCGTGGCCGTCGCCGAAGGTGGTGAGGACGGCGAAGACCCGGCCGGCGGTTTCGGTGATCTTCGAGAGGTAGTAGGGCTCCCGCGCGCCGGCCAGGCCGACCGGGTGCCAGCTCTTGCCGCCGTCGCGCGTCGTGCGCACGTGGACGCCGTCGCTGACGTACGCGACGCGGTCGCCGGTGAACGTCAGCGCGACGTGGTTGTGGTTGTCCGGCAACGCCGTCGGCGGCGCGCCGAGCCGGCGCCAGTGCGCTCCGCCGTCCGTGGTGCCCAGCAGTGCCGGGCACCACGACTTCCCGCACGGCGAATATCCGAGGACGTAGCCGGTGTCCGGGCCGGTCCAGCTCGTCGAAGCGGGCCGGAACCCCCTCGGGACAACGGTTTCCGCGGTCGCGGGCGAAGCGGACACGGCCAGGAGGGTGAGGACGGACGCGAGCAGCGCCGGGATTCTCATGATCACCTGGACGTGCCGCGCGGGACGGGGTTGCCCTTCCCGCGCGAGGTTTTCACCGCGCGGCGGCCAGCCGGGCGTCGAGCTCCGCCAGGTCGGCCACGAACCAGACGCTCCGGCCGCGGTTCGACTCCCGCACGACGTCCCGGAAGGCGGTGCTCGCCTCGACGTGCGCGCGGACGTCGCCGAGCAGCACCAGCCGGAAGCCGTACTGGACGATCTTCGAGAAGAAGTGCCCGATGAGCTTGGCGTGCATGTCGAAGAACCGCGCCGGGAACCGCTCGACCGGCACGACGAGGACGTCGGCCGCGTGGCCGTAGGTGGCGCCGACGAGGTCGACGGCGTCCTGCTCGGTGGACAGCTCCGGCCCCTCGGACGGCACGAACCACACCCCGGTGCCGTGGCGCTGGTCGATCACGATCCTTCTCCCTTCAGGAACTCCGCGGTGGATTCCGCCCAGCCGGGCAGGAAGTGCCCGGCGTCTTCGGCCAGCCGGACGTCGGCGTCCGGGCGGGCCCGTCGCAGCTTCGCGGCGGCGTCACGCTGGTCGAGCAGGACGTCGTGCGCACCGAAGTGGGCCTGCACCGGCATCGCCAGCGCGCGTAGCCGCTCGACCGCGAAGACCGGGATCGGCTCCAGCCGCGGCTTGAAGTGCTCGAACGTCGCCAGGGTGAACTCGCCGACCGCGCGCCGCCCCGGATCGGCGGGGCTGCCCTTCGCCACCATGGCCAGCGACCGCCGGCGGCCCCACGCGCCGAACCGGCTGTACGCGGCGAACTTCAGCAGGGGCGCGACCCGGCGGCGGCCGATCCCGGACGGGTTGACCAGCACCAGCGCCGTGACGCGCTCCGGCCGGCGAAGCGCGTGGTCGAGCGCCCACCAGCCGCCCAGCGACGTGCCGAGGAAGGCCGCCCGCGGCAGTTCGAGCGCGTCGAGGACGTCGTCGAGCCACTCGGCGCAGGCCGGCGACCCGAGCGGCGGCCGCGCTTCGACCGTCCGGCCCGGCTCCCCGGGAGCGTCGACGGCGTGCACGCGCAGGTGCTCCGCGAGTGTCGCGATGTCGGGCAGCCAGTGCGCGGCGGTGCCGCCGGAGCCCTGCAGCGCGACGACCGGCGACGCGCCCACCGGGCCGGAGACCACGGCGAAGGTGTCCCCGAGGCGGGTCTTCAGGGTGCGCGTCTCGTGCGGCACCGGCCACTGGCCGAGAAGGGCGTCGTAGCGCCGCCGGACCGCCTCGGCGCCTTCGGCCGAGCGGTAGACGGTGGTCACGTCAGGCCCTCGGTGAACGACGCGACGAAGCGCAGCAGGTCCGCACCGGCGGCGAGGTCGCCGAGCACGATGATCTTCATGGTGGCGCGCTCCTTGTCGTAGATGGTCTCGACGCGCAGGGGTCGTTCACCCCCGTCCCGCGGTCCGTTCACCGACGCGACGACGACGGTGGCGATCCGGTCGGCCGTCGCCCGGTCGACGCCGCTGACCTCGGCGACGCTCGAAAGTTCGGCCACGGGCCGGTCCGACCGCGGTTCGGCCACCGGCAGCCCGGTGAACGCCTCGAGGTCGTCGGCGGCGATCCGGTACTGCTTGCCGATCCGGACCGCCTTGAGCCGCCCGTCCCGCACGTAGTTGCGGACCGTCCGGACGTGCAGCCCGAGCTTCGCGGCGACCTGCTCGACGGAGAAGACCTCCTGCGCCATGACCCTCCCTATGTTCCGCAAACTACCCTACCATCTCCACTCTCAGGGAACTTTGGGGAACCCGCGGTTCACCCACCCGGGGTGCGGGTATTCCCCAGTGTTGGTCCCGCTCGCCCAGATACGTCCACATCGGACAGTCGAAAGGACGGCGACGTCGATGCCGTATCCCCCGCCCCCCGAGCCGAACGAATCGCCGTACGAACCGGCTCCGGCCGAAGAAATCGTGGAGCGCACCCACCCGCGCATCCGGATCGTGCGCACGGTCAACGCCCTCATCCACCTCGTGTGCGCGGTGTTCGCACTGGTGCTCGCCATCCACATCGTGCTGGTCCTGGGCGAAGCGAACATGGCGAACGGCTTCGCGCACATGATCAACGAGTGGTCGTCGGGTGTCTCCCTAGGCTTGCGCAACCTGTTCACGCCGGATTCGGCCAAGTTCGCGACGTTCCTGAACGACGGTCTCGCGGCGGTGATCTGGCTGGTCATCGGCGCGATCCTGACCGACGTCATCACGCGCATCGGCGTGCCGGGCCCGAAGCGGGTCTGGTACCGCCGCCGCAGCTACTACGGCTGACGTGCGAGAAGCCGCCCCGGTCACGACCGGGGCGGCTTCTTCGTGCGCTGGGTCAGCTCTGCGGCTGTTCGGCGACCGGTTTGACGGGCTCCGGTTCCGGCGGCGCCGGGACCTCGGCGGTGTCGGCCGGCCGGGGAGCGGGGACGCCCTGGGCGGCGACCACATCGAAGTGCTCCCGGCACCAGCGGCCGTAGCGGCGGGCCTGCACTGTCATGGTGTCCACCTCCTCTCCACGGGCGATCCTGGTCACACCCCCAGCGTCCTCCGCCGGGGCGCCGAAAGCCAACAGATTTAAGCCGGACTTAAGGACACGACCGAGTGAACGTCCACAAAGGACGTCAGACGGCGAACTCGCGCACGACCGCGCGGCAGAACGCCGGCAGGTCGTCGGGGTTGCGGCTCGACACCAGGCCGTTGTCCACCACTACCTCTTCGTCGACGACGGTGGCACCGGCGTTACGCAGGTCGGTCCGGATGCTGGGGTACGAAGTCAGCGTGCGGCCACGCACGACGTCCGCTTCGACGAGCGTCCACGGACCGTGGCAGATCACCCCGACCGGCTTGCCCGCGCGCACGAAGTCGCCGACGAACCCGACCGCTTCGCCGTTCGTCCGCAGGTTGTCGGGGTTCATCGTGCCGCCCGGCAGCAGCAGCGCGTCGAAGTCGCCGACGCCGACGTCGGCCACCTTCCGGTCGACCGTGAACCGGTCGCCCTTGTCGATGTCGCCGTTCATCGCCTGGATCTCGCCGGTGTCCAGGGACACCAGCTCCACCGTGGCGCCCTCGTCGAGGACGGCCTGGCGCGGCTTCTCCAGCTCGACCTGTTCGACGCCGTCCGCGGCCAGGATCGCGACGCGGCGGCCTTGCAGTGCGTTCGCCATGAGACTCCTTCGTCGAGATCAATGCACGAAGGAATTACCCCCTCCGGAGGCGGTCAAACGCGGTCCACAAAGGACTGTGTCAGGCCGGGGCTTCGCCACCCGGAACCCCGACGAGGACCGTCGATCAGTCCGAGCATTCGATGGCCAGCACGGCGATGTCGTCGTGGCCCGAGCTGCCGAGCCAGTCGCGCACGGCCTGGCGCAGCCGCCGCACGACCTCGCGGGCCGGCTGGCCGGCCGCGGTCGCCAGCACCGCGCGCAGCCGGTCGTCGCCGAACAGCTCCGTCTGGTCGTGCCGGTTGCGGGCCTCGGTGATGCCGTCGGTGTAGAGCAGGCAGACGTCGCCGCGCTCCAGCCGCACCTCCGCCTCGGCGAACCGGGCCTGCGGCGAGATCCCGACCAGGGTCCCGGGGACGGTGACCTCCTCGACCACGCCGCCCCGGCGGACGATCAGCGGCGCCGGGTGCCCGCCGGAGGCCAGCGTCAGGCCGACGCCGCCGTCCGACGGCCGGGCCGTGCCGAGCACGAGCGTGGCGAACCGGCTGCTGCCGCCGGCGATGAGCAGTTCGTTGAGCAGCCGCAGCAGCGTCCGGCCGTCGCGCTCGACCATGGCGAGCGCGGTCAGCGCGTGGCGGACCCGGCCGGTCAGCGCCGCGGCCTCCGCGCCCTTGCCGCAGATGTCCCCGAGCACCAGGAACGCGCTGCCGTCGTCGTGCGGGAGGACGTCGTAGAAGTCGCCGCCGACCGCGAGCACCCCGGCGGCCGGCTCGTACCAGGTCTCGAAGCGGGCGCCGTCGAGCTCGGGCGGGTCGACCGGACGCAGCGTCGTCTCCAGGCCGCGCGTGGCCTCCTCCTGGCGGGCGTAGCGCTGCGCGTTGGCCAGCGCCGTCCCGGCCGCCTTGGCGAACTCGGCGACCGCGCGGCCCTGCTCGGCGCCGAACTCCGGGTCCGCCTTGCGGCCCAGCAGCAGCGCGCCGGTGACGCCGGAGCCGCTGTTCGGGCCCAGCGACACCACCGCCACCTCGGCGTGGCCGGCGAACCGGTCGGCGACGACCGGGGGCAGGGTGGCCACCTCGGGCGCGGGCACCGGGGCCGACCGGGGCTTGCCGGTGGCCGCGAACGTCGCCGCCAGCACCGGCGCGACCTGCGCCGGGACCCGGCGGATCCGGCCGTGGCCGTGCGCCGACGGGCGCTCGCAGCTCCACCACTCCCACCGGCCGCGGGTGGTCGGAAGCAGCACGAAGACGGTCTCGGCCAGCGCCGAGGAAGCCAGTTCGGCGATCACCCGCGCGGTGCCGTGCCGCCCACGCGCGGCGGCCAGCCGGGGGCCGGCCTCGGCGAGGAAATCGCCCACGTGCCGCTGCGGGACGTCCTCCGCGGGGACGGTCCAGGCGTGCCAGCCGCCGGGGAGGGCCCGGACCCGGGCGGGACGACGATTTCCCGCGACTTCGACGTGTCCGGAGGTCTCGGCGATCGGGTGCAGCCGCGGCTCGCCGCCGCCGGTCAGCGTCCGCGCGGCCGGGTTCGCCCAGCGCAGCACCCCGTCGGTGTCCTGGAGGAACACCGCGTCGCGGACGTCTTCGAGGACGGCCCGCCCGAAGGCGTCGAAACCCGGCGGTGCGTCCTCACCGGTCAACGGCGGCAGGGCCGCCGAGGCCGGAGCCGGACGTGACACCATGCACGGACCTCCTGCCTCCGGACTGCTATCGCACGGCTACCGCGTGAGCGGGCGGACTGGCTCGAAGTGTAGGGCGAATCATGACACGCTGGGTCGAGGACCATGGCTGGCGCATGCGTGGTGGAGAGGGTCGGCACACATGACAACGGAATCCCAGAGCGAGGCGGCGGCGCTGGAGCGGCTGCTCGTGGCGGTGCGGGATCTCGGGGACGGCAACTTCCGCCGGCGGCTCGTCCCGCACGGCGACGGCATCTCGGCCCAGCTCGCGGTCGCGTTCAACGACATCGCCGAGCGCAACCAGCGGCTGGTCAGCGAACTGCTGCGGGTGCGCGCGGCCGTCGGCCAGGACGGCAGGCTCAGCGAGCGGGTGGAGGCCGAGGTCGGCCCGGGCGGCTGGACCACCGCCGTGGAGAGCGTCAACGGCCTGGTCGAGGACCTCACACGGCCGACGATCGAGCTGGACCGGGTGCTCGGCGCGGTCGCCGAGGGCGACCTCTCCCAGCCGATGACCATGACGCTCGACGGCCGCCCGCTGCAGGGCGCCTACGCGACGCTGGCGAAGACGGTCAACGGCCTCATCGCGCAGCTGTCCCGCTTCGCCGCCGAAGTGACGAGGCTCTCCGGCGAGATCGCCGGTGAGGGACGCCTCGGCGGCCAGGCGGTCGTCCCGGGCGTGTCCGGCACCTGGCGCGACCTGACCGACTCGGTCAACGGGATGGCCGACAACCTCACCGACCAGGTCCGCAACATCGCCCAGGTCACCACCGCCGTCGCGCGCGGCGACCTGACCCAGAAGATCACCGTCGACGCCCGCGGCGAGATCCTCGAGCTCAAGAACACCATCAACACCATGGTCGACCAGCTCTCGTCGTTCGCCGACGAGGTCACCCGCGTCTCCCGCGAGGTCGGCTCCGACGGCAAGCTCGGCGGCCAGGCCCAGGTCGCCGGCGTCGCCGGGACGTGGCGCGACCTCACCGACTCGGTCAACCAGATGGCCGACAACCTCACCGACCAGGTCCGCGCGATCTCGCTGGTGGCGACCGCGGTGGCCAACGGCGACCTGACCAAGAAGATCGACGTCGACGCCCGCGGCGAGATCCTCCAGCTGAAGAACACGCTCAACACGATGGTCGACCAGCTCTCCGCCTTCGCCGGCGAGGTCACGCGCGTGGCGCGCGAGGTCGGCAGCGAGGGCAAGCTGGGCGGGCAGGCCGAGGTGGCCGGCGCGGCCGGGACGTGGCGCAGCCTCACGGACTCGGTCAACGGGATGGCCGACAACCTGACCGACCAGGTCCGCAACATCTCGCACGTGACCACGGCCGTGGCGAAGGGCGACCTGACCCAGAAGATCACCGTCGACGCCCGCGGCGAGATCCTCGAGCTCAAGACCACGATGAACACGATGGTCGACCAGCTGTCCGCGTTCGCCGACGAGGTCACCCGCGTCGCCCGCGAGGTCGGCACCGAGGGTCAGCTGGGCGGGCAGGCGCAGGTCCCGGGCGTCGCCGGCACCTGGCGCGACCTCACCGGGTCCGTGAACTTCATGGCGAACAACCTGACCACCCAGGTCCGCAACATCGCCCAGGTCGCCACGGCGGTCGCGCGCGGCGACCTGACGCAGAAGATCGCGGTCGACGCGCGCGGCGAGATCCTCGAACTGAAGACCACGCTCAACACGATGGTCGACCAGCTGTCCGCGTTCGCGGACGAAGTCACCCGAGTGGCGCGCGAGGTGGGTACCGAAGGCAAGCTCGGCGGCCAGGCCACCGTGCCCGGCGTCGCCGGGACCTGGAAGGACCTCACCGACAACGTCAACTTCATGGCGAACAACCTGACCGACCAGGTCCGCAACATCGCCACGGTGACGTCGGCGGTCGCGAAGGGCGACCTGACCCAGAAGATCTCGGTCGACGCGCGCGGCGAGATCCTCGAACTCAAGACCACGCTCAACACGATGGTCGACCAGCTGTCCGCCTTCGCCGACGAAGTCACCCGCGTCGCCCGCGAAGTCGGCACCGAAGGCAAGCTCGGCGGCCAAGCCACCGTCCGCGGCGTCGCGGGCACGTGGAAGGACCTCACCGACAACGTCAACGTCATGGCCACCAACCTGACCGACCAGGTGCGCAGCATCGCCACCGTCGCGGCCGGCGTGGCCAACGGCGACCTGTCGAAGAAGATTTCGATCGTCGCGCAGGGCGAGGTCGCGGCGCTGGCCGAGACGCTCAACGGCATGGTCGAGACGCTGCGCGCGTTCGCCGACGAGGTCACGCGCGTCTCGCGCGAGGTCGGCACCGAAGGCATCCTCGGCGGTCAGGCGCGCGTCCCCGGCGTCGCCGGGACGTGGAAGGACCTGACCGAGAACGTCAACTTCATGGCGCACAACCTGACCAGCCAGGTGCGCAACATCTCGCAGGTGACCACCGCGGTCGCCAAGGGCGACCTGACGAAGAAGATCGACGTCGACGCCCGCGGCGAGATCCTCGAGCTCAAGACCACGATGAACACGATGGTCGACCAGCTCTCGGCGTTCGCCTCGGAGGTCACGCGCGTGGCGCGCGAAGTCGGCACCGAAGGCAAGCTGGGCGGCCAGGCCGAGGTCGACGGCGTGTCCGGCACCTGGCAGCGGCTCACCGAGAGCGTGAACCAGCTGGCCGGGAACCTGACCACGCAGGTCCGCGCGATCGCGCAGGTCGCGACGGCGGTGACGGCGGGCGACCTGACCCGGCACATCGCGGTCGACGCGTCCGGCGAGGTCGCGGACCTCAAGGACAACATCAACCAGATGATCGCGAACCTCAAGGAGACGACGAGGACCAACCGCGAGCAGGACTGGCTGAAGACGAACCTCGCGCAGCTGTCGGGCCGGATGCAGGGGCACCGCGACCTGGCCTCGGTCGCGGCGCTGATCCTGTCCGAGCTGGCCCCGCTGGTCCGGGCGCAGCAGGGCGCGTTCTTCCTGGCCCGCGACGACGACCGCGACGGAACGGTGCTCGAGTGCATCGCCGCGTACGGCCTCGCCCAGTCCCGCGCCGGCCTGCGGTTCGCGATCGGCGAGTCGCTGATCGGGCAGGCCGCCGTCGACCACCGCACGATCCTGGTCCAGGACGCGCCGCCGGAGTACGCGCTGGTGTCGTCCGGGCTCGGCTCGGCCGCGCCGGTGAACCTGATCGTGCTGCCGGTGCTGTTCCAAGGCGAGGTGCTCGGGGTGCTGGAGCTGGCCTCGGTCAACGAGTTCAGCACGGTCCACCAGGACCTGCTGGAGCAGCTGCGGCACACGATCGGCGTCAACGTCAACACGATCCTGTCCAACTCGCGGACCGAAGCGCTGCTGACGGAGTCGCAGCGGCTGGCCCAGGAGCTGCGGGCGCGGTCGGAGCAGCTGCAGGCCCAGCAGGGCGAGCTGCGGCGGTCCAACACCGAGCTGGCCGAGAAGGCGGCGCTGCTGGCCCAGCAGAACCGCGACATCGAGGTCAAGAACAGCGAGATCGAGCAGGCGCGCCAGGAGCTGGAGGAGCGCGCCGGGCAGCTGACGGTGGCGTCCCAGTACAAGACCGAGTTCATGGCGAACATGTCGCACGAGCTGCGCACGCCGCTGAACAGCGCGTTGATCCTGGCGAAGCTGCTGTCGGAGAACCCCGAGGGCAACCTCACCGAAAAGCAGATCCAGTTCGCCAGGACGATCTACGCGGCGGGCTCCGACCTGCAGCAGCTGATCAACGACATCCTCGACCTGGCCAAGGTCGAAGCGGGCCGGCTCGACATGCAGATGACCGACATCACGCTGCCGGAGCTGGTGGACTACGTCGAGTCGCTGTGCCGGCCGCTGACGGCGGACAAGGGCCTGGAGTTCGCGGTCCACATCGACCCGCCGGTGCCGGGCAGCGTCCACACCGACGAGCACCGCCTCCAGCAGATCCTGCGGAACCTGCTGTCGAACGCGGCGAAGTTCACCGACGAGGGCCGCGTCCGCCTCCACATCCGGGCGGCGGACCCGGCGGAGGTGGAGCAGGAGGCCCTGCGGAACGCGCCGGGCATCATCGCGTTCGCCGTCGAGGACACCGGGATAGGGATCCCGGAGGAGAAGCTCGCGGTGATCTTCGAGGCGTTCCGCCAGGCGGACGGCACGACGAGCCGCAAGTACGGCGGCACTGGCCTGGGCCTGAACATCAGCCAGCAGCTGACCGAGCTGCTGGGCGGCGAGCTGCGCGTGGTGAGCGAACCGGGCGTCGGCTCGACGTTCACCCTCTACCTCCCGGTGGCGGCGGCCAACCTGGTGGACCCGGCGGTGACTGCCCTGTCGTCGCCGAGGCTGCCCCCGGTCCCGAGCACGGTCCTGGTGGCCGCGCCCGACGTCACCCCGAAGCGCTTCCACGGCGAAAAGGTCCTCATCGTCGACGACGACCTCCGGAACGTGTTCGCCCTGGCAGCGGTCCTGGAGCAGGCGGGTCTGGAGGTCGTCTACGCGGAGACGGGCGTGGACGGAATCCGGGCCTTGGAGCGCAACGAGGACACGGCACTGGTCCTGATGGACGTGATGATGCCCGAACTGGACGGCAACGCGACGATCGCGGCCATCCGAGCCGAGGCGGCCAACGCGGACCTGCCGGTGATCGCGGTAACGGCCAAGGCCACCCAGGAGGACCGAGCCCGCACCCTGGCCAGCGGCGCGGACGACTACATCACCAAGCCGGTGGACACGGACAAGCTGCTCGACGTGATCGCAGCATCGCTGGAAGCGGACGCTGCGCCCTTTGGAGCGGGTGACGGGAATCGAACCCGCGTAGCTAGTTTGGAAGACTAGGGCTCTACCATTGAGCTACACCCGCGTGCCCCCAGAGGTACCCGGGTGCACGGCCAGCTTAGCGTGACCCGCTAGGCTGACCACACACCCCCCTGGGGGTGTCACGGGATGTGGCGCAGCTTGGTAGCGCATTCGCTTTGGGAGCGAAGGGTCGCAGGTTCAAATCCTGTCATCCCGACCCGGGTTCGAGGCTTGGCTTCGCCTTCGCCTCTTACCCTCCTTCTCCTCTCCCTGGGGGCGACCCCCCGGACCCCCACGGTGCCTCTGGCTGCGGTTCGCGGTCTGCCGTAGCCAGCCTCTCAGCGAGTCTCTTTGGCTGGTCCTTTGTGGTGCGCGCCGCTGTCCGGGAGGTGCGCGAGGGTGTGGGAGTCGTCAGAAGACGACTTCTTTCGAACGGCGTCTTGGTGCTGGGGCTGGTTTTGTGGATAGCGGGCGAAGTGGGGCGCGTGCTCTCGGGAGTCTGAGTTGCGCCAGTTTTGCGATCAAGTTCAACACCAGCGCGGCGATGCCGGTCCCCAGGACCGGCGCGCTGAGGTCGGCGTGGCCGAGCGCGAGGATCGTCAGGACGATGCTGGCCGCGCCGGCCAGCACCACCGCGAGCGCCCGCCAAGTACTCGACCAGTCGCTGAGCACGGAGGCCACTGTCGCGTAGATCGGCCACAACCGAGGTCGCCCGGGCGAGCGCCGGCGAGCGGATTCGGCGTGATCGTTCAGAAAGGTGACGTTCTGGGCCCCCGATGCTTCACAGGTGGCCCGCCAGGAATTCTGCAGATCCGGACCGACGCCGGTGACGATCACCTCGCAGCCGCTCAGGTCGGGCAGCACGTCCCAGTTCTGGAGCCAATCCCAGGAACGCGCCCACCCTGGCGGGCGTGCGGAGAGCTGGGACGTATCGCCGGGGGTCACGACGAGCAGCTGGTTCGGCGGCCTGCCGGTCCGGTTGATCGTGCAGGCCAGGTGCTGGACGTCACGGAACAGATCTTCGAGCAGGTCGCCCTGCGCCGGCGGCTCGGCGGCGGCGTAGCGAAGCTGCGGCGCAAGCTCGCCGCGCCGTTCGCGCGCCAGCGCCCAGGCTTCGAGGGCCGGCTGGTCGCGGTGCAGCGCGACGATCTCGGCGTCGTGTCCGTCCCGGGCTGCCTGGTCGACCAGGTAATCGAGGATGGCCAGCGCCCGGACCGACTTGGCGGCGTGCCCGACGCCCACCACCCCGACCAGCACGACCTGCGGTTGCCGCTCGAGCATGTCCGCCACGAGCGCGGCGGTCTCAGCTGACGGTGCCCCCACCCAGCCTGGGGAACGAACGGTCGCCACCCGGCCTGGGAGGTGTGAGGCCAGCAACCCACGCCAGCCACCGTTCTCGGCGGCGTCGAGCAGCGTACAGCTGCCCGACACCGCGGCACCGAGCAGTTCTTGCAGCTCGTCGGCTTCGTGCTCGTTCACCAGCTCGACGGTGTGGCAGTAGTCGAGGTTCTCCTCGAGAGCGGTGGACTGGGCGAGCAGAAACGAGGCGGCCGCGGTGAGCAGCTTGCGGACGGTCCGCTCGGCCCCTCCGTCGCTGGCCGCGAAGACCAGGTCAGGAGACGGTGGTCCCGCCGGGTTCAGCAGGACCATAGTGGGAAACAGGTTGCTGAGCAGTTCCTGCCATTGCCTGCTCGGCGGCTCCGGCGCGAAGCCGGTCGGGACGCCCCGCGCCTCCAGCCGGCGGCGTACCCGGTCCAGGGCACTCACACCGCCACGAGCCGTCAGCGCGATCGTCTGAAGCACGGCGCGGGACAATTCCTCGCCGAGAATCCCGTTTCGGGTTGCAATCGGATCGGCCACGCCATCGAGGGTGACATTTGCCGGACAAGCGCGTCAATTGTCAATTCGATTAATCTGGCCGCATACGTGAATTCAGGGACGACTTCGTTAATCATGAACCGGTCGCCAGAGCATGAATCACGAATCTTGCCACGGTTTCATGATCCGCTGTTGACAGAGGGTGTCTGCCTCGACACATGATCTGCATACTGGCAGTCATGACCCGAGCGGCCGACGACACCGGTGGCACGAACAAGCAGGGCGAAGAAGGTGCACCGGCGCCGGGTTCCCAGCCCGCCCCGTCTTCTTCGGACGCCCCGTGGCAGAGCCGGTCCGGATGGGGACCGGCTCTCCCGTTGACACTGGTCTACGGCGTGGGTGCGGCCAGCTTCGATGTCGCGGAAGCGATCGTCGGGCAGTGCCCGCACTGGGTATCGGCCAACGAACTGGCCGTCGACGACTTCACCCCGGCCGCGATCGCCGCGGTGAACATCCTGATCCTGGTCCTCTCCTCCGACACCGACGTCCGGCAGCGACCTCGGTTCCGCGAGTTCCGCCGGATCGCCGCGCAATTCCGTGACCAGCACGCGCTACGAGCCGACGCTGCGTTCTACGGCGACTCCGCCTGCTGGCCGCGCGCCGGCGTGCTGCTGGTCGCCTATACCTCCGAGGCCATCCAAGATCCCGATGCCCGCGAACTGATCGACGACGCCTGCGCCAGCTACTGCTTCACCCCCGGCACCCCGTTCACCGCCGACATCTTCGAGATCTTCCAACCCGGCGCCGCACAGGCCCGGCGCGTGAAGGACCCGAAGGACGCCTACAGCATCGCCAACTGGAACTTCCTCGCCTCCTGGGGCATCCAAGACCTGGACTTCGCCCGGACGATCAAGAAGGCGATCGAAGACCGGTGCCGCCGGCTCAACGACCCGAACAAGCCCGTGATGTCTCGCCCACTGCCCGATGTGGCGCTCAACCGGCTCGAATTGGTCCTGCACAAAGCCGAGCTCAGGCCCACCCCGGACCCTGCCCGCACCCCGGCCGAGCAGAAAAAGGACCTGGACAACTTCGTCGCCAGCGGCGCCCGCGCCGTCCGAGAGCACCTCAACGAGCTGGAAAAGGCCTACGACGGGACCGAGACACCCTTCCGGCGGCCGTCCGCGCTGCGCGGCGGCAAGCGCGACGCGCAGGCGGCGTACCGGAAGCTCTACAACGTACTCCGCGTGGTCACCATCGATTCATGATCCGCGTACTCGACTCACGCTTCACGAACCCGGTGACCAATAAACATTTAACCTTCGCAGCCAGGGATCAACGTTCCACGCTACCGCTCGCCACTTCATTCTTGCGAAATCTCGCCGAGTAACCGAGCGCGTATTAGTGAAATATGCGCAATTCGTTGAACCGAATCATCGCCGCCGCGGCGGCCCTACTGATCGTCATCGTGGCGCTGGCGTTCATCTCGATCAACCCGGCGCTGCTGTACGGCGTGCCGACGCTGCTGTGGGCCGTCGCCGCAATCGTCCGGGCGATCAACAGCACCGGCCAAGACACCAAGCCACCGCAGCTGCCCGACTCGGTGACACGACAGAACCACCCCGACGACAACGGCGACCGGAACGGCCACGACGAGCCCACCGATGACGTCCCCGGCCCCTGAGGGACCGAGTCAGGTCGGCTGCCGTGTTCCGCGGGCCGGCCGGCCAAGCCACTCCGTCAGCGACGCCGCGATCGGCCCCGGTTGGTCCTCCGGCGTGTGGTGGCCCGCCACCACGGGATGGTGGGCCACCTCCAGCGCCGCGAAGTTCGACGACATCCAGTCGATCATCGGCTGGGTCCACATCGTGTCCGGGCCCGGCTCGAATGTGATCAGCAGCTTCGGGATCTCCGGGGTGGAGGCCAGCCAGCCGTCGAAGGCCTCGATCCGGGACACCACCTCGGGCGGCTCGCCGCCCAGTGGCATCGACTGGGCCCAGCGCAGCAACGGGATCCGGGACTTCGGGGTCGGGTACATGCCTTCGTACTCCGGTGGGAGCGACTTCAGGAACATGTCGATCATCGGGTCGCCGGCCCCGGGGGTCTTGAGCGCGCGGAACACCTCTGCTCCTGCCGGTGGGAACTCCTCCCACGTCATCGGCTTCAGGACTGCCTCGGTGAATGCCAGACCGCGGACCCGTGACGGGTGTCGTGATGCCCAGTCCGCGGCCAGTGCTCCTCCCCAGTCGTGGCCGACCAGGACCACGTCGGACAGGTCCAGGGCGTCGAACCACTCGTCCAGGTAATGCGCGTGGTCGTCGAACGAATACTCGATGGACGGCCGGGGCGATGAGCCCATGCCGATCAGGTCCGGGGCCAGCCCGCGGCCCGGCACCGACGGCATCACGTTGCGCCACAAGTACGATGATGTCGGGTTTCCGTGCAAGAACACCACCGGGGCGCCGGTGCCGGACTCCACATAGGACAGAGTCGTCACTTGAACGCCGCCGCGTTGCGCGTTGCCCAGTCGGCGAACGGGCGTGCCGGGCGGCCCAGTACCCGCGTGACGTCCAGGCTCACCTGCTGTTCCTCCGGCGTCGGGGAGCCCAGAATGTTCAGCGTTGCCTCCGCGACCTCTGGGGGCATGAAGGCCAGCATGGCCGAACGGGCTTCCTCGCGCGTCCGCGGGATGAACTCGATCGGCTCGCCCAGCGCCGTGGCGATCGACGCCGCCTGGTCGCGCGGAGACACCGGGGCCGGGCCCGTCAGTTCGTACGTCCGGCCGGTGTGTGAGGGACCCACCAGGACCGCTGCCGCCACCTCTGCGATGTCCGATGGGTCGATCACCGGCAACCCGACGTCGCCGAACGGGGCCGCCAAAACGCGGGAAGTACGCACGCTTTCCGCCCACTGCAACGCGTTCGACGCGAACCCGCCCGGCCGGAGGATCGTCCACGGAAGACCCGAGGCGCGGACCGCGTCCTCGAAGTGCGCGGGGTGGCGGCCTGTTCCGACGCCCTGCGAGGACAGCAAAACCACTCGCGCTCCGGCTGCCTCCTCCAGCACCGGCTCCAGCGGACCTCGGAAGTCCGGTGGGAGCAGCAAAAAGACTGCCGACGCACCCTCGAACGCCGGGCGCAACGATGGTGCGTCCGACAAGTCGGCCCGGATCGGGCCTCGGCGGGACACGGCCCGCACTTCTTCGCCCGCTGCTGTCAGGGCCTCCACCAACGGCCGTCCGATGTTTCCCGTCGCTCCGGTCACTACGATCATGGGAACGACGCTACATTCCGACGTATAGTAGGTACCTAGAGGAAAGTATTGGATGGAGGCACCGGAAGTGACCGAGACCACACCCGAGCTGGCCTGCCCGATCGCCCCCATCGTCGACATCGTCTTCAGCCGGTGGACGACGCCGATCCTGTGGTCGCTCAACGAATACGGGCGCCAGCGGTTCGTCGAACTGCACCGCCGCATCGCCACCATCACCCCGAAAGTGCTCACCCAGCGGCTGCGGCAGCTGGAGCGCGACGGCCTGATCACCCGGACCTACCACGCCGAAGTCCCGCCGCGGGTGGAGTACGAGATCAGCGAGCTGGGCCGCAGCCTCGGCCCGATGTTCGCCACGCTCGCCGAGTGGTCACCCAACCTCGCGAAGGTCGCGGACGCCCGCGCGCACTACGACGACCGTTCGCGCAGCTCCGCCAGGTAGTCCTCGGCCGCGGCGACGTCGGACGCCGCGGCCGACTCCCGTTCGCGCGCGAGCGCCGCCGAGAGGATCTTCACCGCCTGGCCCACGTCGCCGCGGGAATCCCCTTGGACGACGGCGTTCTCCAGCGCCTTGCCCAGTTTCGTGGTCGCCGCCTCCCCCTGCGTGCCGGCCGGCGGGACGATCCGGATCCAGTTCCCACCCGGATCGACCACGCTGAACCCGGTGACTCCACCCATGTTCTTGCGGGCCCGGGGCCGCGTCATGCGCGGGATCCCGGCCACCAGGAGCTTGCCGCGTGCCGCGCGCATCCCAGCGGCGAACGCCTCGAACAGCGCGGCGACGTCCGGCACCACCACCAGGCAGGTCCCGTAGGACTGCTCCGGGTCGAACCCCGCCATCCCGAAGAAGTGCAGGTTCAGGTCCTCGCGGCACAGCGCCACGTACGGGTTCGGGCGGAGCTGACGGTAGGTCCGCTCGAACCCGAGCATCGCGTAGAACTCCGCGATCTCGTCGATGTCTCCGCAAGGCAGCAAGGGAATCGTCACTTCACCGGCCATGGCCCCTCTTCTCGTATGCCGTACGAGAAGAGGCTAGCGCGTCACGTCCAGGTAGTCGAGGTTCGCCGGGCCGTCGGCGGACGTCGCGGTGAGCCGGATCGCGTGCGTGCCGTCGCCGAGCGCGAGGGCGCGGGTCACCGTGCTCCACGTCGTCCACGCGCCGGTCGCCGGGAACGGCACGGCCGTGGCCACCACCGTGCCGTCGACCGCGATGTCCACCGGACGCGCCGCCGTCGTGCCGTTCGCGTAGCCGAACGTCAGCGCCGACGCCGGTCCGGTCACTTGCCACTCGACGTAGCTGCCGACCGCGTTGGCGCCGTTCGCGAAGCCGGTTCCCGAGAAGCCCGCGTGGTTCGAATCGATCGTGCCGCCCGCCGACAGGGTGGCCGACTCGGCTTCGTAGCGAGCACCGCCGGCGCGAGAAACCCGGTACAGCACCGTCGCGTGCGAGGGCACCGACGCGCTGATCGTCCCCGAGGTGGTCCGGACCGCCTTGCTCCACAGGTCTTTCAGCGTGTACGACGACGCACTGCCGATGCCCGTCGCGGACGCGGTCGTGCTGATCGTCGCGGTGGACGCCGTTTCGTTGGACAGCGCCACCGCGCGGTCGCCGTTGGCGAGGACCTTGCTGTAGACGACCAGGCCGGCGTTCGAGCTGAGCACGGTCGCCTGCTTGCCCAGCGGGTCCTGGTCGAGCGCGATCACGTCGGTGTTCTTCAGGATCGAGAAGCTGTCGTCGGAGACCTTCCGCAGGTCACTGCCGATGAGCAGCGGCGCGGCCATCATCGCCCAGAGACTGAAGTGCGTGCGGTACTCCGCCGCGGTCATGCCGCCGTTGCCGACCTCGAGCATGTCCGGGTCGTTCCAGTGGCCAGGGCCGGCGTACTGCGCCAGACCGCGGTTGGTCTGGGCCTTGCCGATCATGCTCGACCACTTGTCGGAGATGTCGCCGGTGGTGCGCCACAGGTTGCCGACCGGGGCGGCCCAGGTCCACGGCTGGTTCTGGCCCCACTCGCAGATCGAGTACGCGATGGCGCGGCCGGACTTCGCGAGGGCGTCGCGCATCGCCTTGTAGCGCTGCTGCGCGTCGACGCCCTGGTTGTTGCAGTTGTCGTACTTCAGGTAGTCGACGCCCCAGGAGGCGAAGAGGTTCGCGTCCTGCTGCTCGTGGCCGAGGCCGCCGGGGAAGCCGGCCTTGTTGCACGTCTTCGTGCCCGCGCTGGTGTAGATGCCGAACTTCAGGCCCTTGCCGTGCACGTAGTCGGCGAGGGACTTGATGCCGTTGGGGAAGCGCGCGGGATCGGGCACCAGGTTGCCCGCAGAGTTCCGCGAAGGCAGCGCCCAGCAGTCGTCGATGTTGACGTACTGGTAGCCGACGTCCTTGAGGCCCTTGCTGACGAACAGGTCGGCGATACCTCTGATCATTGTTTCGTTGAAGTCCGCCTTGCACTGCGTGGAGTTCCAGTTGTTGAACCCCATCGGCGGCGTGCGCAGAAGCCCGTTCTCCAGGGCGGAAGCCGGGGTTTGACTCAGGACGGTGCCAC
Source organism: Amycolatopsis camponoti (assembly GCF_902497555.1). Taxonomy (NCBI): domain Bacteria; kingdom Bacillati; phylum Actinomycetota; class Actinomycetes; order Pseudonocardiales; family Pseudonocardiaceae; genus Amycolatopsis; species Amycolatopsis camponoti. Next base: position 1,311,096 of record NZ_CABVGP010000002.1, on the reverse strand, counting down.
TGGCCGCGAGCGCGAACGCGGCGGCCGCGACCGCCGTGCGCCGGAAGAAGGACATGCTTGCTCCCTGGTGAGACATCGGAGGTCTACACCAGTTAGTAAAGAGACCTGCCTAACCAGACGTCAAGAGATCATGTATCAGATATGAAATTGGGGTTCCGCTGGCCGGGACCTACTCGGTCACCTGCCGGGCCGTCGCCATCGCCCGCTCGGTCTCCCAGAACGCCCTCATCGACGTGATCAGGCCGTCCTCGCCGACGCGGTAGACGAACACCCCGTCCGTGTCGACGCGGTAGCCGCCCGGCAGGTACGTCGTGATCGTGCCGACGTTGGCGCACTCGTCGCCCGCCGCGTGGGAGTCGCGGATCGTGAACTCGAAGCGCTCCACGTTGCCGATCGTCTTGTCCCAGAACGCGCTGATCCCGTCGCGGCCGTGGTGCCCCTTGCCCTCTTCGTCGAAGAACGACGGCCCGACCGGGTCTTCCACGACGCCGTCGGGCGCGAACAGGTCCAGCCACGCCTCCTTGTCCCCCGCCGTCACCGCGGTCATCGACGCGAACGCCGCGCGCCGCGCGGGCGGCTGCTCCGCCGACGTGTCCCAGCTGACCTGCACGCCCATGCCCGTCACTCCTCGAACTTCGCGATGATCTCGGCCCCGAACTTGTGGATCGATTCGAGCTTCGGCCCGACCGGCGCGTCGAACCCGACGCCGTCGAACACCCACGGCATGGTGATGATGTCGGTGACGCCGGCCTCGGCCTGCTCGTGGTAGCCGTCGAGACCGAACTTGTCGATGCAGACGGCCTGGTACTCGAACGGGTCATCGGCGCGGCCGCGCTCGGCCAGCAGCTCCTTGAGCCGGGCGATCGTCGTGCGCAGCTCCTCGAGCTTCATCATCGCCGACGACCAGCCGTCGGCGACGCGGGCCGCGCGCTTCAGCGCGACCTCGGTGTGGCCGCCGATGTAGAACGGGACGCGCGACGGCGGCGCCGGGCTCATCTGGATCTTGTCGAAGTCGTAGAACTCGCCGTGGTACTCGACCATGCCGCCGTCGAGGATCAGCCGGAGGACGTCGATGGCCTCGTCGACGCGCTTGCCGCGCCGCTCGAACGGCACGCCGCAGTACTCGAACTCCTGCGGCAGCCAGCCGACGCCGAGCCCGAGGCCGAACCGGCCGCCGGTGAGCACCGCCGCCGAGCCGACCTGGCGCGCCAGCAGCACCGGGTTGCGCGAGCCGAGCTTCAGCACCGACGTGTAGAACTCGATGCGGCTGGTGACCGCGCCCATCGACGCGGTCGCGACGAGCGGGTCCACCCAGGGCGTCTCGCCGGTCCAGAACCGGCTACCGTCGGGGGTGTACGGGTAGTCCGTGTCCACCGTCTCGGCGTAGAACAGCGAGTCCGGCAGGGCGATGGAGGCGAAGCCGGCCTCTTCGGCGGCCTGGGCGAGCTCGCCCAGCTGATCAAGCGGGTTCATCGCGATCGACAGGGTGAACTTCATACCACGGAACTATAACGTGTTCTAGTTTCTTCGGCCAGCCCGCGCGGTGGGCCGGATCACGTCCCGGGAACCCTCCGCGTAACGTCCGCGTTGTCCGGATCAAAGGTGACTTCCGGTCACCGGGCACCGAGTTCTGGGAGTGGTCCATGGGCACCGCGATCTTCCTGATCGTAGTCGTCGTCTTGATCGTCGGTGGCGGCCTCTACTTGTCGCGGCAGCGCGCCGCGGCCCGGCAGCGGGAACTGGACGACGCCAAGGCCGACGCCCGGCGCCTCGTCGAGCGGCTCGGCGGCCAGGTCCTGAACCTCAGCGGCAACGACACCGCGTCGATGCAGGCGATGGCGGACGCCGCCGAGCGCTACAACGCGGCCGGCTCGCAGATGGAACAGGCCCGCACGATCGAGCAGGCCCGGCTGGTCAAGGACACCGCCGTCGAAGGCCTCTACTACGTCCGCGCCGCGCGCGTCGCGATGGGCATGGACCCCGGCCCGCAGCTGCCGGAGGAGGCCGAGCGCGAGCGCGCCGGCAAGGTCACCGAGCGCCGCGACGTCGACGTCGAGGGCCAGCACTACGCGGCCTCGCCCGACGCCGGCCAGGACACGCCGTACTACTACCCCGGTGGCCGCGTGGCCGGGCGGCCGGTGCCGCAGGGCTGGTACAGCGAGCCGTGGTGGAAGCCCGCGCTCGTCGCCGGCGCCTGGGGTCTCGGGTCGATGTTCCTGTTCAGCGCGATGTTCTCCGGCATGGGCGGCATCGCCAGCGCCGGCGCCTGGGAGTCGGGCTACGACGCGGGTCAGCAGGACGCGCTCGAGTCCGGTGACGCGGGCGGCGACGGCGGTGGTGACGGCGGCGACATGGGCGGCGACATGGGCGGCGACGGCGGCGGAGACTGGGGCGGCGGCGGTTTCGACGGCGGCGGCTTCGATGGTGGGGGCTTCGACGGCGGCGGCTTCGACTTCTGACCGACCCCCGTCGTGAGTGGGAAACAGGGTTAGAACACTGTTTCCCACTCACGACCGGGTCAGGCCGGCTGGCAGGTCGGGCACCAGTAGAGGTTGCGCCCGACCAGCTCGGAGTTCGCCACCGGTGTGCCGCACACCAGGCACGGCTCGCCGGCCCGCCGGTAGACGTACACCTCGCCACCGTGGCGGTCCACCCGCGCCGCGCGGCCCATGGCCTCCGGCAGGTGCTCGGGGCGGACCGTGTCGATGCGGCCGACGCGGACGCCGTCACGCATCAGCAGCACCAGGTCGGCCCACAGGTCGTCCCACAAAGCCCGGTCGAGCGCGCGACCCGGGGTCAGCGGCGCGACGCCGTGGCGGAACAGCACCTCGGCGCGGTAGACGTTGCCGACGCCCGCCAGCACCGCCTGGTCCATCAGCAGCGCCGCGATCGACGTCTTCGACCGCGAGACACGCTCCCACGCCTGCTCCGGCTTCGCGTCGCGGCGCAGCGGGTCCGGTCCGAGGCGTGCCTTGATCGCGTCCACCTGATCCGGGGAAAGCAGCTCGCAGCGGGTCGGCCCGCGCAGGTCGGTCCAGTGGGTCCGCCCGGCCAGCCGCAGCCGGACCTGCCCGACCGGCTCCGGCGCGGGCAGCGGGGACTCGCCGAAGGTGCCGTAGAGCCCCAGGTGGATGTGCACGGTCCCGTGTGGACCGTAGTCGTGGAACAGGTGCTTGCCGTACGCCTGCGCGCCGACGAGGACCTGACCGTCCAAACGGGACGCCTCGGCGGCGAACCGGCCCTGCGGGCTGCTCACCTCGACCGGGGCGCCGGCGTACCGGCGCTTGTGCAGCCGCGCCAGCCGGTGGAGCGTGTGCCCCTCGGGCATCAGGCCTCCGGCAGCGCCGGCGGGATGCCGGTGCGCTCGTAGTCCAGCAGCTGCTGGACGCGGCGCGCGTGCCGTTCCTCCGGCGAAACCTCGGTCGCCAGGAAAGCCTCTACGATCTCGGTGGCCTGCTCGACCGTGTGCATCCGGGCGCCGATGCCGATCAGCTGGGCGTGGTTGTGCTCGCGGCACAGCTGGGCGGTCTCGACGCTCCAGGCGAGGCCGGCCCGCGCGCCGGGGACCTTGTTCGCGGCGATCTGCTCGCCGTTGCCCGATCCGCCGACGACGATGCCGCGGCTGCCCTCGTCGGCCACGACGCGCAGCGCCGTCTCGACGCAGAACGCCGGGTAGTCGTCGGCCGCGTCGTAGACCCGCGGACCGATGTCGGTCACCTCGTGGCCCTGCTTCTCCAGGTGGGCGACGAGGTGGTTCTTCAGCTCGAAGCCGGCATGGTCGGATCCCAAGTAGACACGCACGGCTGGGAGTCTGCCATCACGGCCGGTTTCGGGCATGCTCCGGGGGTGGGCATCTGGGAGCAGTCGGCGTACGACGTCCGGCTCGACTGGGGCGCCGAAGGCGTGGCCGCCCTCGGCCGGGAATGCGCCGTGCTGGTGGTCGTCGACGTGCTTTCCTTCAGCACCACCACGGATCTCGTGGTCGGCCGCGGTGGTCGCGTGCTGCCGGTCCGCTGGCGTGACGAGCGCGGCGTGGCGCGGGCTCGGGCCGCGGGCGCCGTCATCGCGGGTGAGGGCGCGTTCACCCTCCGGCCGTCCTCTGTGACGGAAATCCCGCCCGGGACGCTGCTCGCGCTCCCCTCACCCAACGGCGCGACGCTCTGCGAAGCGGCCGCGGCGACCGGCGCGCGGGTCCTCGCCGGCTGCCTGCGCAACGCCTCCGCCGTCGCCGCGAAGGCCCACGACCTGGGCGGGCCGGTCGGCCTCATCGCGGCCGGGGAACGCTGGGGGGTGACCATCTTCGGCCACGGCGACACCCTCGGACCGCTGCGTCCGTGCGTCGAAGACCAGGTCGGCGCCGGGGCGATCGCCGCCGCGCTGGCCGGACACGGCCTTTCGCTGTCCCCGGAAGCCGCGCTCGCCGCCCGATCGGTCGACGTCACGGCCCTGGCGGGCTGCGTTTCCGGGCGCGAGCTGACCGAGTCGGGGCACGGCGGGGACGTCACACTGGCCGCGCGGCTCGACGTGAGCGATGCTGCCCCGATGCTGAGTGAAGGAGTACTGGCATGAGCGGGCGCTGGATCGAGGTCGCCGACGGCGTGCACGCACGCCGGTACGAGGAGCTGGACCTGACCGTCGGGCTGGTGGTCGGGGCCGAGCGCTGCCTGGTCGTCGACACCCGCGGCGACCTGGAGCAGGGCGCCGAGCTGGCGGCGGCGGTCCGCGAGCTGACCCCGCTGCCGTGGTCGGTCGTCTTCACCCACGCGCACTTCGACCACACCTGGGGCACCGAGCGGTTCACGCCCTGCGCCGTCTGGGCGCACGAGGGCTGCCGCGCCGAGCTGACCGAGTACGCGGAAGACGCGCGCGGGAAGTGGATCGCCTACTACCGCGAGCAGGGCAAGACGGAGACCGCGGACGCCATCGCGCGCACGACGTTCGTCGTGCCCGACCACCTGTTCACCGACCGCACCGAACTCGACCTGGGCGGCCGCACGGCCGTCCTGCTGCACCCCGGCCGCGCCCACACCGACCACGACGTCGTCGTGCACGTGCCGGACGCCGACGTGCTCTTCGCCGGCGACATCGTCGAAAACGCCGAACACGGCTTCAGCGCGTTCTCCTTCAGCGCCGAGTCGGACCTGACCGCCTGGCCGGACACCCTGGACACGCTGCTCGCGCTGAAGCCGCGGGTGATCGTGCCGGGGCACGGCGACCCCGTCGACGCCGACTTCGTCCGCTACCACCGCCACGGCCTGCACGAGCTGATCGCGCTCAAGGCCGGTGTCGGGCGCGGCGAGACGACCGAGGTGGCCGCTGTGGCAGCTTCGCGCTACCCCAGCGACGTCACCTTGGCCGCCCTCGGAACGCCTTGAAGGCGTCTCAGTCGAAGTTCAGCTCACCGGACCGGGTGCGCTTGAGCTCGAAGAAGTCCGGGTAGCTCGCCAGCGCGACTGCACCGTCGAACACCTTCAGCGCGTCTTCGCCGCGCGGGATCGAGCTGAGGACCGGGCCGAAGAACGCCACGCCGTCGATGTGGATCGTCGGGGTGCCGACGTCCATGCCGACCGGGTCCATGCCCTCGTGGTGGCTCTTCTTCAGCGCGTCGTCGAACTCCGTCTTGTCCGCGGCGTCGTAGAGCTCGGCCGGCGCGCCGATCGCGGCCAGGGCCTCCTTGATCACCGCGTCGCGGTCCTTGTTGCCCTCGTTGTGGTAGCGCGTGCCGAACTCGGTGTAGTAGTCCCGCAGCGCCTTTTCGCCGTTGAGCTGCGCCAACGCGACGGCCACGCGCACCGGGCCCCAGCCCTTCGCCAGCAGCTCCTTGTACTGCTCGGGCAGCTCCTCGCGGCCCTCGTTCAGCACGGACAGGCTCATGATCCGGAAGTTCAGGTCCAGGTTGCGGTGCTTCTCCACCTCGAGGATCCAGCGCGAGGTGATCCAGGCGAACGGGCAGATCGGGTCGAAGTAGAAATCGACCTTCGTGGGCTGCTCGGCAGCGGTCATCAGGTTCTCCTGTGCGAATTCAGGTCCGGTCCGGGAGCGGGCACACCCCCGCACAGCGGGCCAACACCCGGGGGCCCGGGCTTGTTCCCCATCGCCCACCACCCCGTCCCCATGATTGGATGCGGGGAGTTGAAAACCGATACCAACGACCAGAGGTGCCTGTGCCCGCCCCCAACCTGACCCGCGACCAAGCCAAGCTGCGCGCGGACCTGCTCGACGTCACCGGTTACGACATCGAGCTGGATCTCACCGACGGCCACGGCGGCCCCGGCGAGAAGACCTTCGCGTCGAAGACGACCGTCCGGTTCTCCAGCGCCCGGGCCGGCGAACGGACGTGGGTCGACATCGTCGCCGACCGCGTGCATTCGGCCACCCTGAACGGCACCGACGTCGACATCAGCGCGTACGTCGAGGACAAGGGCATCGCGCTCGCCGACCTGGCGGAGGCGAACGAGCTCACCGTGACCGCCGACTGCCGGTACATGAACACCGGCGAAGGCCTGCACCGGTTCGTCGACCCGGTCGACGACAGCGTCTACCTGTACACGCAGTTCGAGACGGCCGACGCCAAGCGGATGTTCGCCTGCTTCGACCAGCCCGACCTCAAGTCGGTCTACCGGCTCACCGTGATCGCGCCGAAGGACTGGAAGGTCGTCTCGAACACGGCCGTGGAGTCCGCCGAGGAGACCCCCGAAGGCGCCGTCCGCACAGTGTTCAAGGAGTCCGAGCGGCTCTCGACCTACCTGATCGCGCTGATCGCCGGGCCGTACGCCGAGTGGCGCGACGAGTACACCGACGAGCACAAGACCATCCCGCTCGGCATCTACTGCCGCGCGTCGCTGGCCGAGCACATGGACGCCGACCGGCTGTTCACCGAGACCAAGCAGGGCTTCGGCTTCTACCACGAGAAGTTCGGCACGCCCTACCCGTTCTCCAAGTACGACCAGCTGTTCGTGCCCGAGTTCAACGCGGGCGCGATGGAGAACGCCGGCGCGGTGACGTTCCTGGAGGACTACGTCTTCCGCAGCCGCGTCACCCGCTACGCCTACGAGCGGCGCGCCGAGACGCTGCTGCACGAGATGGCGCACATGTGGTTCGGCGACCTGGTGACCATGCGCTGGTGGGACGACCTGTGGCTGAACGAGTCGTTCGCGACCTTCGCGAGCGTGCTGGCCCAGGCCGAGGCGACCGAGTACAAGAACGCGTGGACCAGCTTCGCGAACATCGAGAAGTCGTGGGCCTACCGCCAGGACCAGCTGCCCTCGACGCACCCGATCGCGGCCGACATCGTCGACCTGCACGCGGTCGAGGTGAACTTCGACGGCATCACCTACGCCAAGGGCGCGAGCGTGCTCAAGCAGCTCGTCGCCTACGTCGGGCTGGACCACTTCCTCGACGGCCTGAAGGTGTACTTCGGCAAGCACGCCTGGGGCAACGCGACCCTGGCCGACCTGCTGGGCGCGCTGGAAGAGGCGTCCGGGCGCGACCTGTCGTGGTGGAGCGCGCAGTGGCTGGAGACGACCGGGCTCAACTCGCTGAGCCCGCGCTACGAGATCGGCGCGGACGGGAACTTCGCCTCGTTCGCCGTCGTGCAGTCCGGCGCGAAGCCGGGCGCCGGTGAGCTGCGCACCCACCGCGTCGCCGTCGGGATCTACGACGAGGACGGCTCGGGCAAGATCGTCCGGACCCAGCGCGTCGAGCTGGACGTCGACGGCGAGCGCACCGAGGTACCCGACCTGGTCGGCCGGCCCGCGGGCAAGCTCGTGCTCGTCAACGACGACGACCTGACGTACTGCACCATGCGGCTCGACCCGGCGTCGCTGACGACGCTGATCGACCGCGTCGCCGACATCACCGAGCCGCTGCCGCGGACGCTGTGCTGGTCGGCGGCGTGGGAGATGACCCGCGAGGCCGAGCTGAAGGCCCGCGACTTCGTCACGCTGGTGCAGCGCGGCATCCACACCGAGACCGAGGTCGGCGTCGTCCAGCGCCTGCTGCTGCAGGCCCAGACGGCGCTGAACTCCTACGCGGAGCAGGAGTGGGCGGCTTCGCGCGGCTGGCCGGCGTTCACGACGCGGCTGCTGGAGCTGGTCCACGCCGCCGAGCCGGGCTCGGACCACCAGCTGGCCTTCGTCAACTCCCTCTCCGGGTCGGTGCTGGACGAGGCGACGCTGGCCGTGGTGGCCGGCTGGCTGGACGGGTCGGCGCCGCTCGACGGCCTGACGGTGGACACGGACCTGCGCTGGCGCCTGCTGCACGCGCTGGTCGCGCACGGCAAGGCGGACACGGCGGAGATCGAGGCCGAGCTGGCCCGCGACAACACGGCGACGGGCCGTCGCCAGGCGGAGCGCGCCCGCGCCCTGCGCCCGACGGCGGAGGCCAAGGCCGACGCGTGGCAGCGCGCGGTGTACGACGACGAGCTGCCGAACGCGGTCAGCGACTCGCTCATCTCGGGCTTCTCCCACCCGGGCCAGAAGGCGCTGCTGGGCTCGTACGTCCCGCGGTACTTCGAGGTGATCGACGAGGTGTGGCAGCGGCGCTCCAGCGAGCGCGCGCAGCCGATCGCGATCGGGCTGTACCCGTCGTGGGCGGTGGCCCCGGAGACGGTGACGGCGTCGGACGCGTGGCTGGCCGGCGAGCACTCGCAGGCCCTGCGCCGGCTGGTTTCGGAAGGCCGGGCGGGCATCGTCCGGGCTTTGGCCGCCCGGGACTTCGACGCCCAGGCCTGACGGCCAGCGCCGGACGTAAAAGAGCCCCGCACCTCGGTGAGGTGCGGGGCTCTCGCGTCCGTTGCGTCAGCGGGGCGCGGGGCCCGCCTGGTCGGACAGCATGCGCAGCGCGTTCGCGAGGCCGTTCACCAGACCGCGCACCAGGTCGCCCTCCTTGAAGGACGCCACCATGCTCGCCACCGCGAGCTTGCAGCCGCGGTCCGGGAGACGGACGTGGGCCGTCTTGCCCGTGACGATCTCGATCAGCTTCTCGCCCGGGGAGACCGCGATCAGGACCGCGTTCGCCGGGTTCGCCGTCGTCGAGTGCAGCTTCTCCGCCGCCGACCGGCTGTCGGTGCCCAGTTCGCCGAGGTACAGGCTGAAGTCGAGGCCGGTCTCCCGGCTCGCGAACGTCAGCGCCTCGTCGAGGCGGGCCAGCTGGCGGGTGGTGAAGGGGCTCGTCGGCGCCTCCGGCTCGTACATCTTCGCGGCCGACACGCGGCCACTCGACGTCAGAGCCTCGCCGTAGCCCAGTTCGGACTCGTCGACGCGCTTCGTCAGCTCACCAGTTGCCACGAGCGCCTCCTGCCGCGGTCGGGGCGCCCTCGGGCGCGCTGTTCTCGGCGCCGGCGTGCCGGTGCCCGGCGCCGACCCCGTCGGGGTTGGCGCTCCACCACATGGCCGGGTAGTCCCAGGCCTGGCCGGACCGGTACCGCGCGGCGCCGCCGGACCTGCGCCGGAGCGTCAGCAGCCCGGCGAGGCCGTAGATGGCCAGCGGGATCACGGCGAAGACCAGGATCGTCTCGACGATGTTCACGGCGGTGAGCGTATCGGATGACCTCCGCAGACACTTCAGCCACCGAAGCCACGGCGTGTACCGCACTCGACCGTTCGTCGTAAGCCGACTGCCGTCCGCCGCTTGGCTCGCGGCCGATGGAACGTTGGGGCGAAGACCTTCGGGCCGAAAGGTTGCAACTCAACGTACAGGCGGCCGCACCCGCCGCTGTCGCCTTGTCGCAGCCTTGAAATCCTCGTAGCTTTTTCACCTGTACGGGCCTTGCGCCCCGCTCCTCAGCCCCAGCAGGTAACGCACCGGTCCCAGGAGGCCTTGCCATGAACAGCGTCCACACCCCCGCACAGGCGATCACCGAGACCACCTCGTCACCCAGCGAAATCGAATTCGTGCCCGGAACGCGTGTGACGGCGGGCACAAGGGTTACCCGCGGTACACGCGTCACTCGCGGTACACGCGTCACGGCGGGAACACGCGTCACCATGGGCACCCGGGTGACGGCGGGGACGAGGGTCACGCGCGGTACGCGGGTCACCCGGGGCACCCGCGTCACGATGGGCACCCGCGGGACGGCCGGCACGCGCGTCACCTGCGGCACCCGCGTCACGCGAGGCACCCGGGTCACCCGCGGCACGCGCGTCACCATGGGGACCCGCGTCACCTGCCAGAGCGACTACGCGCTCGCTGCCTGACCGGTCACTCCTGGGGACGCACGCACTTACCTGAAGACGCGCAAGCACCCGGCTCGCCCCGGCCGCCGCAAGGCAGCCGGGGCGCCGGCATGTCCGGGCCCGGTCAGCCGGGCGACGTCAAGCCGCGGAGCCGAGATAAGGCCGCCACAGCGGGTCGGCCTCTTTGGAATGCGCCAGCAGGCGCCAGTGCGGGCCGTGCGGGGCCCGCGGGACGACGCGCAGCCGCCAGCCGATCTCCGAGAGCAGCCGGTCCGCCTTGCGGTGGTTGCACTTGGCGCAGCAGGCGACGCAGTTCGTCCAGGCGTGAGGTCCGCCACGGCTGCGCGGGATGACGTGGTCGATCGTCTCGGCCCGCCCTCCGCAGTAGGCGCAGCGGTACCGGTCGCGGTGCATCAGCCCGGCGCGGGTGAGCGGCACCTTCGCCCGGTAGGGCACGCGCACGTACGTGCTGAGCCGGATCACCGAAGGCACGGGCAGCGACACCTTGGCCGAATGCAGCTCGACGCCACCCGGATCGCCGTGCACCACCTCGGCCTTGCCGCACATCACCAGCACCACGGCCCGGCGCAGCGGCAACGCAGTGAGGGGCTCGAAGGTGGCGTTGAGCAGGAGCACCCGGCGCCGGCCCCAGGCCGGGGCAGCCGGATCCCGGCCTCTACTACGCTGACCGGGCGGGCGGGTAATGCCCCCTGGGCGGTTCCCCGGCCCGGCCGGGACGGCACCGCCGGATGCGGTACCCCCCGGATAGGCGCGCAGGACCACCTCTGGCGTCTCGGCGGCCATGGCTTGGCCGGAGACGCCGCGGGGGCTGGGTTGTCGGTCTGGCACTCGACCACCTCCAGGGGCGTAGGCATAGTCGACCACAGAACAGGCCCCCAGCGCACGTGTGTTACAAGACGTGTCACATCCGCGCGACCCAACATCCACTCGAAGTTGGGAAAACCGACCTGATCGGAAGGATGATCGAACCCCCGTGTTCCCCTTGCTCTCCGCCGACCCGCCATGCACCACCGATCCCAGCACCTTCTGCTACACGGTGTTCAAGGCCACCGGCAACGCATGGCTGGGCGGCTCGGCGAACTGGCTGCTGACCAAGCCGCTGAAGATCCTGATGATCATCGTGATCGCGTTCGTCGTGCGGCTGCTGATCAGGCGGATGATCAACCGCGTCACGACGCTCCCCCGAGGCAGCGGCAAGCTCCCGGCCCTGCTCCGCCCCCTGCGTGAGCGCGCCCCCGAGGTGCTCGGCTCCGCCGTGATCGAACGGCGCCGCCAGCGCGCGCAGACCATCGGGTCGGTGCTGAAGTCGATGGCGACGTTCCTGGTCTACGGCCTCGCCTTCATCCTTGTGCTGGGCGAGCTGGGCCTGGACCTCGGCCCGATCATCGCGTCGGCCGGCATCATCGGCGTCGCGATCGGGTTCGGCGCGCAGAACCTGGTGAAGGACTTCCTGTCCGGCATCTTCATGATGGTCGAGGACCAGTACGGCGTGGGCGACGTCGTCGACGTCGGCGAGGCGACCGGCACCGTCGAGGCGGTCGGCCTGCGGATCACCACGCTGCGCGACGTCAAGGGCACGGTCTGGTACGTCCGCAACGGCGAGGTGCTCCGCGTCGGCAACTCGAGCCAGGGCTTCGCGGTCGCGGTCGTCGACGTCCCGCTCGGGTACACCGCCGACGTCGAGCGGGCGGCCACCGTACTCGGCGAGGCGGCGTCGTCCGCGACGGCGAGCGACGCGCTGAAGGACCACGTCCTCGAGCCCCCGGAGATGCTGGGCGTGGAAAGCGTCACCCCGGAGGGGCTCCAGCTGCGCCTGACCGTGAAGGTGCGCCCGGGCAAGCAGTGGGCGGTCCAGCGGGCGCTGCGGGCCCAGCTGCTGGCGGCCCTGGAGGAAGCCGGGTTCGACCCGCCGCTCGGCCGGCTGTTCCCGAGCCCCGTCCCGGCGGTCGAGAAGAAGTAGCGGCCCGCGGCCGGGTCGTGATGTACCTCACGACCCGGCCCGCGTGGTTACGCTGGGAAACGGGTTCGCGACCTTCCGGCGAGGGGCGGGACCGGGCGTCGGGGACCCGCACCCGGAAGGCAAGATGGAAGGCGTGTCTGCAGTGAGCGAACCGGCGAACCTCTACGAAGCGGTGGGCGGCGAACCCACGTTCCACCGGATCGTCGCGCGGTTCTACGAAGAAGTCGCGCGGGACGAGATCCTGCGCCCGCTCTACCCCGAGGAGGACCTCGGCCCGGCCGAGGAGCGCTTCCGGCTGTTCCTCATGCAGTACTGGGGCGGCCCGCACACCTACTCCGACCAGCGCGGGCACCCACGGCTGCGGATGCGGCACGCGCCGTTCAAGATCGGGCCGATCGAGCGCGACGCCTGGCTGCGCTGCATCCGGATCGCGGTCGACGAGGAGAACCTCGAGGAGCCCTACCGCGGGCAGCTCTGGGCCTACCTGGAGATGGCGGCGCACAGCATGATGAACAGCTTCGTATGAGAGCTGCAACATCCGGGGCTGCGCCCCAGGCCGGGGGCTCCGCCACCCGGAGCCCCCGATGAGACCCGGGGGAGCCTGGTGGCAGGACGCCGTCTTCTACCAGGTCTACGTGCGCTCGTTCGCCGATTCGGACGGTGACGGCGTCGGAGACCTGGAGGGCATCCACTCCAGGCTCGGTTACCTTGAGCTGCTGGGCGTGGACGCGCTGTGGCTGACGCCGTTCTACCGCTCGCCGATGGCCGACCACGGCTACGACATCGCCGACCCGCGGGACGTCGACCCGATGTTCGGCACCCTCGGCGACTTCGACGTCCTGCTGACCGAGGCGCACAAGCGCAACATCAAGGTCACCGTGGACGTCGTCCCCAACCACACCAGCAACCAGCACGCCTGGTTCAAGTCCGCGATGGCGGCCAAGCCGGGCAGCCCGGAGCGCGACCGGTACATCTTCCGCGACGGCGTCGGCCCGAAGGGCGAGGACCCGCCGAACAACTGGGTCAGCGCGTTCGGCGGCCCGGCGTGGACCCGCGTGCCCGACGGGCAGTGGTACCTGCACCTGTTCGCGCCACAGCAGCCCGACCTGAACTGGGCCAACCCGGAAGTCGCCGCCGACCTGGAACGCACCCTGCGCTTCTGGCTCGAACGCGGCGTCGACGGCTTCCGCATCGACGTCGCGCACGGCATGGCCAAGCCGCCCGGCCTGCCGGACATGGACCCGCGCGCCGACGCGCTCGGGCCGAGCCACTACTACGACCCGCGCTGGGACTACGACGGCGTCCACGAGATCCACCAGATGATCCGCAAGGTGCTCGACGAGTACCCGGAAGCGATGGCCGTCGGCGAGATCTGGGTGACCGACGAGGAACGCCTGTCCCGGTACCTGCGGCCCGACGAGCTGCACCTGGCGTTCAACTTCCGGCTGGTGCTGACCCACTTCGACGCGGACGCGATGCGCACGGCCATCCAGCGCTCCCTGACGGTGCCGGCTCGCACGGGGGCACCTGCGACGTGGACGCTGGGCAACCACGACGTCTGGCGGCAGGTCAGCCGCTACGGCGGGGGTGCCGCGGGCGTGCGGCGCGCGCGGGCGATGGCGCTCGTGGAGCTGGCGCTGCCCGGCGCGGTCTACCTGTACAACGGCGAAGAGCTGGGCCTGGCCAACGTCGAGATCCCGCTCGCGGAGATGGCCGATCCGCGCGCGAAGACCAGCGGCGCCGAGTTCGGCCGGGACGTCTCGCGGGTGCCCCTGCCGTGGGAGGGCGACCTGCCGCCGTTCGGGTTCTCGCGCAACCCGCGGACGTGGCTGCCGATGCCGGCTTCCTGGGCCGGTTTGACGGTCGAGAAGCAGATCGAAGACGCCGACTCGACGCTTTCGCTGTACCGCCAGGCGATCGAGCTGCGGAAGACGCACTCGGCGTTCGGCGGTGACGAGCTGGAGTGGTACGGCGCTCCGGCCGGCTGCTTCGCGTTCCGCCGCAAGGGCGGCGGGCTGGTGTGCGCGCTCAACACGTCCGCCACGCCCATCGCGCTGCCGCCGGGTGAGGTACTGCTGAGCAGCAGCCCGCTGGTGGACGGCAAGCTGCCGGCGGACGCGGCCGCCTGGCTGGTTTAGAGCGGCACCCAGCGGCCGGGCTTGACGACGTCGGCCGCGTCGGGCACCGGGGCGTGCGTGAGCTGGTTGACGCGCTGGTGCGACAGGCCGAGCAGGTCGGCGATCGCCCGCTGCGAAATCTGCCCGTTCAGCGTGGAGACCAGGCGGGCGCGGACCCCTTCGCGCCACTCGGCCACGTCCTCGGCGATCCGGTGCGCCTCCTGGTACTGCAGGACGAGGTCGGTCGCGTCCGCGTCGTCGAACTCGTAGCGCCACCGGAGGTAGAACCGCTCCGGCGGGAGACCGGTCTGGTTCGCGACGATCTTCCGCATGCCGGGGTCGATGTCGGTGAACCGCTTGAACTCGGCCGCGGCGTCGAGGCCGTCGGTCACCTTCGCGGTCCAGACACCGGCTTCGCGGGTCACGATCACGGTGAACGCCGGAAACCTCATCGCTCGCCTCTCCCACGGGAAGGCGCGGACTCTAACACGTCAGCCGCTTTGGTTGCCGGAGCCGTCATCGAAGGCACCGCTCGCCAGCCACGCCACGAGGGCCGCGGCCTGGAGGTAGGGCGCAGCTTGGGCGGCCGCCCGGCCCGCCGCTCGCGTGCGGCCCCACCTCTCAGGACGCTCGGCGCGCTCCGGCGCCTGCTCCCCCGGCGGGCGGTCGCGCCGCCACGGCGTCTCGTCCGCGCGGACCTCGTCGAGGAAGTCCGCGGTCGGGTCGTCTTCCGAGGGCATGCCTCCAGGGTGCCACCGAACACGGGGCCGCGCCCCTGCCGTAAGGAAACCGTCAGAACAGCAGCGGCAGCAGCGCGTGCCGGCGCCGGACGATCGCGCCGTAGCGGGCGTCCAGGCGCAGCCACGAGTCGGTCGCCGACACGCGAACGACGTCCTCGGCCAGGTCCGAGTCCACGAAACCCATGCCGGACATGGCGAACAGGCAGCGCATCTGGACCTTGACCTCGGTCGCTTCGCCGGACACGGTCAGCACCGCCTGGTCCATCAGCGACGCGGGCGGGTTGCCGTGCGGGCCGGCGTTGTCCCTGGCCAGCGTCACGCCCCGGTCGGCCAGCTCCGCGACGACGCGCGCCGGCAGCTCGTCCACCAGCGGCCAGCGGCCGGACGGCGGCAGCTCGCCGTGCCACAGCAGGTCGCGGGCCGGGCCCGGGTCCATCTTCGGGCCGCCCGCGACGGTCAGCGCCGCCAGCAGCTCGTTGCCGGACACCGTGACGTCGCCGGGGGTCACGTCCCCCGCCACCGCGCGCGTCGCGAAGCACTCGAACGGCGTCGCCGTCCAGGCCTCGACCACGCCGTCGCCGCGTTGCCGCAGGCGGACGGCCGTCTGGCCGTCCAGCCGGACCGCGCGGGCGACGAACGCACCGAGGGTCTCCCGGTCCGCCGCGTCCGGTACGAGCAACTCAGGCATCCGCGAACCCCTGCTTCAGAAACTCCGACTCGGGCGGGCTGAGCCTACGCGGCCGCAACGCGACCGTGTCGTACGGCGCCAGCACCGTCTCCGCCGTCACCGCGACCGGGTCGGACTCCGCCGGCCCGGTGTGGACGCGGTAGGCCAGCGTGAAACTCGCCGCGCGCAGCTCCGTCAGGTCGATGCCGACGCGCAGCTCCTGCCCGGACACCACGATCGGCGCCTTGTAGGCCACCTCCAGCTTGACCACGACGATGCCCTTCGGCAGCTGGTCGAGCCCGGCCTCGACGGCTCCCTTGAACAGCAGCGGGATCCGCGCCTCTTCGAGCAGCGTCACCATCTTCGCGTGGTTGATGTGGCCGTAGACGTCCATGTCCGTCCAGCGCGGGCGGACGTGCGCAACGTAGGTCACCGCACCGTGCTCCGGATCTGGCGGGCCGCCACCGAAAGCGTCGCCAGGTCGAGCCGGCCGGACTTGTGGATCTCGTCCAGCGCGACGCGCGCCCGCTGCAACCGGGAGGAGTTCGTCTTCTCCCACTGCGCGATCTTGGCGTCCCCGGACGAGCCGGGATCGCTGTGCCGCAACGCGTCCAGCGTGATCGCCCGCAGCGAGCCGTAGACGTCGTCGCGCAGCGAAAGCCGGGCGAGCGCGTGCCAGCGGTTGCCGCGTTCGAGCGCGCTGATCTCGGTCAGCATCTTGTCGATGTCGAGGTGGTCCGAAAGCGCGTAGTACAGCTCCGCCGTCTCCGCCGGGCTGTGCGTCGCGTCCACGCCGATCTGCTGCTCGGCGAGCTCGGCCACCTCGGTGACGTCGAGCAGGCCGTAGGTGTGCAGCAGCAGCGAGACGCGGTGGGCCAGCGCCTCGGGCACGTTCGCGGCCATCAGCTCGTCGGCGTGCTTCTGCACCGACTCGGCCTCGCGGCCGCGCAGCAGGTCGCCGATCTTCGGGACGAGTTCGTCGAGCACGCGGCCGAAGCGCTGGATCTCCGACAGCGGCGCCAGGGGCTGCGGCCGGTTGGTGAGGAACCAGCGCGCCGCCCGGTCGAGCAGCCGCCGCGTCTCCAGCACCATGGCGTTGGCGACGTCGGTGGGCACGACGTTGTCGAGCGCGTCGATCTCCTGCCACAGGGACGGGAGGTCGAACACCTGCGTCACCACCGCGTACGCGCGCACCGCGTCGGTCGCGGTCGCGCTCATCTCCTCCATCAGCCGGTAGACGAAGGAGATGCCGCCGCCGTCGACCACCTCGTTGGCGACGAGCGTGGTGATGATCTGGCGCTTCAGCGGGTGTTCGCCGATCGCGGGGCCGAACCGCTCGCGCAGCGGCTTCGGGAAGTACTCGGGCAGGCGGGCCGCGAACACCTTCGAGTCGGGCAGGTCGCTGGCGAGCAGCTCGTCCTTCAGCTCGAGCTTGACGTGCGCGAGCAGGGTCGCGAGCTCCGGCGACGTGAGGCCCTTGCCCGCCTTCTCCAGCTCGCGGAACTCGGAGTTGCTCGGCAGCGCTTCGAGCTTGCGGTCGAAGGCGCCGGCGGACACGAGCGCCTGCACCTGGCGCGCGTGCACCGACACCATCGGCGCGGCGTGCGCCCGGCTGACGCCGAGGACGGCGTTCTGCCGGTAGTTGTCGGCCAGCACCAGCGCGCCGACCTCGTCGGTCATCTCCGCCAGCAGCTCGTTGCGCTGGGCCTCCTCGAGCTTCCCGGTCTGCACCAGGTGGTCGAGCAGGATCTTGATGTTGACCTCGTGGTCGGAGCAGTCGACGCCGGCCGAGTTGTCCAGCGCGTCGGTGTTGATCTTGCCGCCGTTGCGGGCGAACTCGATGCGCCCCAGCTGCGTGAGGCCCAGGTTGCCGCCTTCGCCGAAGACCTTGACGCGCAGCTGCTTGCCGTCGACGCGGATGGCGTCGTTGGCCTTGTCACCGGCGGCCGCGTGGGTCTCGGACTCCGCCTTGACGTAGGTGCCGATGCCGCCGTTCCACAGGAGTTCCACCGGGGCCAGCAGGATCGCCTGGATCAGGTCCATCGGCGCCAGCGCCTTGACGTTCTCGTCCAGGCCGAGGGCTTCCCGGACCTGCGGGCTGATCGGGATCGACTTCGCCGTGCGCGGGTAGATCCCGCCGCCCTCGCTGATCAGCGAGCGGTCGTAGTCGTCCCACGAGCTGCGCGGGAGGTCGAACAGCCGGCGGCGCTCGGCGAACGTCGCCGCGGCATCCGGGTTCGGGTCCAGGAAGACGTGCATGTGGTTGAACGCGGCGACGAGCCGGATGTGCTCCGAGAGCAGCATGCCGTTGCCGAAGACGTCACCCATCATGTCGCCGATGCCGACGACGGTGAAGTCCTCGGTCTGGGTGTCCTTGCCCAGCTCGCGGAAGTGCCGCTTGACGCTCTCCCAGGCACCCTTCGCGGTGATGCCCATGGCCTTGTGGTCGTAGCCGACCGAGCCGCCGGAGGCGAACGCGTCGCCCAGCCAGAAGCCGTACTTCGCGGACATCTCGTTGGCGATGTCGGAGAACTTCGCGGTGCCCTTGTCGGCCGCGACGACCAGGTACGAGTCGTCGGCGTCGTGCCGGACGACGCCCGGCGCGGGCACGGTCTTGCCCTCGATCCGGTTGTCGGTCAGGTCGAGCAGGCCGGAGATGAACATGCGGTAGCAGGCGATGCCCTCGGTGAGCTGGGCGTCGCGGTCGATGCTCGCGTCCCCGGTCGCGGCCGGCGGCATCTTCACGACGAAGCCGCCCTTCGCGCCGACCGGGACGATCACGGCGTTCTTGACCGCCTGCGCCTTGACCAGGCCGAGGATCTCGGTGCGGAAGTCCTCGCGGCGGTCCGACCAGCGCAGACCGCCACGAGCGACCTCGCCGAAGCGCAGGTGCACGCCCTCGACGCGCGGCGAGTACACGAAGATCTCGAACTTCGGCCGCGGCTCGGGCAGGTCGGGCACGCCGGCCGGGTCGAGCTTGATCGCCAGGTAGGTCTTCGGTTTCCCGTCGGCGTCGGTGACGTGGTAGTTCGTCCGCAGCGTGGCCCGGATGACGGCCATCAGGCGGCGCAGGATGCGGTCCTCGTCGAGGCTGGTGACCTCGTCGATCATCGCGCCGAGCTCGCTCGCGAGCGCCTCGGTGGCGGCTTCGCGGTCGGCGTCGCCCAGCTGCGGGTCGAAGCGGGCTTCGAACAGCCGCAGCAGCTTCGTCGCGACCTGGGTGTGGTTCAGCAGCGTGTTCTGGATGTAGTCCTGGGAGAACGCGCTCCCGGCCTGGCGCAGGTACCGCGAGTACGCGCGCAGCACGGCGGCCTGGCGCCAGGTCAGCCCGGCCCGCAGGACCAGGCCGTTGAGCCCGTCGACCTCGGCGTAACCCCGCCAGGCGGCCTCGAAGGCGTCCTGGAAGCGACCGCGCAGCTGCTCGACCGCGTGGTCGTCGCCCTCGTCGAGCATCTTCTGCGCGACGCGCAGGCCGAAGTCGTAGATCCAGCAGGCACCGCCGTCTTCGCGGTGCAGCTCGTACGGCCGCTCGTCGACCACCTCGACGCCCATCGCCTGCAGCACGGGGAGCACCTTCGAGAGGGTGACGCCTT
Organism: Amycolatopsis camponoti; assembly: GCF_902497555.1. Taxonomy (NCBI): domain Bacteria; kingdom Bacillati; phylum Actinomycetota; class Actinomycetes; order Pseudonocardiales; family Pseudonocardiaceae; genus Amycolatopsis; species Amycolatopsis camponoti. Next base: position 1,291,823 of record NZ_CABVGP010000002.1, on the reverse strand, counting down.
CGCCGCGCAGGTAGAGCTTGAAGCGCCGTTCGCCCGGCTCGGCGTCGGCCGGCCGGTAGAACGACAGCGCGAGGTCGCCCTCGTCGGTCAGCGAGTCGAGGGCGCGGAGGTCGGCCAGCGCCTCGCCGGCCGAGAAGTCCTCCTTGTAGCCCTCCGGGAAGACGCTCGCGAAGCGCTGGCCCTGCTCGGTCGCCGACTCCTCGCCGAGGACGCCCACGGCGACGCCGCCGTCCGAGCGCTCACGGCGTTCGTCGAGGACCGCCTCGACCATCCGGTCGTCCCAGCTGCGGACGGCGCTGTTCAGCCGGTCCTGGATCTTCGCGGTGTCCGGCTCGAGCCGGCGCGCGGGATCGGTGTGGACCATGAAGTGCACCTGCGCGAGGACGGTCTCGCCGATCCGCGCGCTGTACTCGAGCTGGGTGCCTTCGAGCTCTTCCAGCAGGACTTCCTGCATCGCCAGCCGCGACCGCGTCGTGTAGCGGTCCTGCGGGAGGTAGACGAGGCAGGAGTAGAAGCGGCCGTAGGGGTCGCGGCGCAGGAACAGCCGCAGCCGGCGGCGGTCCGACAGCGTGATCGCGCCGGTGGTCGTCGCGTACAGCGAGTCGGTGTCGGCGGAGAACAGGTCGGCGCGCGGCCAGTTCTGCAGCACTTCGAGCATCCGCTGGCCGGAGAAGGACTCCATCGGGAACCCGGCGCGGTGGATGACCTCGCGGACCCGCTTGCACACCACCGGGATGTCGAGCACGTTCTCGTGCAGCGCGGTGGTGGTGAACATGCCGAGGAAGCGGTGTTCGCCGGTGACGTCGCCTTCGCTGTCGAAGGTCTTGACGCCGACGTAGTACGGGTAGACCGGGCGGTGCACGGTCGAGGGCGCGCTCGCCTGGGTCAGCACCAGCAGCGCCGGCGAGAGCGCGGACGCGGCGGTGTCCGGACCGGCGGTGAGGCCGCGGGCGGCCAGGCTGTCCTGGCGCAGCACGCCGAGCCCGGAGGCCAGCACCGCGCGCAGGGCCGGCTCGTCCGAGTCCGGGTGCGGGTTGTCGATCAGCTCGTAGCGGCGGTAGCCGAGGAAGGTGAAGTGGCCGTCGGCCAGCCAGCGCAGCAGCCGGGCGCCCTCGGCGACCTCGGGCTGGGGCAGGTTCGGCGGGTCCGTCTCCAGTTCGCTCGCGAGCTGGCAGGCCGTCTGGGCCATCTTCTCGGCGTCCTCGACGACCTCGCGGACGTCGCCCAGGACGCTGGAGAGGCGGTTGTCGAGCTCGCGGGCCCGGTTCGGGTCGGTGACGAAGTCGATCTCGATGTACATCCACGACTCGGCGGCCGAGTTCGCGGGCGGCTCGGCCGGGTCGGCGTCCGGGTGGACGTCCTGCAGCTCCCCGGTCAGGTCGCGGCTGACGACGACGATCGGGTGGACGATCCGCTGCACCTGCACGCCGTCACGGGCGAACTCGGCGGCGATCGAGTCGACCAGGTAGGGCATGTCGTCGGTGACGACCTGCACGACGGTGGCTTCCCGCGCCCAGCCGTCTTCGGCGACGGTGGGGTTCAGCAGCCGCACGGCCGGGCGGCCGGGCATCCGGGACTTGGCGAGCTGCAGGTGCGAGCGCACGGCGCCGACCAGGTTGACGGGCTCGTCGCCGACGATCTCCTCGGCCGGGATGTGCCGGTAGTAGAGCCGGATGAGCTCCCCGATCTCCGGGGCCAGGCCGGCGGCGGCGTCGATCAGGTCGTCCCTGATCTGCTCCGGGCTGGCCGGGGACCGCTGGCCGAACTCGGGTTCGGTTTCGGCTCCGGTTCCGGGTAGGGACGAGACTCCGGTCGAGCTCATTTGAGGCAACTCTCCAGTATTCGTGAGGTGGCACCGCGCCGGTTCGGCGTTGAGTCCGGCCACCCCACACTAATGCGCTCCGGTCGGGGATCACATGAAGACCCGGGGGTTCCCCAGTGTCGGAAAACCCTTCCGGGCCAGCGGATTCGCGTGATCGGTCAAGCTACTGACGGGTTGCGTTCCGGAGCCTCCCGCGGCGCTGACCAGCCTGGCTCCGCGCGCATTACCCGACGTAGGGCCGACATGATCGGTTCAGCTGAGGGCATGCGGAGCCGTTCGGCGAACGTTGTCGGCCGGTCGGCGACACCGGGGTGCGACGGACGCCACTGTCGAGGGGCCCCGGGCAGGTCGGCGACGAATAGGGGTGCTTCGGCGCGGAAGCGCCGCTTCGGTGGAACGGCCAAGGGCGGGCGACCCGGATCCGAGGGCCGCCGCGGGCCTCGGTCAGTCGCCCGAGCCGTGCCGGCGGGAGTCCGAGACCTCGGCTCCGTGGCCGTTGCGGCCGTGACCGTTGCGACGGCCGGTGTCGTTCGATCCCAGCTTCTTGACGAGCGCCGCCGCGCTCGCGGTGCCCGCCTGGTGCTCGGCCAGCGCGCGGGCCAGGAGGTCGGCGAGGCCCGCGTCCGGCGGGGGCTCGTCCTCGGCGATGGCGCGCGCGTAGCTCTCCGGGAACGGTGCCGTCGCCGGCGTCCAGTGGCCGAAGTCCTCCATCGGCTCCAGCGACGGCGGCATCCGCAGCCGCGGCAGCCAGGGCTCAGCCTCGTCGCGGTAGTCCGGCACCGACGGCGGCTCGTCCTCCGGCCGCGGCGGCGGCGCCAGCTCCGGCTGGGCCTCGGCGCGTTCCCGGCGCGGGCTTTCCGCACCGGACTCGGTTTCGCGCGGGCTTTCCGCGTCTTCCGCCCGGCGACGGCCGCCGCTCGCACCGCCCGACGACGAAATCCCCAGACGGTCCAGCACCGACCGGGCGGCCTCCGAACCGTGCTCGGCGTCGTGCCGGGTCGACGGCTGCGGTTCGCGCCGCGCCTCCCACGGCTCCCGCTCGGCGGCGGGCTCGGGGGCGAGCGGCAACGCCGGCGTGATGCGCGTGGGCGCCGACTCCCGTTCGGCGGCGGTCTCCCGCAGCCGCGATTCGGCGAGTGCCGCCCAGGAGAACTTGGGCTTCTCGCTTTCCTGGGGCGCCGGTGGCTCGACCGGTTCGCCGTTGGTTTCGGGCCGGCGCTCGGGCACGCCGCGGACTTCGATCGGCTCGGCGGGGACCTCCGGCGCGCGCCGGCGTCCGGACGGCTGCGCTTCGACGGGTTCCGGCGGAATCGGCGGCGCCTGGCCGGGCGACGCACGCCGCCACGGCGGGTCGACGATCGCCGACCGCACCTCGACCGGCTCCGGCTCGCGCCGGCGCGCGGGTTCGACGCGCTCCGGCTCGACCGGCCGCACCTCGACGGGCTCGGGTTCCCGCCGCACGGACTCGACCTCGGCTGACCGCACCTCGATCGGCTCCGGCTCGCGCCGGCGTCCCGTCGGCCGGCCCTCGACCGGCTCGGGCCGCCGCCGTTCCACGACCACCGGCTCGGGGCGCACGCGAGGCTCCGCGGGCTCGTCCCGCACCGCCGGCAGCACCGACGTCTCGGCCGCGTCGGCGGTCACCCGCGGCCGCTCGAACGACCACGCGGGGGCCGGTTGCCGCGGCTCGGGCTTCGGGGTCTCCTCCTCGCGGCCGAACGACCACGCCGGCGTCGGCGGCTCGACCGCGGCGGCCGGGGCCGGGGCCACCGGAACCGCCACGACGGCCGGGACGACCGGGACCGGCCGCGCCGGCACCGCCTTCAGCACCTCGTCGAGGTCGACCGACGCCGGCTCCCCCGAGCCGAACTCGCCGGCCAGCACGCTGCACGCCTGCCGCCGGGCCCGCGCGTGGAGCTGCTCGGCCGCCCGCGAGCGGTACAGGCACGCGATGGCTTCTTCGGCCTGCCCGAACCGCTCCTGCAGCTGCGCCAGCTCCAGCCACAACCGGGCGGTGACGGCGGACATCCCGTGGCGGTCGGTGCTCGCCACGGCTTCGCGGACCAGCTCGATCGCCGCTTCACCCGAACCCGAGGGCAGGTGGATCCGCGTCGCGACGGCCAGCCGCAGCCAGCCCAGCGGCGCGACCCCGGCCGCCCGCACGGGCTCGGCCAGGATCGGCTCGGCGATCTCGTACGCCATTTCGGCGTCACCGCGGTCGAGCAGCGTGCTCACCAGCAGCAGCACCAGCCGGATCCGGACGAGACCGCCGTCGTCGGCCGGGTTGTCGAGCTTCTCCAGGAAGCCCAGGCCGGTCCGGGCGGCGTCGGCCGCCGCGGTCAGATCGCCGTGGCGGCGCCGGTGCGCGGCCGTGCCGACGCGCAGCAGCGCCCGCACCAGCAGCTGGGTGTCGGCGCTCAGGGACTCGTCGCCGAGGACGAGCTTGTCCGCCTCGACCAGCGCCCGGTCCAGCTCGGCCTTCCGGCCCAGCAAGCCGAGGCAGCCGACGAGGTGCGTCAACGCGGCGGCGCGGTGCACCGGCGAAACGACGGGGTCGGTGAGCACCGGCCGCAGCGCGGCGAGCCCGGTCAGCGGCACGCCCAGGCTGCGGGCGCACACGGCGAGGTCGATGCGCAGCCGGGCGGCGATGTCGCCGTAGCCGGCGTGCTCGGCCGCGCGCAGGGCCGCGACGGCGCGCCCGACCGTGCCCGGCCGCTCGCCGAGGCGGACGCGCGCGGACACGACCAGGCTCTCGGCCCGGATCCACTGCTCGTCGGCGCCGGCGGCTTCGGACAACGCGGCCGCGCGCTCGCCGAGGACGAGGGCGAGCTCGGGCGCCCGCAGGTGCAGGGCGTCCGCCCGCTCGATCAGCCGTCCGACTGCGGAGAGGGTTCCCCCGGCATTGGCGGCGCGCCCGCTCTCCCCCGCCGACGCACGTCCTCCCGCGGAGGCGGCGTTCGACGTCGAGAGCGGGCCCGTCCGGTGCTGCTTGCTGGCTTCCACGGGGAAACCCGCCCCCTCAGTCGCGGGTCAGCTTGCGGTGGGTGACACGGTGCGGGCGGGCGGCCTCGGCGCCCATCCGCTCCACCTTGTTCTTCTCGTACCCTTCGAAGTTGCCCTCGAACCAGAACCACTGCGACGGGTTCTCCTCGGTGCCTTCCCAGGCCAGGATGTGCGTCGCGACCCGGTCGAGGAACCACCGGTCGTGCGAGATCACGACGGCGCAGCCGGGGAACTGCTCCAGCGCGTTCTCCAGCGAGCCCAGCGTCTCGACGTCCAGGTCGTTCGTCGGCTCGTCGAGCAGGATCAGGTTCCCGCCCTGCTTGAGCGTCAGCGCCAGGTTGAGCCGGTTGCGCTCACCACCGGAGAGCACGCCCGCCGGCTTCTGCTGGTCCGGGCCCTTGAAGCCGAACGCGCTGACGTACGCGCGCGACGGCATTTCGGTCTGCCCGACGTGGATGTAGTCCAGCTCGTCGGAGACGACCTGCCACACGGTCTTCTTCGGGTCGATCCCGCCGCGGTTCTGGTCCACATAGGACAGCTTGACCGTCTCGCCGATCTTGACGATGCCGTCGTCCGGCTCCTCGAGCCCGACGATCGTCTTGAACAGCGTGGTCTTGCCGACGCCGTTCGGGCCGATCACGCCGACGATGCCGTTGCGCGGCAGGTCGAACGACAGCCCGTCGATGAGGACGCGGTCGTCGAAGCCCTTCTTGAGCTTCTCGACCTCGACCACGACGCTGCCCAGGCGCGGGCCCGGCGGGATCTGGATCTCTTCGAAGTCGAGCTTGCGGTGCTTGTCCGCCTCCGCCGCCATCTCCTCGTAGCGGTCGAGCCGCGACCGGGACTTGGTCTGCCGGGCCTTGGCGTTGGACCGCACCCACTCGAGCTCGGTCTTCAGGCGCTTCGCGAGCTTCGCGTCCTTCTTGCCCTGGACGGCGAGGCGTTCCTGCTTCTTCTCCAGGTACGTGGAGTAGTTGCCCTCGTAGCCGACGACGCGGCCGCGGTCGAGCTCCATGATCCACTCGGCCACGTTGTCCAGGAAGTACCGGTCGTGGGTGACGGCGAGGACGGCGCCGGCGTAGCGGGCCAGGAACTGCTCCAGCCACAGGACACTTTCGGCGTCCAGGTGGTTGGTGGGCTCGTCGAGCAGCAGCAGGTCGGGCGCGGACAGCAGCAGCTTGCACAGCGCGACGCGGCGGCGCTCACCCCCGGAGAGGTGCGAGACACCCTCCTCGGGCGGCGGGCAGCGCAGGGCGTCCATCGCCTGCTCGACGGTCGAGTCGAGCTCCCAGGCGTCGGCGTGGTCCAGCTCCTCCTGGAGCTGGCCCATCTCCTCCATCAGGGCGTCGCTGTAGTCGGTCGCCATCAGCTCGGCGATCTCGTTGTAGCGGTCCAGCTTGGTCTTGATCTCGCCGAGGCCCTCCTCGACGTTCCCCCGGACCGTCTTCTCCTCGTTGAGCACCGGCTCCTGCATGAGGATGCCCACGGTCGCGCCGGGCTGGAGGAACGCTTCGCCGTTGCTGGCCTGCTCGATCCCCGCCATGATCTTGAGAACGGTGGACTTACCGGCACCGTTCGGCCCGACCACGCCGATCTTGGCGCCGGGGTAGAACGCGGTGCTGACGTCGTCGAGGATGACCTTGTCCCCGACGGTCTTGCGCACCTTCTTCATGGTGTAGATGAACTCGGCCATACCGACGATCGTAGAGCGCACCTGATCGCGACCCGACGCCGGTCACCGTCGGACTACCGAAAGTCAGCCCGGGATCACCGAAACCGTCGTTTCGGCCGGCTCCGGGACGGTCTCACCCTCAACCGGAAGTCGAGACTATTCGGCGCGCTTCCCCTCGGCCATGTTCTTCAGCATCGCGTTGTAGGCGTTCAGCTCTTCGTCGCCGGTCGCCGCTTCGCGCCGGTCCCGCCGCTTCGCCTCGCGCTCGTCCTGGCGCGACCACTGCACCAGCAGCGCGATCAGCACGAGCAGCACCGGGAGCTCGCCGGACGCCCAGGCGATGCCGCCGCCGAGCCGCTGGTCGGTGAGCAGGTCGGACACCCACGGCAGGTGCAGCTGGCTGTAGAACGCCCGCCCGATCACGGTCTGCGTGCTCATCAGGATCACGCCGAAGAACGCGTGGAACGGCATCGCGGCGAACATCATGCCGAGCCGGCCCAGGTACGGGATCCGCCGCGGCGCCGGGTCGACGCCGATCACCGGCCAGTAGAAGACGTAGCCGGCGAGCAGGAAGTGCGCGTTCATCACCAGGTGCGCCCAGTGGTAGTTCAGCGCGTTGTCGAAGATGCCGGAGAAGTAGAGCGCGTAGAACGAGCCGACGAACAGCAGCAGCGCGACCACCGGGTGGGTCAGGAACCGCGACACCGGGGAGTGCACGAAGGCGACGAGCCATTCCCGCGGTCCCGGCGGGTCGTCCTTGCCCGCGGCCGGCAGGGCGCGCAGCGCGAGCGTCACCGGTCCGCCGAGCACGAACAGCACCGGCGCCACCATCGACAGCAGCATGTGGTTGCCCATGTGGACGCTGAACATCGCGGGGGCGTAGCGGCCGATGCCGGACGACGTCGCGATCAGCAGCACCACGCAGCCGACGATCCAGGAGACCGTGCGGCCGACCGGCCACGAGTCGCCGCGGCGCAGCAGCCGCTGCACCCCGGCGAGGTACAGCGCGCCCAGGACGAGCGCGAGGGTGCCGTAGACCAGGTCGAAGCGGGTGTCGAAGAGCAGCCGCCACACCGTCGGCGCGCCGTCGAGGTTGTAGCCGATCAGCAGCTCGGTGGTGGACGGCTGGGTGACCGCGTCCGCCGGTGGCGGCGTCCTGGCCAGGCCGGACGCGATCCCGATCGTGACGAACATGATCAGGATCTCGACCGCGGCCAGCCGCATCAGCTGGCCGCCGCCCTTGCCGTCGACGAGGTCCGCGACGCCCTTCCGGCGTTGCTGGTGGCCGAACACGCCGAGCAGCAGCAGCGCGACCGTCTTGGCGACGACCAGGAGGCCGTAGTCGGTGGTGAAGAGATCGTTCAGGCCGATCCGGACCAGCGCGTTGACCACGCCGGAGATCGCCATCACGATCCAGCAGACCAGCGCCAGCCGCGAGAACCGCTGCGCGGCCAGGCTCAGGTGGTTCCCGCGCCGGTAGCCCAGCGCCAGGAGCGCGACCAGCCCGCCGACCCAGAGGGACGCGGCGACGAGGTGGAACAGCAGGCTGTTGGTGGCGACGTCGTGCGAGCCGCCGCTGGCCGAGTGCCCGGTGACCGCGACCGGGACCAGCCCGCCGACGGCCAGGAAGAACAGCACCGCCGTCCAGCCCCACGACAGCGCGAGCCGGCAGCCGAGCGCGACGAGGATCGCGATCAGCGCGGTCCACAACCACGCCTTCGGCTGCTCGATGGCGCCGACGAGGTCGAGCAGCGTCTGCGGGTCCAGTACCTCGCCGAACGGCTTCCCCGCGGTGTCGGCGGCGGTGAAGGCGACCGAGAGCAGGGCCGCGCCGAACCACACCCAGGCGGCGATCCCGGCCGCGCGCAGGGCGCCGTAGCCCTCCGGGCCGAGCGTGCCCGACTTCTGCGGCGGCACCAGGAACGCGGCCAGCAGCAGCGACCCGACGCAGATCACCGACGCGGCTTCGGACAGCACGCGCATGACCGTGATGCCGTACTTGGTGACCAGCCCCGGATCGGGCAGGCCGGCGATGACGTAGCCGGCCCCGCCGGTGAGCGCGATCAACCCGATCGCGACGACCGCGGCCAGCAGCACGCCGACCGAGATCAGGGGCAGCACACTGGCCCGGCGCTGCGCGGGAGCGTCGGATTTCGTCACGGGCTCGCTGGACACGCCCCAGAGGGTATGCCCAGCCCCGGTCACGCCCGTGTGACGGGCAGGATGGGACCGTGAAGATGATCCTGCTGCGGCACGCCGAGTCGCTCGGCAACGTCGACGAGCTCGCCTACACGCGGATCCCCGACCACGCCCTGCCGCTGACGGCGAAGGGCGAGCGGGAAGCGCTTGCGGCCGGGCCGGAGATCGCCCGGCTGCTCGACGGCGAGCGGCCCGCCGTCTACGTCAGCCCGTACCTGCGCACGCGGGAAACGTTGCGGCTGCTGGACATCGAGGCGTCGTGCGAACGGGTGCTGCAGGAGCCGCGGCTGCGCGAGCAGGACTGGGGCAACCTCCAGGACCCCGCCGGCCAGGAGATCCAGAAGGCGCGGCGCAACGAGTTCGGGCACTTCTTCTACCGGCTGCCCTTCGGCGAGTCGGGCGCGGACGTCGACGACCGGGTCGCCGCGTTCCTCTCGGACCTGCGCCTGCGCGACGAAAGTCACCCCGAGACGGTCCTGATCGTGTCGCACGGGCTCACCGTGCGGCTGCTGTGCCGCCGGCTCTTCGGCTGGAGCATCGAGCTGTTCGAGTCGCTGACCAACCCGGAGACCTGCGAATACCGCGTCCTCGAAGAGCACGACGGCAAGTGGGCGCTGGACCGGCCGTTCGCGCAGTGGCGGGACTCACCCGACGGGGAAACCCAGCTCTAGCGGGGCGGTCAGGACGACGCGGGTGCCCTGGCCGGGCGCCGAGTCGATGCGCGCGGCGCCGCCGATCTCGGCCAGCCGGGCGTGGATCGAGTTCTCGATGCCGAACCCGGCGGGGTGCGCGCCGATGTCGAAGCCGGTCCCGTGGTCGCGCACGGACACCGTCACGACGCCGTCATGCTCTTCGAGGCACATGACGGCTTTGCCCGTCTTCGCGTGCTTCAACGTGTTTCGCAGCGCTTCGCGCGCTGCGTCGTGCAGGGAATTGACGACGCTCTCGGGGACTTCAGCGGGCTTCGCGAGCGTGACGAGGTCGACGCGCAGGCCCTCCGCCGTCATCTCGACCGCCAGCGCACCGAGCCGGTGCTCGAGGCCGCCCGGCTCCGCGGGCGCGTCGCCGTCGAGGCTCAGCCGCAGGCGCAGGGCGTGCGCTCGGGCGATGCGGCGGACCTGGTCGAGGCTGCCCACCGGGTCGAGGCCGTCCCGGGGCGCCGGCAGCGCGAGCGACTCCATCACCTGCAGGACCGTGTCGTGCAGGTCGCGCCGGTGCCGCTCCCGCTCGGCGGCGCGGCCGCGCTGCTCCCCCAGCCGGTGCGCGAACCGCATCGCGCCGGCGACGAGCATCACGATCGCCAGCGCCGTCGCGGCGGCCGCGACCAGGGCCAGCACGATCCACGTCGCGGGCGCCGACGTGCCGGACACCACGGCCATGCCGTAGCGCAGGAGCACGGCCCCGGTGATCGCGATCGCGCCGGCCGGAGCGCCGCGCAGCAACGTCCAGACCATGACCGTGCCCATGATGTTCGGCCAGGTCAGGGCGAGCAGACCCGGAGCGAACATGGCCGCGGCGAAGCTCGTGACGAGCGTGTACGCGGTGTCGGCGGCGAGCACCGGCCGGATGCCGGTGCTGCGGTGGAAGACCCAGGCCACCTCGGCCAGGTTCGGCACGAGGTAGAGCACGATGGCCAGGCCGAGCACCGGCGCGCCCAGCGGGGCGCCGGCCCAGATCGCTTGCAGGAACAGCGCGAGCCGGAACGCGACCGGCACGAGCACGAGCCTCGGCACCGCGCCCTGCACGAGCGGGAGCCCGGCTCCGCCGGCGAGCGCCCCCGCGCCGCCGAGCAGCACAACCCTCACGACGTCCTCCCCGGGTCAAGGCCCCTACCCTGACCAGCCCACCTGAACTTGTAACGTCGATAAATTCATTTCAGCTTACGACGCGCTCAGCTTGCCCCGCTTGGTTCCGCACTGTCAACGGGGCTTCGGCGATAGGGGCCGTACGGGGAAGAGACGCGACCCGGGAGCGGGCGGCTCCCGGCTTTTTGTCACGATTCGGCTGTCAGCGCGGCCGCCTCCCGCTGCCGCGCCCGCCGGGCACCGAGGGCGGCGGGCAGGATCAGCGCGGCGACCAGCCCGACGAACCCGAACGCGACGCCGTAGTCCGTCACCTGGGCGATGCCGCCGACGATCGGCGGCCCGCCGAGGAACCCGGTGTAGGCGATGGCGGTGACGAAGCCGATCTCGCGCTCGCCGCCGGTGCCGTCCCCGCGTTTCCCGGCGTCGCCGGCCAGGCTCAGTGCGAGCGGGAACGACGCGGCCAGGCCCGCGCCGGCCAGCGCGAAGCCGAGGTATCCGGCGGCGGCGACCGGGATCGTGGCCGCGGCGAGCAGCCCGGCGGCGGCCAGCACCGAACCCGCGGCCAGGCAGCGGGTGGGGCCGAACCGGCGTTGCGCCCGGGAGCCGGCGAGCCGGGTCAGCACCATGACCAGCTGGAAGCCGGCGAACGCGAGGGCCGCGGCGCCTTGGCCGACACCGCGTTCGGCCGTCATCAGCAAGGCGGACCAGTCCGAGGACGCGCCCTCCGCGATGGCCGAACAGAGCGCGACCGCGGCGAGCAGCCACAGCACCGGACGGCGGATCGGCGCCCGGCCCGGCGCTGCTTCTTCGGTGGGTTCGGGCCGGCTGCCCGGCACCGCGCGGATGACGGGGAGCAGCGCCGCGACGGCGACGACGGCGGCCACGGTCAGGTGGCGCCCCGGGGACCAGCCGTGGCCGGCGGCGAGGCTCGCGGCCAGCGCTCCGGCGAGGGCGCCGACGCTGAACCCCGCGTGGAACTCCGGCATGATCGGCCGGCGGATCCGTCGTTCGACAGCCACGGCGGCGACGTTCATCGCGACGTCGAGCATCCCGACGCTCATGCCGATCAGGAGCAGGGCACCGGCCAGCAGCGGCACGGCCGGCGCGAAGCCGACCAGCACCATCGAGCCGGCCGCGCACCCGGTGCTGCCGGCGACGACCACGCGAGCGCCGGCCCGTTCGATGATCCGGCCGGCCACCGACGCGGCGGCGAGCATCCCGGCACTGGCGCCGAGCAACGCCAGGCCGAAGACCCCGGGCGAGGCGTGCACCTGCGCCGCCAGCGCGGGCGTGCGCGAGGCCCAGGAGCCCAGCGCGAGGCCGTTGACCGCGAAGACGACGAACACCGCAACCCGCGCCCTGTCCATGGAGCCAGCTTGACGGAAGTGCTCACGGCCGGGCTAGCACCTCCTCCGCGCCCCCACAAGACCGTTCGCGGATCTGTGGACAACCGGTTCCCGCCCGGCCACCTGTCCACAGATCCGAAATCGCGGGCTGACAAATCTTCCCCCGCCCGCCAATCTGGAATCACCAGTTCACCGCGGCCCGCGAAGCCGCGATTCCAGAGGGGAAATCCACGATGTCTTCACGCCGTCTCCGCGCCCGCCTGCCGCACCTGCTGATCCTGGCCGCGCTGGGTCTGCTGACCAGCGTCGGCACCGCTCAGGCCGCTTCCGCACAGGAGGAACCGGGGTGCCAGAAGGGCGAATTCTGCCTGTGGTCGGCGGGCGACTACGGCGGCGAGATCCAGCGGTTCGACCTCCGCACCGCGAATCCCGGGGAATGCATTCCCCTGCCCGAGGGATTCTCCGGATCGTCATTCGCGAATCTGCTTACGCGGGACGTCACGGTGTACCAGAGCGAGGAATGCTCGACCGAGGGAGATTTCGTCACCTACCCGGGTGGTGGCACGTACGTGCCGGACGCGCGGTTCCTGGTCCGCGGGATCCAGATCTGGGAGTGACGCCCTGACCCGGGCCCGCACCGCCGCCCGCTCCCAGGGGGGAGAGCCGGCTCGCGGCGGCGGCCGGACCCGACCGGGGCCGCTCCCCCGACAGCGGCCCCACCCCGTGGGCGCGCCCCAGCGGCGGGGCGCGCCCACGGGCTTCCCACACCAGATCCGGCGGCGGCCGCCAGCCAGGCGGCCGGCGTAGGCGACTCCGGCGACGGCCTCTGGCGGTTCCGGGCGGGCCGGGCCTCGGTGCCTTGATTGGCCTTGGTTGGCCCTGGTTGGCCCTGGCGAGCCTCCGTGGGCCTCCGTGGGCCGTATTTGGCTTCGGCGGGCCTGGGTCCGCCTTGCCAGCCCTCGTCGGCAGCGGCAGGCCAGGGTCGGCTACAGCGGACCTTGGTCAGCCTTGGCGGCCTTAACCAGCCTGCGGCCACGGATCGGTCTTGGCGGGCCCGGCGAGCCCGGGTTAGCCGTAGCCGACCTGGGTTGACCTTCGCGGGCCTGGCAGGCCTAGCGGGCCTGGGTTGGCCTTCGCGGGCCTTGCCCCCGGCCGGGTTGGCCTCAGTCGGCCTGGAAGCCGCTCAGCTGGGCTTCTCGGCCTGCCTGGGCGGCCCACACCGCAACCGCCACATCAGCCGCGGCCGCTTGTCGACCACCACCCACCCCCCGGCGAGCACCAACGCGCGACCGGCGTCACGACGCCAGCCACCACAACGCACCGCGGCGCCGCCACCGACGACAACCCGTCCACCACTATTCGGACAAATCGACCAGATCACCCACGAAACCGACCCAAGGTCGTCAACAAGCGACCAAACCATCGACAGGGCGTCCCCAAGACCTCACCCCCGCAGGTGAGGCGACCACCGCGCCGCCCGCCGCGGCCGTCAGGCAGCGGCGTGCGGACGCTCGCGGCGCTGCCTGCCCGGCCGCGGGTTGGTGCGGGCGAGCGTGGTCTGGCTGGACACAGCAAGAGCCTTCTGATCGCCAGATTACAGGTTCGCGGCCCGCCGGGAAGCCCGTTCGGTCACCCTCAGCACCACACCCGACACAGAGGAGGTCTGCACCACTGTCGCCGTCCCGGTCACGACGGCGCTTCCACCGAACTTCCGAATTCCGTCGAACGAGACCTGAAACGATTCGCCGGTGTCGAACGATCGAGAGGATGGCGACGACTAAGCTGCCAGTGCCGGGTTACCGGCAGCAGCCGTCGGCGCGGGCCCTCGTAGCTCAGCTGGATAGAGCAAGAGCCTTCTAATCTCTAGGTCGCAGGTTCGAGTCCTGCCGGGGGCGCCACCAGGGAAGACGTCGTGCGCGGCATGCGCACGACGCACCCTGGTCACGTGCCCGGCCGCGCATCGGGGCACTCCCCCGGCACCGCCGACGTGCCCCCACTGTGGACGGTCGCGACCACGCTCCCCGCGCCGCACGAGTCCGTAAGTCGCACCGTGCGAGCGGCCAGGTGGCCCAACGGCACCGTCCGAGACAACCTTGTTACCTCGCGCGGCGAGGGCCCTGTTTGCGCTTGCCCGCAACCGAACCGTCACACCCAGCGATCACACCCTCGGTACGACGGCGATCGACACGCCCACCCGATCGAGCGAACCGGCACCGACAACGAAGGAGGCAACACCACCGTGCACACCGAAGAGCCCGGCGGCCGGCACCGGCGGCGGCGAGCCAACCGCGTCACGCGCACCGCCCTGGACGAAGCACGGCGTGCGGGGCTCGTCCAGCGGCACCTGACCAAGCTGCGGTACCTGGCCGGGCGTGCGCCGGCACCGGAGGCGCGTGGGCCGGCCACGGAAGGGCCGCTCTCCACATCGGACGCCGCGTGACGCCGCAGGGACCCGCCGCCCCTCAGTCCAGGTAGAAAGGCAGCCAGGACGTCCGGCGCGACGGCGTGCTCCTGGTCGGGCAGCGTGCGGCGCCGCGCGTTGGGCAAGGCTTCGGCCTGGGCCACGTGGCCGAACGACGCCGGGCTCGCGCCGCCGTCGAGGACCAGGACGCGCGAGCGGCGGCGTCCAAGGCGAGGACCGTGCCGGCCGACATGCCGAACAGGTGGGCCTCGCCACCGGCGTCGGCGATCAGGGCGGCCAGGTCCTCAAGCTCGCGCTCCACCGCGCATGGCGGGTGTCGGTGCTGCCGTCGCGGCCGCGACGGTCGTCGCGGCCGAGCAGATCGGTCAGCTCCTGCGTGCGCAGCGGTGGGCCGGAGCCGACCTTGTCGAACTCGATGACGGTGCCGTCGGCCGACGTTGCGTTTCCCAGCGGAATTCCCCTCGCGCTTTCTCGGCTATATCCCGAAATTGGCGCCCCACTGGTGCGGGTGGCGCACAGCGCGCACTCCGGAAGATGTGCGCCGACGGGCGGGAACGGCAGCATCGGGGCGTGCCGGCGGTGCCGGCGTGCGCCGGATCCGGTACCGCACAACACGAGAGGCTCCGCGATGGAGAGAACGAAGTTCCAGCTCGACGAGTCCCAGATTCCGAGCACCTGGTACAACATTGCCGCCGACCTGCCCGGCGCTCCGCTGGCGCCCGCGCTCAACCCGGCGACCGGGGCCCCGCTGACTCGCGACGAGATGGGCGCGACGATGCCGGAGCCCATCATCGACCAGGAGCTGAGCACCGAGCGGGACATCGAGATCCCCGAGCCGGTGCGTCAGCTCTACGGCCAGTGGCGGCCCAGCCCGCTCTACCGCGCGCGGCGGCTCGAGCAGGCCCTCGGCACCCCGGCCAAGATCTACTACAAGTACGAGGGCGTCGCGCCGTCCGGGAGCCACAAGCCGAACACCGGGATCCCGCAGGCGTACTACAACAAGCAGGCCGGCAAGACCGGGCTGATCACCGAGACCGGCGCCGGGCAGTGGGGCAGCGCGACGGCTCTGTCGGCCGCGCTCTTCGGGCTGACCGCCAAGGTGTTCATGGTCAAGGTCAGCTTCCAGCAGAAGCCGTACCGGCGGGCGCTGATGGAGTCCTACGGCGCGGAGTGCGTCCCCAGCCCGAGCCCGGAAACCGCGGTGGGCCGGGCGATCCTGGCCAAGCACCCCGACTCCCCCGGCAGCCTCGGCATCGCCACCTCGGAGGCGCTGGAGACGGCGGCCACCGACCCGTCGCTGGGCTACGTGCTCGGCAGCGCCGCGAACCACGTACTGCTGCACCAGACCGTCATCGGGCAGGAAGCCCTGCTGCAGATGGAGCTGGCCGGGGACTACCCGGACATCATCGTCGGCTGCTCCGGCGGCGGCAGCAACCTCGCCGGGCTGACCTTCCCGTTCATCGGCGCGCAGCTGCGCGGCGGGCCCGCGGTGCGGGTGCTGGCCGTCGAGCCCGCCGCCTGCCCGACGCTCACCCGCGGGAGCATCGCCTACGACTACGCCGACACCGGCCGGCTCGGGCCGCTGTTCCGGATGCACACCCTCGGCCACGAGTTCATGCCGCCGCCCGTGCACGCCGGCGGCCTGCGCGCGCACGGCATCGGCCCGCTGGTCAGCCGTGCGGTCGAGGACAAGCTGATCGAGCCGATCGCCGTGGGGCAGACCGGGTGCTTCGAAGCGGGCGTGCAGTTCGCCCGCACCGAAGGGATCCTGCCGGCGCCGGAGTCGACCCACGCGATCCGCGGCGCGATCGACGAAGCCCTGAAGTGCAAGGCCGAAGGCGTCGGCAAGACCATCCTCTTCGGACTGTCCGGGCACGGGCACTTCGACCTCGTGGCCTACGACAAGTACTTCGCCGGCACGCTCGAGGACGACGTCGTCAACGAGGAGGCGCTCGACCTCGCGGCCGCGTCGATCCCGAGGCTGGACGGAGCCGGCGCGTGAGGGTGGCCGTCGTCGACGCGGACGGCATCGCGGCGCACCTGCCCGCGGCGCTGGCCGCGCACGGGCTGGAGACGGTGCGCGTCCGGTCGGAAGCACCGGACGTGCACCTGCGCGGGTCCACCGAGGCCGACGTCCGGCACCAGGGCGACGTCGCCGCGACCGCGGATGCGTTGCAGCGCCTCGACGTCGGGTTCGTCGTGGCCGGGACCGAGTCCGGGGTGCTGCTCGCCGACGAGCTGTCGGCGGCGCTCGGCACCCCCGGCAACGGGATGGTCCGGCCGCGGGCCCGGCGCGACAAGTTCGAGATGGTCACCGCGGTGCGCGAGGCCGGCCTGGCGACGGCCGCGTCGTTCTCGTCGCCGTCCGCGGACGAGGTCGTCGCCTGGTCGGAAGCGCTGGGCAGCTGGCCGGTCGTGCTGAAGCCGCTGGCCAGTGCCGGCACCGACAACGTCCGGATCTGCGGGTCGGCCGGCGAGGTGCGTGCCGGGCACGACGCGATCATGGCCGGCACCACCCGGTACGGCTCCCGCAACGAAACCGTGCTGGCGCAGGAATACCTGCACGGCGACGAGTACTTCGTCAACACGGTGAGCCGGGACGGCGTGCACCACGTCGTCGAGGTGTGGCGCTACCACAAGCGGGCACTCGACGGCGGGCACTGGATGTACGACTACGAACAGCCGGTGCCGCTCTCGGAGCCGCGCGTGGCGGAGCTGGCCGGCTACACGCTGGACGTCCTGGACGCGCTCGAGCTCCGCAACGGCGCCGGGCACACCGAGGTGATGCTCACCCCGGCCGGGCCGGTGCTGGTCGAGTCCGGGGCGCGGATGGGCGGGTCGCACCAGCCGGCGGTGATCTCGCGGTGCATCGGCACCAACCAGGTCGAATGCCTGGCGCTCGCGGTGGCGCGGCCCGAAGAGGTCACGCAACGGCGGCTGCCCACGTACCGGCCGCGGTCGTTCCTGCGCTACGTCACGCTGATCAGCCCGACCGACGGCGTGGTGCCGGACGAGGCCGGGTTCGCGGCGGTGCGCGCGCTGCCGTCGTTCGTCGACCTGGTGCTGACGACGCCGGCCGGCGGGCCGGTGCGGCGGACGGTCGACCTCGCCACGTCGGTGGGCTACGTCTACCTCGAGGCGGACGACCCGGAGCAGGTCGAGTCGGACTACAAGCAGCTGCGCGAGTACGAACAGAACGGGCTCTACACAGGTGAGGTGGTGACCAGGTGACCAAGGCGATCACGGAACTCAGCGAGCTGGCGGACATCCCGGCGGAATGGGTGCACGTCGACAAGCGCATTTACCCGGGCGAAGACCTCCGGCTGCCGGGCGCGTACCTGAAGTGGTACGACGTCCGCGAAGCCGGCGAGGACGCCGCGCCGGCGATCAGCGAGCAGGCGCGCCAGTACCTGCGCGACCAGGCGGAGTCGGGCGAGCTCCAGTTCGAGAACGAACTCGGCTACGCGCAGCTCCACCACGACGGCGGTTACTACCTGATCGTGGGTCTGTGGCGCAAGGACGAGCTGTGGACGGGGATCTTCTTCCTCGACGGCGACGAGTTCAAGCGCTACCCGGCCAAGCCGGGCGCGTTCCGCGCGACGCAGAACGTGGTCGAGCTGGACACGACGGCCCACGAGCGCCGCGCGTGGGCCCGGTTCCTGCGCACGGACCGCGGCGAAGCGGCCAAGCGGGCGTACATCGAGGACTACTGCACGGGCGTGGTCGGAGTCCCGTGACCCGGCGCGCGTGAGAACGGGCCCGTCCCAGCCAGGGGCGGGCCCGTTCCGCGTGCACGCCCCGCGCGGCAACAGGTTCCGAACCCGGGCCCAGCTGTCTCAACCTCGCACCCACGCAGCCGCGCGGCAACAGGTTCCGAACCCGGCCGAAGCCGACTCGCCACGAAGACCGCGATGGCGAGTTCCGGGCCAGACCAGACCAGCCGGCGGCGGGGCAGGCATGCGAAAGCCCCGGTGCGCCGACCGGCACCGGGGCTCTCACCCGCCACGAAACCCTAGGACTCCACCGGCTTCGTGCGGACCTTGATGTCCGCCACCTTCGCCTGGCTGAACTCGATCGCCGCCGTCGTGTCGGGGGCTCGGACCGCTACGTGACCCAAGCCGTCCCATGACCCGTCCAACGAACGGACCACGTCCCCCGGTGCCGCTCCGCCCAAGTCGATCGCCAATGTTGCCGGGTCTGCCGAAACCCCGTCCACACCGGCGATCTCCAGGATCTCGCCCGGCTCCGCCACCGCCAGCCAGCTTGCCGCCGCGCCCGACGCCGATGGGGCGGCCACGATCGGGGACACCGAGCCGTGGGGCCACTTCATCGTCAGGTCGTGCATGTCGACCCCGTGCACCGCGAACACCATCTCGTTGATCAACGCTCCGCCGATGCGGTTCTGGGACTCGATCACCACCGGGCCGCGGGGGCTGAACTTGAACTCCGTGTGGCTCGGGCCGTCCGAATACCCCAGCGCGTCGAGGAACGCCGGGATCATCCGCTCCACCGATGCCACCGCGGCGGCGTCGAGGCGGGCCGGAACCGCGTGGCCCGCGTGCACGACCGTCCCCGGCAGCGTGACCGCTTCGGTGATCGCCAGCACCGTGTGCGTGCCCGCGAACGAGAACGCCTCCGCGCTGTACAGCGTCCCGTCGATGTACTCCTCCATCACGTACTCGTCGAGGTCGTACTGGCCGAGGAACGGGTGATCGGACACGTCCCGCTCCCGCGAGATGGCCGAGAACACCGCGTCGGCCTCGTCCGGGCCGTCCACGCGGTGGACGCCGAAGCTCGCCGTGCCCGCTCCCGGCTTCACGATGAACGGGTACCCGTACCGGTCGCCGAACGCCGTCAGGCTCGCGCTGTCCGTCAGGACCTCCGCGCCGATCGCCGGGACGTCCGGGTGGGCCACCTCGGCCAGCCTGCGGCGCATCACGTACTTGTCGGTGAACCGGTGGCTCACCTCGTACGACGGCCCGCCGAGGCCGAGCAGGTCGCGGACCCGGCCGGCCGGGTCGAGGCCCGGCTCGGTCAGCGACACCACCGTCGTGAAGCCCCACGCGCGGTGCGCCGCCTCGACGAGCGGGCGGAACGTCTCCCAGTCCGTGTAGTCCGCCAGGAGCGCGCCCACCACCAGCGGGCCGTACTCCGGCTTGAACTCGTCCGGGTTCTGGCAGTACACGACCTCCAGGCCGGCCGCCTTCGCCGCGTGGAAGTGCTTGGGGTTGCCGCCGATGAGCAGGATGCGTGGCGCCATTTCGCTGGTCACTCCTGGGGACTCAGACCGGTTCGGGTTCGGGCTCGACTTGCGACGACGGCACGGGCGCGGGCTCCACCGGCTTCTCGGCGCGGACCGACGGCAGGCACAGGCACAACGCGCCGCCGAGGACGCACGCGACGCCCGACAGCGCGACCACCTGGGACCCGCTGAAGTGCTCCAGCAGCAGACCACCGAGCGCGGCGCCCGTCGGGGACGACGCGACGATCACCGAACGGCGGGCGCCGAACACCGCGCCGTACTGCTCGGCCGTGACCGCGTTCTGGATGACGCTGATCTCGGTGGACGCGTACGGCGCCCAGACGAACCCGCCGACGAACATGATGACCAGGGCCAGCGGCAACGCGTGCACGAAGACCAGCGGCAGCAGGATGAGCCCCCACACCGTCGCGCCGACCGCGTTGACCACCGCCGGGCGGAACCGGGCCAGCCGCGGCACCATCACCAGGCCGAGCAGCGCGCCCACGCCCATCGCCGACCACATCGCGCCGTAGCCCGCGCCGCCGGCGCCGAGGTTCTGCTCGGAGAACACCGGGATCGCGGTCAGCAGCGGGCCGTACGACAGGAAGTAGATGACCGTCAGGATCATCATCGCGCGGACCACCGGCACGGTGATCAGCGGACCGAACCCGGCGACGAAGCTGTTCTTCTTCGGCGAAGGCGACGCCGCGGGAACCGCGACGCCCGGGTTCACCCGCACACCGAGCACCAGCGCCGTCGCGACCAGGCACATGATCGCCGGGATGAACAGCGACCAGATCCCGATGAAGCCCGCCAGCGAGCCGCCGAGGACCGGGCCGACGAGGTAGGGGAACTGGTCGCCGATGGTCAGGACGCCGTTGGCCACCTGCAGCTCGCGGCGCGGGATGAGCAGCGGCGTGATGACGCGGGTGCCGACCTTGGCCAGCGGGTTCGTGACGCCCATGACCAGGCACAGCCCCAGCACCACCGGGATGCTGAACGTGCCGACGACCGACAGCAGCGCGATCCCGCCGATCGCGATCCCGCGGACGGCGAAGCCGATCGCGGTCAGCCGCACCGGGGACCAGCGGTCGAACCACGCGCCGAGCAGGGGTCCCGAGACGATCTCCGGGAAGCGGCGGAAAAGCACCGCGAGCCCGGCGAGTCCCGGGGAACCGGTCTCCACCAGCACGATCCAGATCAGGGCGACGGAGGCGAACTCGTCGGCGGTCTCCGAGAGCAGGCTGCTCACAGTCAGCTTGCCCAGGCCCGGGAACCGGCCCAGCACCGACCGCTGCCACCGGCTCCGGACGAAACCGGGCGCCAGATCCACCATCACTGCCCCTCTCCCGGTCACCGATCCGGCCGACGGCAGGCCACCGTGGCCATGAGGTGGCCCGACCGGTGACGAACCCCCCTCGCCGCGGTCCACCGTCCTCCCGCGCGACGGCGGACCGCATCTCCCGCTGTGCTCGACCGGTTACGCGGCCTTGAGCCCCGTCTCGCCGGTCTCGTCGGCCGCCTCGGCGACGAGCGAGCCGCCCGCCGTCTCGTAGCGGCTCGCGAACAGCGCCGGGTGCGCCGAGCGGATGCCCTCGACCACGAGCTCGTACGGGAAGTCGTCGAAGTCGCCGTAGTCGTGGAGGAACTCCATGTACCGGCGGCCCTTGCTGTCGTACGGGTGCGACATGCTGTCGGACGTGCCGTCGAACTCGAGCGGCGTGATGCCGTAGAGCCGGCACAGCAGCTTGGTGAACACGGGCGTCGCGCGGACCCACTTGCCTTCCAGGTACACGGAGTTCAGCGCGTGGAAGCGGAACACGTCGCCGCCGACGAGCTCGCGCAGCCGCGGCGACGCGAGGTGGTTGCGGACGTCGGTGAGCGCGATCCGGCTCGGCACGCCCGCGGCGCGGCACACGGCGGCGTACACGATGGACTTGTGCACGCAGAACCCGCGGCCGCGGCTGATGATCGAGCTGGCCTTGAGGCCGTCGCGGCTCAGCGCCGCGCCGTAGACCTCGTAGTGCAGCTTGTCGCGGACCGCGTAGTAGAGCGCGACCGCCTTGTCGGTGGGGGTCTGCTCGGAGCCGTCGAGCGCCTGCCCGACGAACTCCTGGACCACCGGGTGGTCGTAGTCGAGGAACGGGGTGACCCCGAGCAGGTCTTGCGGAGGCGTCTCGGCCGCCATTTCGTCCTTCTTCCGGTTCCGGCGCCTGTCAGCGCACTCCGAGCATTCTGGCGACCTTGTCCCGCTGGACCTCCGACGTGCCGGAGTAGATCGTGCCGCCGGTGGCGTCGCGCAGCTCCTTCTCGATCCCGAACTCGCTGAGGTAGCCCCGGCCGCCGAAGATCTGCACGGCGTTGGTCGCGGACCGGACGTTGGCCTCGCTCGCGAGGACCTTCGCCATGGCCACGTCGACCATCACGTCCTCGCCGGCTTCGAACCGCTTCGCGGTGTCGTAGAACCAGTTGCGGGTGGTCTCCAGGTCCATTTTCATCTGCACGATCTTTTCCGCGATCAGCTGGCAGGACGCGATCGGCGCCCCGAACTGCTTGCGGCTCTTCGCGTAGTCGATACTCTGGCCAAGGCGGTACTCCATCGCGCCCAGGCTGATCGCGAAGGACAGGAGCACCTCCCACTTCATCACGTAGTCGAGCAGCAGGAAGCCCTTGCCCCGCCGGCCGACCATGTTCGCCGCGGGCACCACGCAGTCGGTGAACGTCAGGTTCCCCAGTGGCGACGTGCGGAGGCCCATCTTGTCGATCGGCGGCCCCGCCTCGAAGCCGGGCGTGCCCTTCTCGACGGCGAACACGCTGATGCCGAGCGGGCCGGTGCCGGGCGAGGTCCGGGCGTAGACCAGGACGACGTCGGCGGCCGGGCCGTTGGTGATGAAGAACTTCCGGCCGTTGATGACGTAGTCGTCGCCGCGCCGCTCCGCCGTGGTCTGCATGGCGGCCGCGTCGGACCCGCCGTGCGGCTCGGTGATCGCGTGGGCGCAGATCACCGAGCCGTCGACGACCCGCGGCAGGAACCGGTCCTTGACCTCCTGGCTCCCGAAGCGCTGGATCGGCACGCCGGTGCTGACCAGCTGCGTCGAGATCGAGAAGTTCAGCCCGCCGTCGCGGCAGTGGTAGCCGAGGCCTTCCAGCACGTGCATGGTGGTGGGCAGGTCGTGCCCGCCGCCGCCGTGCTCGGTGCCGAACGGCAGGCCGAACAGGCCCGTCGCACCGATCTCCGGCCACAGCTCGCCGGCGAACTCGGCTTCGCGGTCGCGCCGGAGGTGGTCGGCGCCCCAGGCCTGGAAGGCCTCGGTGTAGCCGTCCCGCAGCTCCTGCTGCTTGTCGGTCCACTGCTGCATCGGGGGAGCTCCGGCTCAGTAGTTGGAAAACTCGTCGTCGAGGTTGTGCGACTCGTCGCCGATGAGGGCCGGCGTGAACATGCAGACCAGCACCATGTCCTCGTGCGGCGACGCGATCAGGTGGTGCGGGTCGTGCTTGTCGAGGGCGTAGATCGTGCCGACCTCGATGACGTGCTCGTCACCCGCGGAGTCGATGACCTTGCCGCTGCCGGCGATGCAGTAGCACGCTTCCAGGTGGTTCTTGTACTCCAGCGCGGAGTCGGTGCCGGCGCGGACGATCGTGTGGGTGACCGTGTAGCCCATGCCGTCCCGCAGCGTCAGGAACCGGTGGCTCAGGCCGTTGCCCCACTCGACGCCTTCGACTTCCGAAAGTTTGCGGATGATCACTTTGTCAGGCCGCCTTTCCCAGGTAGTCCGTACCGGACGAGCCCGACGCCGAGTGCAGCTCGGCGAACCGGGAGATCGAAGTGATGGAGGTGAAGTCCTGCTCGACGATCTCGACCTCCTCCATCGGGATCTCGAACGTGCTCTCCAGCCAGGTGACCACGCGCAGCAGTCCCAGGCTGTCGATCACGCCGTTGGCACGCAGGTCGTAGTCGTCCTCCAGCTCCTCCGGGCCGACGCCGGGGAGGAACTCGTCGAGGACGTACTGCTTGATCTGCTCGGCATAGCTCATGTCAGCTCCCGTTCAACAGGTCTCGGATGACGGCTTTGCGGTCGGTCTTGCCCGTCGACGTCGTCGGCAGCGGGGCGTCGACGACGCGGATCGTGGTGGGCAGCGCGGCCCGCGCCAGCCGCTCGCGGCAGAACTGCCGCAGCGCGAGCACGCCCAGCGGCTCGGTCGTGTCGCGGCGGACGACCGCGTGGATGACCAGCCCCGCCACGTCGTCGGGCACCGCCACGACGGCCGCGCCGGCGATCCGCTCGTGGCCGAGCAGGACCTGCTCGATCTCCTCGAGGTTCACCCGCACCCCGCGGACCTTCACCTGGGAGTCGGTGCGCCCGACGAGGGTGAACACGCCGTCGGCGTCCCGCGCGACGAGGTCGCCGGAGCGGAAGTAGACGCGCCCGTTGTCCCGTTCGACGAACTTGTCCGCTCCGCCGCCGACCGCGTAGCCGGCGGTCTGGAACGGCGTCGACACGAGCAGCTCGCCGGTGGCCGGGCCGTCGACGACCTCGCCCGCGGCGTCCAGCACGAGCGCGTCGACGCCGGGCAGCGGGCGGCCGATCGGCAGCGGGCCCTCGCCCTCGAAGCCGGTGATCTCGTGGATGAAGCTGTCGTTGGTCTCGGTGGCACCGTAGATGTTGTGGAAGCGCGCGTTCGGGAACAGCCGCGGCAGCTCGGGCAGCAGCTTCGCCGGCATCTTGTCGCCGGTGACGATCACGTGCTTCACCGAGTCGAACGGCTGCCCGTCGTGGGCGTCGGCCAGCAGGCGGTAGAGCATCGGGACCGACTGCACGACCTCGACGGACTCCGTGCGGATGACCTCGGCGAGGTGCTTGCCGTTGGTCGCCTTCTCCGGGTCGACCAGGACCGTCGTGCCGCCGGCCTTGAAGGTGGCGCGGATGTCGAGCAGGCACAGGTCGAAGTTGAACGGCGCGTAGTTGAGCACCGCGGTGCCGGGCCGCAGCCGGAACTTCGTGACCGCCCACTCGGTGAAGCGCTCGACGGCCTGGAAGCTCAGCGGCACCACCTTGGGCAGGCCGGTGGACCCGGAGGTCGTGAAGATGAACGAGGTGGCGTCCGGGCTGACGTCGGGGCCCGTGATGCCGTCGAGGCCGGCGAGGTCGCCGTCCGGCAGGACCGCGGTGGTGTCGATCTTGTGCACCCGCCGTCCGCCGACGCCCGCGCCGGGCTCGGCGGTCAGGACGTCGGTGCAGCCGGCCTTCTCCAGCAGCTCGTCCAGTGCCGTGGCGCCGAGCTCGGTGGACGGCAGCATGAACGGGCGGCGCGCGAGCAGGCAGGCCACGATGAGCGCGACCGTGCGCGGGGTCTTCGCGGCGTGCACCGCGACGCGGGCCTCGGCCGGCAGCTGCAGCGCCGAAAGACCCTCGTAGGCCGACATCGTCATGGCGGCCAGTTCGGCGTAGGACACCCGGACGTCGCCCAGCACCAGTGCGGTCGACTCCGGCCGGGTGCGGGCGAAGTCGGCCAGGCAGCCGAGCAGCGAACGCGAGTACGGCACAATGGTCTCCAACCCCGGCCGGGCGCGGCGACCACCGTCGCGCGCCAGCCAGTCACCCCAGCTCCCCCACGGGGAGTCCACTTCGGACTCCGGCGGGGCCCGGGCCGGGCTCCGCGTGGACTCCACCGTAGCTTCGAGCCGGAGTGACTGGCTTCTCGCGCAGTGCGGCTCCGATCAGTCCTCGATCGTCCCCTGTGGACGGTCCGACCAGGACTCCCAGCGCCACAGGCGCCCGGTGCCCTGGGTCGCCCGGACCCCGTCCTCCGACATTTCGAACTTCCCGAAGTCGAGCAGGTACAGCGCGTCGTCGCCGGGCGCGAACCCGACGTCGATGGGCCGGGCCAGCGCGGGTGCGCCGGGCAGCTCGCGCAGCGACCAGTCGGCCGGGTCGACGACGACGAGGCTGCGGCCGACCGGCGGGCCGCCCGCGGGCAGGCACATCGGGGCCTCGTCACCGAAGAGCGTCACGACCAGCTGCCCGGCCAGTGCCCCGGCCCGGTCGGGCACCACGGCGAAGCGGGTGGCCGAGACGTGCGGCTCGAACTCCAGCAGCGCCCGCTCGGGCGGGGGCAGCTCGTCGTGGTCGGCCAGCACGAACTGCGGGTGCGCGCCGCGTTGGGGGGCGAACGCGGGGTCGGTCACCGGGCGGTGGCCGACGTAGTCCGGCCAGCCGTACCAACCGCCCTGCCGGACGTCGAAGAGCAGGTCCGGGGCGTTGCCGATCGGGCGGCTCCCCCGGTCGTCGGCGCCCTGGTCGAGCGCGATCAGCCGGCCGTCGGGCAGGAAGCCGAGGCCGAACGCGTTGCGCAGCCCCCAGGCCACCAGCTCCAGGCCGGAGCCGTCCAGCTCGCACCGCAGCACGGCCGCGGTGCACGGCAGCTGCGCCGCGATCTTCTGCCCCGCCGTGGTCTGCGTTCCGAAGGGGACGAACGCGCCGGTCTCGACGGTCGCGCCGGGCTCGTCGGAGAACGGGTCCCGGGTCGTCGCGTCGAACCCGGTCAATGTGATGTCCAGGCCGGGCAGGTCGAACGAGTGCGGCAGCCGGCGCAGCCAGCCGAGCTCGTAGGCGTCCAGGCCGATGATCCCCAGGTTCGCCATCGCGCCCTGGCTGAAGTAGAGCTTCCGGTCGGCGCCCACGACCGCCATGTTCGTGTGGTAGTTCCCGGGGCCGGGCATGCCCTCGACGACGACGTGCTTCGCGCCGGCGGCGTCGACGCGGGTGATCCGGCCCGCTCCGCCTTCGGAGACGAACAGGTCGCCCTCGAACCAGCACAGGCCGGTGACCGGCCCGGCCAGCTCGTCGGCGACGAGCGTCCGGTCGCCGCCGGCGAAGCGCCACACCTTCCCGCCGGGGGCCGCGCCGCCGAAGGCGAGGCCGGACTCGGCGACGTAGATGCCGCCCGCGTCGTCGAAGGCGAGGCTGGTCGGGAACTGCAGCCCGGTGGCGACTTCCACCGCGGGCGCGGGGGCGATGCCGGTCATCCGGTCACCGCCACGGGGTGGGTCTGGTTCAGGGGCACGGCGAAACCTCCCGGCTGGTCGACCGCCGGGCGGGATCCGACCGGCTCCGCTGGGCGACGCTAACCGGCACGGGCCGGTTTCCGCGTCTCCGCCCGTGCCGTCCTGCCGCTCAGCCGGCGATCAGGCGCCGGTTCCACCACGTGGACAGCCCCCGCCCGACGACGCCGCTGAGCGCGTCGAGCTCGGCGGCCAGCCGCTCGAGATCCTCGGCGAGCAGGGCCTGCGGGCCGTCGCACAGCGCCTGCTCCGGGTGTGGGTGCACGTCGACGAGCACGCCGTCCGCGCCGACGGCGACCGCGGCACGCGACAGCGGCAGCACGAGGTCGCGGCGCCCGCCCGAGTGCGACGGGTCGATCATCACCGGCAGGTGCGAAAGCCGTTGCACCACCGGCACGGCCGAGATGTCGAGGGTGTTGCGGGTCGCGGTCTCGAAGGTGCGGATGCCGCGTTCGCAGAGCACGATGTCGAGGTTGCCGCGCTGCGCGACGTACTCCGCCGCCATCAGCCACTCCTCGATGGTGGCGCTCATCCCGCGCTTGAGCAGCACCGGCTTGCCCGCCTCGCCCACCGCCTGCAGCAGCCCGAAGTTGGACATGTTGCGGGTGCCGACCTGCAGCATGTCCGCGTACCGGGCGACCATCCCGACGTCGTCGGCGGAGACCACCTCGGTGACGATCGGCAGGCCCGTCTCCGCCCGCACGTCGGCCAGGATCTGCAGGCCCCGCTCCCCCAGGCCCTGGAAGGCGTACGGCGAGGTGCGCGGCTTGAAGGCGCCGCCACGCAGCAGCACCGCGCCGGCCGCCTGCGCCATCCGCGCCGCTTCGAGGGTCTGCTCCGGCGTCTCCACCGCGCACGGCCCGGCGATCAGCGTGACCGTGTCCGGCCCGACCGGCACGCCACCGACGTACACAGTGGACCGTTCGGGGTGGTGCTCCCGGCTGACCAGCTTGTACTTGGCCGAGATCCGCGTGACGCTCAGGACCGCGGGCATGCCGCCGAGGTTCAGCGTCTCGAAGCGGTCGACGTCGCCGACCAGGCCGATGACCACGCGGCTCACCCCGCGGCTGACGAAGGCCTCGCCCCCGGCGGCGGCCACCCGCTCGACGATCGCGTCGACGTCCTCTGCGGTGGCGTCGTTTGCCATGACGATGACCATGGTGTCAGCACTCCTCCAGCGCACGTGGTCCCGTCGCCGGCGGCGGCCGGTGCGGGCTCGTGCGGTCCATGCTCCCCGGGCACCGGCGGGGGCGACGTCTCCGCGGTTGCGCAGCCGAGCGCGGAAGCCGTTGCCGGGCAGGGGTTCTCGCAATCGAGCGGTAGTACCGGCCGGGTCCCCGTCCCTACTGTCGGGGGTACTCGTGCCCACCTGAGGAAGAGGGATCCCGATTATGTCCACCAGCAATGGCACTTCCACCGTGGCGACCGAGCAGGCCGCCGCCGCCGCGGTCCCGCAGCGCATCGTCGCGGCGTGGGCCGGCAACGACGCGAAGGCCTTCGCGGAGGTCTTCACCGAGGACGGCACGATGGCGCTGCCCGGCGGGATCTTCGTCAAGGGCCGCGCCGGCATCGAGGAGTTCATGGCGGCCGGGTACGCCGGACCGTACAAGGGCACCCGGGTGCACGGCGACCCGGTCGACATCCGCTTCCTCGGCAAGGACGCCGCGGTCGTCGTCACCGTCGGCGGGGTGCTCGCGCCGGGCGAGACCGAGGTCAGCCCGGACCGCGCCGTCCGCGCGATCTGGGTGCTGGCGAAGCAGGACGGCGACTGGCTGCTCGCCGCGTACCAGAACACCCCGCTGGGCTGACCCGGCCCGGTCTTCTCCCGGCGTGCTCGATTCCCCGTCCGGAGCCCGGAACCGCGCTAGCGTGGGAAAGCGGATGCCGGTCGGCGAACCGAGGGGAAACACCGATGTCGCAGGGGAAGCCCGGATGAGCGACGTCGAACGGGCGGTCGCCGACGCGTACCGTCGCGAGTGGGCCTTCGTGCTCGCCGCGACGGTACGGGTCACTCGCGACCTCGACCTCGCCGAGGAGTGCGTCCAGGAGGCCTTCCTCGCCGCGCTGGACGGCTGGCGTTCGGACGGGATCCCGGCCAAACCGGGCGGCTGGCTGACCACGATCGCCCGCCGGAAGGCGATGGACCACTTCCGGCGGCAGGACGCGTTCCGCACGCGGATGCCGTTACTCCTGGAACCGGACGTGACCGAGATGGACGACCTGGACGACCTGGTGGCGGGCGACGCGATCGCCGACGACCGGCTGCGGCTGATCTTCACCTGCTGCCACCCCGTGCTGCCGCGCGACGCCCAGATCGCACTGACGCTGCGGCTGGTGTGCGGGGTCACCACCGGCGACATCGCGCGGGCGTTCCTCGTGCCGGAGCCGACGATGGCCGCCCGGATCACCCGGGCGAAGAAGAAGATCGCCGCGGCCGGCGTGCCCTACCGCGTTCCGGCGGCGAGCGAGCTGCCGGACCGGCTGGACGCCGTGCTCACCGTCATCCACCTCCTGTTCTCCACCGGGCACACCGCCCCGTCGGGGGACGCGCTGGTGCGCGACGACCTCGTCGACCACGCGCTGGACCTCGCCCGGCTGCTGCGCGACCTGATGCCGGACGAGCGGCAGGTCTGGGGACTGCTGGCCCTCCTGCTCGTCACCGACGCCCGGCGCTCGACCCGCACCGACGCCGAAGGCCGGCTCCTGCTGCTCGAGGAGCAGGACCGCACGCGGTGGGACCGGGCGGCAATCGACGAAGGCCATCGGCTGGTGCTCGACGCGATGCGCGCGGGCCGGCCGGGGAAGTTCGTGCTGCAGGCGGCCATCGCGTCCCTGCACGCGCAGGCGCCGACCTACGCCGAGACCGACTGGGCGCAGGTCGTGGTGCTCTACGACGAGCTGGTGAAGGTGTGGCCGTCCCCGGTGGTGGCGCTCAACCGCGCCATCGCGGTGTCCATGGTGGACGGTCCGGCGGCCGGCCTCGGCGAGCTGCAGGCCCTGGAGGACGACGGCCGGCTCGACGGATACCACTACCTCCCGGCCGCGAAGGCCGACCTGCTGCGCCGGCTGGGCCGCCCCGCCGAGGCGGCGGTCTCCTACCGGGCCGCGCTGGACCTGGCCGACAACGAGGCCGAGCGCGCGTTCCTCAGCGCGCGGCTCGACGAAGCGACCGCGGCCTGAGCGGCGGGCCAGTGCGGTGACCGCAAAGGTTCACCGGCTTGGGGTCGTGAGTGAGAAACAGTGTTCTAACCCTGTTTCTCACTCACGACCAGCCGCGGCAGGCCATTCTCGACCCGGCGAACGTATTCGGTCACCGCACTAGCCGCGGCGATAGCGGAGTGACACGACGCCGGAGCCGAATACCTCCGCACTCACCTGCCCCAGGTCCGTGCCCGGGAACACGTCGGGGAACAGGCGCCGTCCGCCGCCGAGCACGCGCGGGTTCACCAGGAGGCGGTACTCGTCGACCAGGCCGGCCGCCACCAGGGTGCGGGCCAGCTCGACGCCGCCCAGGACCAGCAGGTCGCCACCCGGGCGGGAGCACAGCTCCTTGACCTCGGTGACCACGTCGGTGACGGCGCGGGCGTTCACCCAGCCCGGTTCGTGCGGCGTCCGGGAACACACGAGCTTCGGCGTGGCCTCGAGCCACCGCGCGTGCGAGGCCGCGCCGCCCGACGCGGCCGGGTCCGTCGCCACGGCGGGCCAGTGCGTCAGGAACTGCTCATAGGTCACCCGGCCCACCAGCGCGGTATCGGCGCGCTCCTGCAGCTCGCCGACGACCCGCCAGGTGTCGGCGTCGACCCGGATCCAGTCCATCGCGCCCGCCGGGCCCTCGGCCCGGCCGTCGACGCTCAGCTGGAGGTACAGCACTACCTCACGCACGGCTTCTCCTCTCCCGCAAAGGAAAACGCGTCGCCGTGCCGGTCGGCACGGCGACGCGCGTCGGAACGATTCCGGGTCAGCCCATCAGCGGACGGACCTCGACACCGCCGTCCATGATCGGGACGAAGCTCGCGATCTCGAGCGCGTGGTCCAGGTCACGGGCCTCCACGACGAAGAAGCCGGCGAGAGCTTCCTTGGCCTCGACGAACGGCCCGTCGGTGACCTTCTCCCCGCGGAGCGAGCGGGCCTCGGCGGACGGCTGGGTGGCATAGCCCGCCACCAGCTTGCCGCCGGACTCCGCGACCCGGCCCTCGACCCGGCCGTGCGCCTCCAGGACCTCCGGGGGGATGTCGGCGATCCCACCGGGTGTCTCCCGCTCGAAGATCAGGATTGCGTACTGCGCCATGCGAATTTCTCCTTTTTGGTTGTTACTCGGGCTCCCGCAGCGACCGGGCGGACCCGGTCGGCGGGGAGGTCAGGACACCGGTTCCGGTGCCTCGTCGGCTTCGACGGCCGGGGCCTCCTGCGCGGCGGCACCGAGCGCGCCGATGTGCCGGCACTTGACGAAGAACAGCACGCCGACCCCGGCCAGGACCACGGCACTGATCAGCGCCGCGGTGTGCAGGCCGCTCGTGAAGGCTTCACGCGCCGCGGCCAGCAGCTGGTCGGCGACACCGCCCGGCAGCCCGTTCGCCGCGGTCGTCGCGCCGGCGAGGCTCTCGCGAGCCGCGTCGGCCGCACCGGCGGGAACACCGGCCGGGACGGTGAGCGTCGACCGGTACACGATGGCGCCGACGCTGCCGATGATCGCGAAGCCCATCGCCGCACCGAGCTCGTTGCTGATCTGCGGCATCGACGCGGCCGCGCCCGCCTTCTCCGGCGGGGCCGAACCGATGACCTGGCCGATGCCCAGCGAGAGCAGCGGGCCACCGCCGAGGCACCACACCGCGAAGCCCAGGACCAGCAGCCCGCTGCCGCCCGACGAAGCCGCCTGCGTCATCAGGAGCAGGCCGACCGCGACGATCAGCAGGCCGCCGGAGATGAGGTAGGCGGGCCGGATCCGGCGGGCCAGGATCGGCGACACCAGCACGGCGACGGTCGAGACCGCCATGCCCGGCAGCAGCGCGAGCCCGGCCTTCAGCGACCCGAGGCCGTCGACGAGCTGGAAGTACTGCGTGGCCAGCATCATCACCGCGCCGGTCAGCAGGCTGTAGGCGAGCAGGCTGACCAGCCCGACGGTGAACACCGAGTTCTTGAACAGGCTCAGGTCCAGCAGCGGGTCCGCGAGCGCGCGCTGCCGCAGGACGAACAGCACGCCGAACACGATGCCGACCACGACGGCCAGCACCGGCACGAGCTCGAAGCCGTTCTTCGCGAGCTCCTTGAAGCCGTAGACGAACGGCAGGATCGCGGCCAGCGACATACCGACGCTGACCAGGTCGATCCGGCCGCCCGCGGGTGACTTGAACTCGGGCAGCAGCACCGGGCCGAAAGCCAGCAGCACGGCCATCACCGGAATGTTGATCAGGAACACCGAACCCCACCAGAAGTGGGCGAGCAGCACGCCGCCGATGATCGGGCCGAGGATGGCGCCGACGGTGAAGAACGCCGACCAGATCCCGATCGCCAGCCCCATCTGCTTGGGGTTGCGGAACATGTTGCTGATCAGGGCCAGCGTGCACGGCCCGAGGGTCGCGCCGGCGATGCCGAGCAGGGCCCGGGCACCGATCAGCATCTCCGGGGTCGTCGACCAGGCCGCGAGGGCCGACGCGATCCCGAAGGCCGCGGCACCGATCAGCAGCAGCTTGCGCCGCCCGATCCGGTCGCCGAGACCGCCCATCGTGACCAGGAACCCGCCGACCATGAACCCGTAGATGTCCATGATCCACAGCTGCTCGATGCTGTCGGCACCCAGATCGGCGCTGAGGTGCGGAAGCGCCAGCAGCAGCACGAACACATCGACGGACACGAGCATCGCGGTCAAAGCCAGTACGGCCAGAC